>DATHMO010000066.1:0-12919 GCA_035486995.1 Bryobacteraceae bacterium
AGTGATAGAACTAAGGTCGCGGTACGTCCCGCGCGTTCTAGCCCGTACAATTCCTTACGGAACCTGATGCGCCCGTCGTTCGTCTAGGAGAACAATTAAGCAGCTACGTCTCCGTGCGGGATCCCTTTCCCCAACAAACCAATCCGCACGGAGACATCCCGTTTTGTCAATTCAAGTAAAACTTATGGGTATGAATCGGCATCCAACCCGGGGAGGAGTTTATGCAACCCTATCCCGTGTTAGCTGCCTCACTTTTCACGCTTGCCCTGTCGGTCCCGGCGATTTCAGCCCCGGACCAAGCATCGGCCAAAGGTGAGGACCGAATTGTGCGAGAAGTGCGCCACGAGTTGGTGACGCTTCCCTACTACAGCGTTTTTGACAATCTCGCATATAAAGTGGACGGCTACACCGTGACGCTGTTCGGCCAAGTGACCAAGCCGGTCCTCAAGAGCGACGCCGAGAAGGCGGTAAAGAAGATTGAGGGCGTCGAGAATGTCGTAAATAACATCGAGGTTCTGCCGCTTTCGCCGATGGACGATCAGATCCGCCGTGCCGTCTATCGGGCCATCTACGGGCGGCCCGGTCTTGAGATGTACAGCCTGCGCGCCGTGCCGACCATCCATATCATCGTCAAGAACGGTCACGTGACATTGAACGGAGCGGTCGGCAACACGGGCGATAAGCAGGTCGCGGGAATCGCCGCCAACGGTGTGCCAGGCGTATTCTCGGTCACCAACGATCTTCTAGTAAGTCCCTAGCGGGCTTGCGCGCGAGCAGCGGCCGGTTCAAGTAATGCAGCAGTGGCGCCATCGCTCGAAACCGCGTCACAATCTCGTTCAGCAGCTTGGGCGAGGTCGCGAGACTCGGATCCAGTGTCACATCCAAGACCCAGTCTTTCCTTTTGATGAAGCCGGCCGCGGGATGTTCCGGGTCGAATCCTTTGGGAGCCCGGGTCAACGAGTCTCCTTGCAGATCACCTGTCAGCTTGCGCGCCTTTTTGTCCGCGAGAATCCGCATGAGCTCGCGGTGCGTTTCCGCGATATGATTGCGCACCACTAACGTCACATCGCGATCCGGATGGTAAATGCCGGCCGCCACTTCGATCGTTTCAGGCGACACGCTGAAGTAGAACCCGCCCGCTCCCAACCGCCCGTTGCCACGCCGCGAAAACGAGGCCGCTACGTGCGTTTTATATGGCGTTTTGTCGGTGCTGAAACGGGTATCGCGATAGATTCGAAAGATCGCGTTTTTGGGCTCCGTAACATGCTCGGGAGCGAACTTGGCCATCTCTGCATTGATCGCGCACACCAGCTCCAGCATCGGGGTCTTCGCGTGCTGCTCATACAGGTGTTTGCGCGGCTGGAACCACTCCCTGCGATTGTTACGTTTCAGGGCACGTAAGAATTTGACCATCTCATCGGGAAAACCAGAAAAGCCGGGTGGCACTCGATTGCTCCTTTATAATTTGGACAAGATGATCGCGAGAGAAACAATCGATCGCCTTGCCCGTATTCCCAATGTATCCGTGTCGGAGGGAATCCTGCTCAGCGATCACACCAGGTTTGGGATTGGCGGACCGGCGGCGTTGTATGTGGAAGCCGCTTCCGAGCCCGCTTTTTGCGCTGCCCTCCGGATCGCGCAGTCGAGCGGGGCAAGCTATATTGTGATTGGCGCCGGAACTAATCTGATCGTCTCTGACGATGGTTTCGACGGCATCGTGCTGCGCTTGACAGCGAATCAGATTTCACGCGAAGGGACGCTCGTTCGCGCCGAGGCCGGCGTGGAACTTCAGGCGCTCGTCGACGATTCGATCGAGCACGGCCTGCGCGGGCTGGAAACCATGACCGGCATTCCAGGATCGGTGGGCGCGGCGATCTACGGCAACGCCGGGGCGTATGGACATTCCATCGAGGAGCGGGTGGAACGAGTTCGTTTTCTGGATTGCGACGTCACGCGCAGTTTCGCTGCGCCGGAATGCCAGTTCCGCTATCGCGAGAGCATCTTCAAGCAACAGAAGGACTGGATCATCCTCGGCGTCGAACTACGCATGACACCGGCGCCGGCCGCCGAACTGCGCAAGACCGCCGACGACATTCTGAAGGTCCGTCTGGAAAAATATCCGGCCTCGATGAAATGCGCCGGGAGCATATTCAAGAATCTGATTCTCGCTGACCTGCCTGACGGTGTCCGGCGGCAGATACCGGATCGCGTGGTGCGCGAGGGCAAGGCTCCGTCCGCCTATTTCCTCGAGCAAGTGGGCGCCAAGGGCATGCGCCTCGGCGGGGTTCGCGTAGCGGATTATCACGCCAACTTGATCTATAACGACGGCGGGGGAACGGCTCGCGATTTGTGTGCGCTGATCATCGATCTGAAATCGCGCGTGCGCGCTCAGTTCGGCCTGGACCTCGAGGAAGAAGTGCAATACGTGGGTAGATTATCCTAAAGGTATGCGGTTCTTGGGCTTGCTTTTCTTTTGCATCCCGTTTGCCTTTGCGGCTGATCACCCCGTCCCGGTGATTGTCGAATTGTTCACCAGCGAGGGTTGTTCCAGTTGTCCCTCAGCCGATCGCCTCCTATCGCGGCTGGAGCAGATGCAGCCCGTGCCCGGAGCACAGGTGATCGCGCTCGAAGAGCACGTCGATTACTGGAATCAGCTGGGCTGGAACGATCCGTTTTCCTCGCCCCAATATCGCGCGCGTCAAAACGATTACGCCGTCGCATTTCACGCCACCGATATTTTCACTCCACAGATGGTGGTGAACGGAGTGGTCCAATTCGTCGGTAGCGATGCCAGCCGCGCATATCACGAGATCGGGGCCGCGGCGCAAGCCGAGACCACGCAGATCGACCTTGGAACCAGTCCGAATTCACGCGACCCGGAACTCCTGGATCTTTCCCTGCGGCTCAACTCTAAGACCGCCAAGCTGCGCGAGTCCAATGTCTTCCTGGCCGTCACTGAGAACAATCTGACCACGTTCGTACCGCGCGGCGAAAACGCCGGGCACACACTGCGGCACTCCCCAGTAGTCCGGAGCTTCGGCGTGATTGGAAAGATCGATCCGAACGGCGCCAACGGCGGCCAACTGGTATCCACGTTGCGCCTGCCCAAGGAATGGAAGCGCGAAAACTTGCGCGCGGTGGTGTTCGTGCAAGAGCGCGAGTCGTTCCGTATCACGGGCGCGAATGTGGTCGATCTGCGCTAGCATAGAGCCAAAATCGGTGCCGCTCATATAGAATCAAAACTATGTCTATTGTCGTTGTTGGATCCGTAGCCTACGACGGAGTTGAGACTCCGCATGGCAAAGTTGAACGCATGCTCGGTGGCGCATGCACTTACATTTGTTTGGCCGCCAGCTATTTTGCTAAGACCAAAGTTGTGGCCGTGGTTGGCGACGACTTCGCCGCTGAAGACGAAAAGCTGCTGACCGATCGCGGCATTGATCTGGAAGGCTTGGAGCGGGTCAAGGGCGGAAAGACATTTTTTTGGGCCGGCGTTTATTCCCAGGACATGAACGACCGCACCACCTTGACCACCGATCTGAACGTCTTCGCGGACTTTAATCCGAAGGTGCCCGAGAGCTACAAGAAATCGCCTTACCTGTTGCTCGGCAACATCCAGCCCGCTCTGCAGCGCAGCGTGCGCGAGCAGATGAACGGTCTGCGGCTGGCCGGCGGCGACACTATGAATTATTGGATCCAGGATTTTCGTGAGGACTTGCTTAAGACAATCAAGGATTGGGATTTTCTTCTGATCAACGATGGCGAAGCCCGCATGCTCTCCGGCCAGAACAATCTCAAGCGGGCGGCCGCGAAGATCATGGCGATGGGACCGAAAACGCTGGTGATCAAACGCGGCGAATACGGGGCCATTCTGTTCCACGGTGATTCGCACTTCATTGTTCCGGCGTACCTGCTCGAAGAAGTATTCGATCCCACGGGCGCGGGCGATTGCTTTGCCGGTGGTTTCATCGGTTATCTGGCGGAAAAGGGCATCGATCTCAAGTCGGGCCATGCGAGCGCCAAGGAAATCAGCCGCGCAGTGATCTACGGTTCGGTCATGGGCAGCTTCTGCTGCGAGAAATTCGGCGTGGATCGTTTTCGTACCCTCACTCGCAAAGAGATCGACGCGAGGTTCCAGGAGTTTCGGGACTTCACCGAGTTTTGAAGCGAAACTGGCTCGAACTCGCGCTGGTCCTGGTTGTGCTGGTCGCGATAGGCGGCGCAGCCACCATATACGTAAATCATTCCGGCTGGACTTTGTACTACGGCGATGCCGAGGCGCATCTCAATATCGCACGACGCATCGTCGATTCGCGCCGACCGGGGTACGACCAAATCGGGACCGTCTGGCTGCCGCTCCCGCACGTCTTGATGCTCGCATTCGTGCGGAACAACAGCCTGTGGCAAAGCGGATTGGCGGGAGCGATTCCGTCGTCAGCCTGCTTTGTTTTCGCCGGCGTTTTTCTCTATGCGGCGATGAAGCGCGCCACGCAATCGTCCACGGCGGCGCTGGCTGCGCTCGGGTTGCTGGCCTTCAATCCGAATCTCCTCTATCTTCAAGCGACGCCGATGACCGAGACCGTAGTGCTGGCCGCGCTGATGGCGCTGCTCTACTTCACAGTCGTATTTGGCCAAACGCAATCGTTGTGGGCTGTCGTTGGCGCGGGAATTGCCAGCATCGCCGGGTCGCTCGCGCGCTACGAGGGCTGGTTCGTTATTCCATTCGTCGCGATCTATTTCGTGATCGCCGGCCGCCGTTACAAGCGCATCACCGCCCCGCTCATTTTCTCGATCCTGGCGGTGTTCGGGCCTCTGTACTGGCTGGGGCACAATTGGTGGATTTATTCGAACCCACTTGAATTTTTCAACGGGCCGTATTCCGCAATGAGTATTTACCGGCGAGCGCTGACGCACAACATGGCGCCGTATCGCGGCGATCACGATTGGAAAGCGGCGAGTCTTTACTACGGAACTGCCGTGCAAATGTGCGCGGGATGGATCGCCATCGTGATCGCAATTGCGGGTCTCACGGGCGTCGTTTGGAAACGGGTGTTTTGGCCGCTGTTGTTTGCCGCGTTTGCACCGCTGTTCTACGTATGGAGCATGCATTCGGGAGGCACACCCATCTACGTTCCAACGCTCTGGCCTTTTTCTTACTACAACACCCGGTACGCGCTGACGGCGCTGCCACTCATCGCGATCGCCGGCGGCTGTCTTGTGCTTGTCGGGACCGAACGTTGGCGGCCGTGGGTGGCCATCGCGATTTTGATTGCCGCCGCGGCTCCGTGGCTGATCCGCCGGCAGCCCAGCGATTGGATCACCTGGAAAGAATCGCAAGTCAACTCGATCACGCGGCGCGCCTGGACGCAAGCTGCGGCGAAGGATCTGGTCGCGGCGTATGGTTCGAGTTCCGGCGGTGGAATCGTGACCAGTTTCGGAGATCTCACGGGAGTTCTGCGCGCAGCCGGAATCCCTTTACGGGAGGCGTTATATGACGGGGACGAACCCGAGTGGATGGCGGCTACTACACGTCCCGATTTGTTTTTGCACGAGGAATGGGCCGTGACTTTCGCCGGAGACACGGTTGCAACTGCCATACAGCGGGCGACTCTTAGGTCTGGTCCACGCTATCATTTGGTACAAACGGTCAAGATGAAAGGTGCTGCCGTGGTGGAGATTTATAAACGGGATTAGTGCATGCAGATTCCATTTACAAAGGCGCACGGCGCGGGAAACGACTTCCTGCTGAGCTGGGCCGAGCAGGTGCCCGACGTCGATCTGCCGGCCACGGCGCGCGCGATTTGCAATCGCCACATCGGCATTGGCGCCGACGGCTGGATGCTGGTTCGCGACCGTTCCATTCGATTGTTCAACGCCGACGGCAGCGAGCCCGAGATGTCGGGCAATGGTACGCGGTGCGCGGCGGCGCTGCTGATCGATTCCGGACGGGCGGGCCACGATCTGGTGATCAAGACCGGGGCCGGCATGAAGCATCTGCACTTGCTGGAACGCCACGGCCGCCGGTTCCTTTTCGAAATGGACATGGGCACGCCGAAGTTCGACGAACGCGAGATCCGGTATTCGCTAATGCTGCGGCGTGGTTCGCAAGAGGTGACGCTGGTGGACGTCGGGAATCCGCAGTGCGTGGTTTTCGTCGATGAGTTTCCGGCGGATTGGGACACGCTCGGCGCCGAGATCGAGGGTGATCCGCATTTTCCGAAGAGAACCAATGTGTCGTTCGTCCGCGTGGTTGATCAATACACCATCGACGTGCGTTTTTACGAGCGTGGCGCCGGCGTGACGCTGAGTTCTGGGACGGGGTCGACAGGCGCAGCGGTGGCCGCGATCCTCCGCAAGGTGGCGATGAGTCCTGTGATGGTGCGCACTCCGGCGGGCGAATCGCTGCGCTTACGCTGGGACGATTCGGTGTACCTGACGGGGCCGGCCGAGATTATCGGGACGGGCGAATTCTACATCTAGGTGGCGCAAAGCCCGCGCGAGCTCTCCACGCCAAGCCCAAGAATTACTGCAGCGCATGATCCGTTGGCATCGCCTTTTGCGCCTATTTAAGTTGGAGGCAGTCAAAAGATGAAAAACGAGATTCAAGACATGAAAAAGCTAGCGTTTGTGGCTTCGCACATTGTGCTTGCCACGGTGGCCCTTTCGTTCGTCGCCTCGGCTCAGCCGAGCATCGGCGCAGACCAGAGCGCGCTGGTTCAAATTGTTCGCAATTCAACGTGGCAATTCCAGGATGTCACCGCCGCCAAAGCAGCGGGATACGGCCCTTTCCTGGGCTGCGTCAGTGGCTCGGACCACGGTGCGATGGGCATCCACTACGTCAATCCCACTCTGCTCAATGGAACCCTGGATCCCACGCATCCACAAGCCCTGATTTACGAGCCGTTGAACGGTCAAATGACTCTGGTGGGCGTCGAGTTCATCGTGGATGCCGCGACCTGGCTGAAGAGTAACACCGGTTCGCCGGTTCTCGAGGGGCAGACCTTCCTGTTCGTCGATAGCCCAAACCGATACAACATACCTTCGTTCTTCGAACTTCACGTCTGGGCTTGGCGGTCCAACCCGATGGGTCCGTACATGGACTGGAACGATAATGTGACCTGCACAGGTCAGTAAATGCCCGAGACGTTTGCGTACTCTCGCAAACGGACATGAATGACGTGGGGCAGCGCATCGTGAGCGGGAGTTTCCTCAAGAAGAACTTCTGTCTGACGATGCGCGCAAGTTCTTTCATCCACAAGTTAGGCAGCAACCGCTTATTTCAACGTGAAGGCGCCGAACGATCCGCCCGGTCCGAAGCTCTCAATCTGACCGGCAAGCAGGCCGGTGGCCGTGAACGGAACTTCCGGTGCGAACTGCGCGAAATTGAAGAAGCCGAAATCACCCGCCGGGAGCGCCGACATGATGTACGGGGGAATGGTGAACGTACCCAGGCTGGACGGCACTTGGCAGACCACCTGGGAGCCGGTGAGCCCGGTGTTGTCGGTGGCGCCGTATAGCTGCAATTCAACCGTTACGTCGGGGCCGCCTCCAGTCCAGCTGAACGTCATTCCGTTCGAACGGGTAACGCTCGAAGGCGGATTCGTCAAACTGGGAGCGGTCAATGTTACGAACGACGGGATGGTTACGTTGGCCTGAAATGCGCCAATGTCCGCGCCGCCGGTGCCGCTGACAGTGAAATTGCCAGGCACCAGAAATGTACCCTTCGCGCTAAGCTGCGAGTTGCCCGCCTGCTCGGTGAGCGTTCCGTTCGGGCCTGTGATGGTGAAACTGGACCCGGCGTCCGCTGGGCCAGTCCCGGCCGGGGGACTGGTGGTGTTGAGGAGGTTGTTGTAAACGGCGCAGGTGCCGGGAGCCAGGTCGTCGATGAAGGACACGAAGAAGGCTTGAGTCCCAGGGTCAAACGAAGTAATTTCGAAGAACTGAAAAGTAGCGCTGTCCGGACTCCCTGTCCCTCCGCTGCTGTTCAGCGATATCTGACCCGAGCCGCCCGTTTTCCCGGCAAGGGCATCTTGCTCCACGTTGGCGGCAGCGTACGCTGGGTTCGTCGGAGTGCAGTCGCGGCTGCCATTGGCTACCGGGATCAGGACACCGTTGCTGACCTGGTTGTTGATCTGAACCAGCAGCGGTACCGCGCAACCGGTGGGCACGTTGTCCGGAACGGTAAATATAACTTGATCCTCTCCAACACAGCAGCCCGACCGTCCCTGATAACTCACGGTGGCCTCTACCCCGCCGAGCCACAGCTTGAGCGGAATGTCCGGCATGTTTACTCCCAGGCCTGCACCGCCAGTGTCGCTTCCGTTCACGGGGCCAAGGCCAGTGCCCCACAGGACTAATATGTCGCCCGGATTGGCCGCACCGCATCCTGTAAGGGGCGCACCGCAGTTGGAAGCCTTGCTGGCTGTGACGAAGCTGTAGTTGAGATTGGTGACGATGCCGGGCCCGTCGCCAGCCGAATTTACGGTGAAGAGGCCCAGATTATTCGCGACCACCGTAAAGGGGACCGCCGGGCTGGTTTGCCCGCTATAACTCACCGCGATGGTCGCAGCGCCGCTAGGAATATCGGAGGGAAGCAGAGCGGCGATCTGCCCTGCCGAGGTGTAGTACAAGGGCACATTCACCGATGTGCCGTTCGTTGGCGTCACCGCGACCGTGGTTCCACTCAAACTGGTGGTCTGAAACGCGGCTGGAGCGAAGGAGAAGTTCGCGGGGCCTAAGTCGCTTCCGAATAGAACGAAGATGGCGCCCTGTGCAATTGGGCCGTTTGGAAGTGCCTGCGCGTTATTGCTGGCCGCGTTCGACACGCCGGTGATGGTGGGAACGGACAATGCGGCTTGAAACGACGGGCTGGCGCCACTTCCAGGGCTCGCCACGCCGTGGAGCATTATGCCAGACCCACCCGATTCCGTGATCACTCCATTAACCACCACATTCGAACCATTCAGCGCTCCGATTGGAGACGCGAGATTCCAAGTTGTGAGTGACGAACTGGTCAGCCCAATTCCTCCAGCGGGAATGTTGCCGAACGTAACCGTGCCCGTGGTTGTGTTCAAGTACACGGTTACGTTTTCGATTCCCGTGGTCTTGTCGCCGACCAAAGTGAGGGTGTTGGTTATTGCGGGTACTTGGAACATGCCAGGCGACGGGTTGGTGATGCTGCTGGTATCTGCGTTGACGGTCCAGGAAAATTGCACGGTGTTCTCAGTTGGCCCTGTCCCACCGCCATTGGCCGTTACATACCCGGTAAGTGTGTACGTAATGGGCACCGCGAAGATGCGCGGCGTGGCTACAACCGCTATGAACAGGAAACACGACAACACAATCAGACGCCGATTCATCCTCTGCACAGGCAACTCCCTCTATTTTTGGTTTTAAGGGAATGTATCAGACAGAGGCGCGGTTTGTCGTCACCCAGATGGGTGACCTGGCTACCAAATTCTTCGTTTGAGCCAGCGTGACGCTCCCAGCAACGCTAGGGCGGTCCCAATGAGTCCAACACTGTTCGGCTCTGGAACTGGGGACGGACTGAAGTTCACCGTGAAGTCGCTGGCGTCGGCGAACGACGGATCGATTTCAACCTGGGGATCGACGGAAGCGGACCAAGTCGCTTCCCCTTCCCCCGCTTCGCTGTCCGCTTGGCCCCCGATCTCGACAACGATCGAGTAAAGGGTTCCCGGGGTGGCGTCGAATGAAAGCGGCGAATTCGAGAAGGCGAGGCTGCCGGGGTCTCCGCAGTTGCCGCCGTTTACAGTGGTCGCGCACAGGATACCCGCGGCCGATTCCAATACGGCTTGCGCCTCCGCAGTTCCATTGAATGGCGATGTTGCTGATGCTGCGCCGCTCGCGGTGATGAAGATGGGTACTTGCTCCGACTTTGACCCGGTCACCATGTAGTAGTAAGTGATTGAAGCATGTCCTACCGAGCCACTCTCCCCCCCTCCGTTTACTCCGTTGTTGCCGCTTCCAGTGATGGAAGCATCGCCGTCGCTGTAGGCGTAGTCGCCGGACTCCAACAAGGTCGGTATCGCCGTGTAGGACAGCGTGAGCGTGGTGGTCACAGCTCCGCTATTGTATGTGAAGGTTCCGGGGCCGGTGATGTTTTCTCCAGACGCTCCCGAGAACGCCTCACCCGAATACTGGGTGGGCGATAAAGCATCGGCATAGAGGTGCGCGACAGCTAACGCCGTCGTGATTATTGCCCACTTTGTTACAAATCGAGTCATAATTCTTGACCTTTCCGCTGGTGTTGGCACCTTTAGGAGAAAGTATCAGACCAAGGAGTGGCTTGTCGTCACCCACATGGGTGACCCAGGTACTAAATCATCGAAACGGTATGGAACGGAGAATGAGAGACACCAGTTCGCTCTGGCGGCTGGTGGCGGTTTTGGAGTAGACACGCTTGATGTGAGTCCGAACGGTTTCGACCGAAACTTTGGATTCGGCGGCGATCTCCTCGGCGTTTTGCCCCAGCACCAGCTTGGCTGACACGCGTGCTTCCGCCGGAGTGAATGAGAAAAGCTCGCGCAAGACGTCCGGGGCCGGCGCGGCAAAAGATTCTACATCGATGACGAGAACGCTAACGGCGGGCACGGCGACGCCTAGCGGGACTGTGCGCGAGTCATCGATTGGCATGAGAATCACTCGATACGATTTGCGGCCCGACGGCCGGAGAATTTCCAGCCGTCGCAGGGCCGGGCTGAGGCCGGCGCCTGTCTCTGCCATCGCTTTAGCGAATGCTACTTCCGTTTGTGGCGAAGTGGCGAAGAGACGGCCATTCTCGATCGCGAGGCCGTCCCGCACCCTCACGATCTCGCGCGCGGCGGTGTTGGAATAGAGGACGCGGCGTTCGGCGTCAGCCAACAGGAAGGCGTATGGGTAGCGATCGAGATGGCCGGTGAATGTGGTGAGCTGGCGCCGCAGAGATCCGAGTTCGCCGTGCAACAGAGCGGCGCGCTTCAAATGCGGTATGAGCAGGCGAAAGAGCGATTTTTCGTTTTCTCCAAACGGTCCGGCTAGAGCGCCGCGTTGGCAGGTAATCAACGACTGACCGGTCGGGGTGATGAGAATCACTCCCCCGATGCTGTGAATAGAATCTCTAGGAGCGTAGAATTCACGAAAGGTTCGGGTCGCCTCAACCTTTTCCCTCGGATAGAGTTCGTAATCGGCGGCTACGACGCCTTCCGACGCGAGAAAAGAGGGAGTCCGCCATGCATCCCCGGCCATATATTGATCGAAGTAGAGCTGGACGTCGGCGTCGGACCACCCGTGCCAGCAGACCGCGGCAACCCCGTCCCCACCGGTGTCGTGAATCAGCAGGGCGCAGCGTGGCGTGCCAATGGCGCGAGCGAATGCGGCCAGAAACGCCGGCCAGCGAGACGCGTCGGCGGCGGCATCGTAAATCAGGCCAGTTAGTTCGAGTGCGGCGGCGCTCAAAACATCCGATTTTACCGTATCTTGCGAAACAGTGTTAAGGAACACGCCACAAGAAATAGCCCGACGAGGGCGTCGGCTGCGGACCTGGGGTCCGCCCCACACAAGACCGGGGACTGCCCCGCTTACGTTAAAAGTAGGCTTTGATGGCGGTGAAGTCGTTTTCGAAGTCGGCCAAGATTACTGGTAACCGCTCACCGAGGCCGAGAGTTTCCAACACGTCGTCAGGCTCATTGCTGGGGCTTTCGAAGAGGCTGACGAAGATGCCCTTGCCTTTGACGTAGCGGTCCGCGGCATTTAGAACGCGGCTCAAGGTGAGCTGGCCAGCCTGGACGGGCGTGGGATCGGTGTCTGGAGCGACGTGATAACGGACGGCGGTCTGGATGGGTTCCGGAAGGTTCCATTCGGCTAGCGCCTCGGCCGATAACTCTGCATGCGTCATGCCCAGAATCTGGATTTCGTATTCGTTGGTCCACTTCTTTTCGCGCTGGCAGAGCAGCGAGATCTGCTTGTATTCGTCGTGCAGGCCGATGGCGATCAGCAACAAGCCGAGATCGTGGAAGAGGCCGGCGGCAAACCCACCCTCGGCGTAGTCTACATTGAGTTTCTGAGCCAATAGATCCGCCAGAATGGCCACGCCAACTGAGTGCTGATTGAAATTGGGCGTCGACCATCCGGGAGGGGTCTTCACCTGATTCCACATGCGGGCGACCGACATGGTGAGAGCCGCGTTGCGCAGTTTATTGAGACCCAGCAACGAAACCGCGTGACGGATGGAGTTGACGGTGCCTGGAAAGCCATAGAGCGCCGAGTTCACAAGCCTTAAGATGTTGCCGGCCAGAGCCGTGTCTTTCTCAATCAGCTCAGCTATCTTGGCGAACGAGACATCCTCACTGGCTAGGCTGGCGATCAAGCGATTCAAGATCGGCGAAAAGGGCGGAAGTTGCCCCAAGGCACGCAGGGATCGCTCGCGTACCGTCGGCGTACTGGCGGGAGCTGTCACGCTTGGTTTATCGACTGTTTCCATGAAAAGCTTGAGTACGCCCCCGCTTTTTGTACCATGGAACAGATGGACCCAAGCCCCGCCCTCGCCATCCACAATTTGCGCAAAGTATATGGAAATAAGGCGGCTGTGGACGGGCTGGATCTGGAAGTCCCGCGCGGCTGTTTCTTTGGCTTTCTGGGGCCGAACGGGGCGGGCAAAACCACAACCATCAAGATGCTGATGGGCCTGGCTCCGCCGACATCGGGGACCATCGAGCTATTGGGCCTGGCGATGCCAGAACACGCGCAGGAGGTGAAGGGCAAGATCGGCCTGGTGCCGGACGAATCGCTGCTGTTCGATCATTTGACGGGACTCGAGTTCACCGAGTTTGTCGGTCGAATGTACGGGTTGGCGCGGCCGACGGCGCGCGAACGGTCGCGCGAACTGCTGGCCCTGTTTGAGCTGGACGCCGAGCCGGGCAAG
>DATHMO010000067.1:0-3396 GCA_035486995.1 Bryobacteraceae bacterium
CTTCGCGCTGCGCCTAAAGATCGATCACCGCCTCATCCGCGAAGTGGAAACCGTGGTTGTTCGCGACCCGGCTGCGGCAAAAGCTATCGAAGCTTCGGGCCAGCCCGATCCTTTGCTGGTGACGGCGCTCACTACCACGGAGCGCCGTTCCCGCGATGAACTGATCGCGATCGCGAACAAATACTCCGAAGGCATCGAACACAACGACGGGAACCTGGTCCCGTTCGATCCGGAGTGCAATCGCTTGCAGAACCGTATGGCGCCAAATCACCATTTGTGCCACAAGAGTAGGTGTCGCTTACTGACGTGCGCGGTTCAGTAGAGCGCGTTACAGAACCGGCGTCAGGATAAACTGAGGTGGTACGGCGCGCTGCAGCGCTTAATTCGCAAAGGAGCGATGGATGTCCATTCAAGAAGAAGCCGGTCTCATTTTGAAACTGTACGAATTGCGTCGTGAAGAGACGATGCGCAAAGCTCGCGATTGGTATTTTCGCGAGTTCAATCCACAAACAATGGCCGACTTTTCCGCCGCCATTTTCGGCGAGCACAGCGGCCACGTCCGCATGGTCGTCACCTACTGGGACATGGCTGCGGCACTCGTCAACCGGGGCGCCATCGGCCTGGAGCTTTTCACTGACGCCAACGGCGAGCAGATCGGCGTTTTCGCCAAAATCGAGCTTCTGCTGGGAGAAATCCGCGCCGCGTTCGGACCGCAATTTGCCGTGAACCTGGAAAAACTGATCGACGCCACGCCGAACGGGCGCCAACGCACCGCCGCCACGCGCGAGCAAATGAAAGCGATCGCCGCGCAACTCAACGCCAGGGCCGCTCAACAGGGCGCCTAAGCTTGCCACGGGTCGTAGGGAATGTGACACCGCGCGTCACGTTGTCTGCGACCCAAGCATCCAACGAGCGTGCAGGGTGTCCTCCGCCATCTGCTCGTTTGGCTCCTCAAACTCGGCCTCTTCGGGCCGCTATTGCTCGGTGTCGCGGACTCGTCCTTCCTCTTTCTCCCCTTCGGCAACGATCTGCTGGTAGTCACGCTCACGGTTCGTAACCACGCCGATCTCCCGCTCTATGTACTGACCGCTTCCATCGGCTCCGCCCTTGGGGTCCTGTTGCTGGATGCCGTTTGCCGGAAGGGCGGCGAAGAGGGTCTCAAGAAAATGATGAAGCCCCAGCGTCTGGCATTCTTCAAGCGGCGCATGTCCAACCAGGCGGCCGTCGCTATCGGGGTCGCTTGTCTCGCGCCTCCGCCGTTTCCGTTTACGGTGGTGATCGCCAGCGCTAGCGCGTTTTCCTACCCTCGGGCCAAGCTGCTCGGCCTGGTCTTGATTGTGCGTGCTGTCCGATTCACCATCATTGGTCTTATGGCCATCCGCTTCGGCCGCCAAATCCTCAGAATCGCCGGTGCCCCCGAAACCGAATGGATCATGCTCGGATTCATCGTCCTTTGCGTCATCGGAAGCGGCTTCCAGGTCCTGCAATGGATCCGCCGTAGCCGCAGGTTCGCATAGCTCCGCTAAACTAGTATCTGCGACACTCATTTAAGTAAGAACACAAAAGGAGAGCAAGTCATGAAAATTTCAAAGAGTTCCCTGGTACTCACGGCGGCCTTCACTGGCTTGTTGGGCGGCACGATGGCCCGCGCGGCTTCCATGCCCACCAACAGCAGGTCGGCAGCCGACCTGACATCCGCGAGTTCCAGCATCAGCCCCATCGCCGGCCAGGCTGCGGACGACAAGGTGGAGAAGCATGCTTGTAAAGGCTTGAACTCCTGCAAGGGTAAGGGCGGCTGCGGTTCGGGCGACAACGGTTGCAAGGGCAAGAACTCCTGCAAGGGCAAGGGCGGTTGCGCCACCGACGGTTCCAAGAAATAGCCAACGGCTGTTCGCTGGGAGTTTTCCATCGTGCCAGCCAATCGATTCAATGGCCAAACCGAATACGGGATTGGCATCGGTCTGCGCGTTCCGCATTACCGGCACATCCTGGAGCGTAGGCCGGTGGTGGATTGGTTCGAGATCATCTCGGAAAACTACATGCTCGATGGCGGGCGTCCGCTCGCGATTCTGGACCGCATTCTCGAGCAATACCGCGTGGTGCAGCACGGCGTGTCCATGTATTTCGGTTCGGCTGAGCCGCTCAATCGCGAACATTTGCGGCGTCTCAAGGCACTCGTGAAGCGAACCAAAACGCCGTGGCTCACCGATCATCTGTGTTGGGGCAGCGTGGATGGCCGTTACACGCACGACCTGCTGCCGATGCCCTACACGTTCGAAGCGGCCGAGGTTACCGCCCGCAAAGTTCGCGAAGCGCGCGATTTCCTGGAAGTCCCCATCGCTGTCGAGAATGTGAGCAGCTACGCCGAATTTCATGTTTCGGAAATGACGGAGTGGGAGTTTCTGAATGAAGTTGTGGAGCGCTCTGATTGCGGCATTTTGCTCGATGTAAACAATATCTACGTTTCGTCGCAGAATCACAATTTCGATCCGTACGATTATCTGAACAGCGTGCCGGCCGACCGAGTCGCGCAGATCCATATTGCCGGCCACTCCAAGTTCGAGAAGTACATTCTCGATACGCACGATCATCCGGTGCTTGATCCTGTGTGGAAGTTGTACGAGCACGCGATCCGGCGGATTGGCCCGACGGCGACGCTGCTGGAATGGGACGACAGCATTCCGTCGTTTGACGAGGTCCACGCCGAGGCTCGCAAAGCGGAGCAATTCATCGAGGTCCCGGCATGATCGGCTTGGAAGAACTCCAGCGGCGGGTGGCGGGCGCGGTGATGAGTCCGCTGAATGCTTCGATCAGTGCGGAGGCCAAGCGATTAATCAAACCGAATGATCGCCTCAGCGCCAGTGAGCGCCTGAATATTTATCATCGCCAATACTGGTTTCGCATTCTGGATTCGTTCAACGAAGATTTTCCAGGCTTATGCGCGATACTGGGCGAGCGCGCGTTCGAACGATTGTCCCGCGCCTATTTGACCGATTGCCCATCCGAATCGTTTACGCTGCGAAACCTGGGATCGCGTCTCGAAAATTGGCTTAAGGCGCATCCGGATTTCGCGGGCAAGCATTTCGCGCTTGCGATCGACATGATTCGCCTGGAGTGGGCGCACATCGAAGCGTTCGACAGTGCGGAGCGGAAAGCGCTGGGTCCCGAGGATCTGCTCGAACTCGGGCCCGATCTGCTACTCGCGCTGCAGCCGCACATCCGGCTGTTGGAATTGCAATACCCCGTGGACGAAATGCGCATCCGAGTGAGCGAGAGCTCCGAAGAACACGCCAGGGCCAGCAATGCCGTGGCTGCTCCCACGCGCCGCCACATCGTCCGCCGCTACGCGCGTCTCAAGGCCCGGCAGATTTTTCTGGCCGTGCATCGAGTGGAATT
>DATHMO010000068.1:0-7963 GCA_035486995.1 Bryobacteraceae bacterium
GAAGCATCTGGAAGGGAATTTGGGGCCAAACGATCGCAATCGCGTGGCCGAGTACCTGGATACGGTTCGCGAAATCGAGCGCCGCATTCAACTCGCCGAAAAACAGAACGCCAACTCGACCCTGGCAGTGCCCGCTTCTCCAACCGGTATTCCCGACGACCACCAGGCACATAGCAAGCTCATGTTCGATCTGATGGCGATCGCGTTCCAAGCCAACATCACGCGCGTTTCGACATTCATGATGGCTCGCGAAGTGAGTTATCGCACCTTCCCGATGCTCGGCATCTCGGAGGGCTTCCATCCGGCGTCCCATCATCAAAACAATCCGGAGCGCCTGGAGAATCTGACGAAGATCAACACCTATCACGTCAGCTTGATGTCCTACTTCTTGGGCAAATTGAAAGCCACGCCTGATGGCGACGGAAATCTGCTGGATCACTCGCTCATTCTTTATGGAAGCGGTATGAGCAACAGCAATGTTCACAATCACGCGCCGCTGCCGGTACTCGTGGCCGGCGGAGCCGCCGGACGAATGAAGGGCGGTCGGCATTTGAAATATCCGGAAGGCACGCCGATGGCGAACCTGCTGCTGACTATCCTGGACAAAGCTGGTGTTCCACAGGATCACGTGGGAGACAGCACGGGCCTTTTGACTGAGCTGTGACCGGAGGATCGCGAATGAAGA
Source organism: Bryobacteraceae bacterium (assembly GCA_035486995.1). GTDB lineage: Bacteria > Acidobacteriota > Terriglobia > Bryobacterales > Bryobacteraceae > Palsa-89. The sequence goes on from DATHMO010000068.1 coordinate 686, forward strand.
TACTCAGCAGCATTCTTTTGTTGACCGGCCTCGCGGGCGTGGGTTACAGCGCGAGCCTGAGCGTCGCCGACGCCATCCAGAACCGCGACGCCGTCAGTTTGCAGGCGCTTCTGAAGCAGCACGCCGACGCGAATGCCGCCCAGCCCGATGGCACCACCGCACTCCATTGGGCAGCGCATTGGAATGATTCAGACGCTGTCGCGATGCTATTGCAGGCGGGCGCGAATGCGAAGGCCGTCAATCGCTATGGCGCCACGCCGTTGTCGGAAGCTGCCGCTCTCGGCAATGCCGCGATTATCGAGCAACTATTGAAAGCCGGAGCCGATCCCAATACTCGCACCACGCCCGACGGCGAGACCGTCCTTATGACATCGGCTCGCGCTGGGAACGTCGCTGCCGTAAAGGCGCTGCTCGATCACGGAGCCGACGTGAACGTGAAAGAAGCCTATCGAAACCAAACCGCGCTGATGTGGGCCGCCGCCGAACGCCATGCCGAGGTCGTGAAGTTGCTGCTTGCGCACGGGGCCGATTGGAAAGTTCAATCCTCGTTCCGCGAAACTAAAATTCCAAAACTGAGCACCGCCTCGTCGATTTCTCCGATCTCCCGCGGTGGTTTAACTGCGTTCTTATTCGCCGCCCGCGAAGGCGATATCGAGACTGCCAAGGTGATGCTCGACGCCGGTGTCGACATCAATCAGACGGACGTGGATGGAACTAGCGGGCTGGTGATTTCGATCATGAACAAGCAGTACACGTTCGCGAAATTCCTGCTGGATCGCGGCGCGGATCCGAATGTGACCGATGTGAAAGGGCGCGCCGCGCTTTATGCCGCGCTCGACATGCGCAATGAGGACTGGTCTGCCTTGCCGCTGCGCAAAGAGCTGGACCCGCTGCCGAGCCTCGATCTGATCAAAGCCATCCTCGCCCACGGCGCGAATGTAAACGCGAAATTGACGCACAACCTGCCGGGCCGGAGCGGGATGGACTACGGCGACGTGGCTCTCGACGAAGGCTCCACGCCGTTCATGCGTGCGGCGCGCTCGGGCGATGCCACCGCGATGCTGATTCTGCTCCAGTCCGGAGCCGATCCGAAGGCCACAACCAAGGACGGCAACAACGCCCTGCTGTTTGCTGCCGGTATCGGCTATCGCGACAAGCAGACCAAAGGTTCCGACAACGACGCGCTCGAAGCGGTGAAGCTTTGCATGGATCAAGGGCTCGACATCAATCAGACCAATGCCAAAGGTGAAACTGTGCTGCACGGCGCCGCGAATCGGGGCTCGGACGTGCTCGTGAAGTTCCTGGTTGACCATGGCGCGAAGCTGGATGCCAAATCAAAGCCGGGCTTCACACCGTTAGATATTGCGATGGGTAAGGACAGCTTCGGCTTGCCGGTGCCCCATGACAGCACTGTGGCATTGATTCGAAGCCTGGGCGGCCCCGAAGGCCACAAAAACAACTAAGCGAAGCCCGCTCGTATTAGAGTAGGACCATGATCCTCCCAGTGATGCGGGCAACTGGCGCCACGTTAGGCGTCGCCATCTTCATGTTTACAGCGGCGGCGACACCGTGCCGCGCGCAAGCATTCGCCGACCTGAAAACCGCACTCGTGGACTACTCCACGTCAAATCTGGAGCCGCGCAAGGCGTGCGACGATCTAGCCAAGTTCAAGTCCAAGGACATCGCGCAAATCACCGCCACCGCGATGCCGGCCACCGACGCCGGGCCAGCCTACTGTCTCGTCACCGGCCTGCTGTCTCCCGAGATCGGGTTCGAAGTCAGCCTGCCTGCCAAGTGGAACGGACGCTTTTACATGATCGGCAACGGCGGCTTCGCGGGCGATGCGCTTGACAACCCCGGCCGCGTGACGCAGCGGAACGAGGCGCTGAAGCTTGGGTTCGCCTTCGCCGGGACCAACACCGGCCACGATGCGCGCAAAGAGCCGGGCGCAACGTTCGTGCTCAGCAATCCGCAGAAGGCCATCGACTACGCCTATCGCGCGGTGCACTTGACAGCTAAAACCACCAAGAACATCACCGCGGAATACTACGGCAAACCGGTGGCGCGCGCTTACTGGAACTCTTGTTCGAACGGCGGACGCCAGGGCCTGATTGAAGCCCAGCGCTTCCCGGACGATTTCGACGGCATTATTGCGGACTCGCCCTGGGTGGATCAAACCGGTTTCACCGTTGGCGCCGCCTGGAATCAGAAAGCTCTCAGCGCCGCGCCGGTCACGCCCGCCAAACTCGCGATGGTCGCGGATAGGGTGATGGCGAAGTGCGATGCGATCGACGGCTTGAAAGACGGCCTCATCGACGATCCCCGCAAGTGCAACTTCGACCCCGCGCGCGACGTCCCGGTTTGCAGCGCCGGCGCCGACGGCCCGGAGTGCCTCACCGCCGCACAAGCAGCGGCGATTTCCAAGGTCTACAGTGGTCCGATCAGCAACGGCAAGCCATTCTTCCCGGGATTCATGCCGGGCAGCGAAGCCGTGGTGTCCGGACTTTTCGGCGGCGGCGCAGGCAGCGGCTGGTTGAACGTGATCATCACAACGCAGCCGGATCGTAAACCGGCGGACTTCAACCTGGCGGAAGGCGTATTGCAGTATCTCGCGCCCAAGCCGCCGAAGCCGGATTACGACTACCAGACCTTCGACTTCGACCGCGACATTCACCTGCTCGATGACTGGGGCAAACTCGCTGACGCCAAGAACCCGGACCTCTCGAAATTCAAAAAGCACGGCGGCAAGCTGCTGATGACCTACGGCTGGGCAGACACCATCCTGCAGCCTATGATGGGCGTGAACTACTACGAGCAGGCGGTGGCAAAGAACGGGCCGGACACGATGCAGTTCTTCCGTCTGTTCATGGCGCCCGGTATGGGGCACTGCGGCGGCGGCATCGGTCCCGATCGGCACGACGCGATGACCGCGATCATCGACTGGGTGGAAAAGGACACCGCTCCCGCGTCAATGACCGCGAGCCGCGTGGTCGACAAGCAGGTAGTGCGTACTCGCCCGCTTTGTCCTTACCCTCAAGTGGCGCGTTATTCCGGCCAAGGCAGCATCGATGATGCCGCCAACTTTCGCTGCGTGGCGCCTTAGCCGCCCGAAGTCGCAACCATAAACGGTTCCAACGTCAACGAAAGTTCGAATGGCAGCGTCTCCGGCGGTTCGCAGATATTCGCGGAACACTGCTGAAATCGAACCTTGCCGGATAGAGTGATTGGCCCGGCGTCGATCGGAAATTTTAGCAGTGCGCTGCCCAGACCCTGGAACTTGCCTTCGTAGGCCGGCAGGTTCTCCAGCGAGAACGATTGCTTTATCACGTTCGGATCGTCGAACGCGACCAATGTAGTATCGTAGACGTGCCATTCGGGCTCCAGCGCGAATTTCGCAAAAAAGCCGATCTCCTGCCCTGCAAAGGCTTGCGCGCTGGAGAGGCCGACTCGCACCGTCAACGCGCCGCTCTGCAAGGTAATGACCGGAGCGTTCGCTTCCACTACTCCGAATTCCTCCAGAACAATCGCCGACCCGGTCACCCGGTGCTGGTAGTTTGGCACGAAATATTTGTGGAGTACCGTGCCGTTGGGAGCGACCAGATACTCTACCGGATGTGGAACGCCATGCGCTCTGAGCCCCGGAGCGATGTTGGTGTTCAATATTCCAAAGCTACGTATTACAGCGCTATTGGAATCGGATAATAACGGAAACCCGATGCCATATCTATCCGCAAAGGCGCGAAGAGTTTCCTCGGAATCGTAGCTAATGGCAGCGATACGAAGGCCCGCCTGCTCGAGAAGCGGGAGGGACTGTTCCAACTCGACCAGTTGGGAGCGGCAGTATTGTCACCAATCGGCGCTTCGATAAAAAACAAGAAGCAAACCCTTCGGACCAGCCAGATCGGGGACTGACCTCGGGTCGCCTTTCTGGTCCGGAAGCGAGAATGCCGGGATTCGCTCACCCGGCTCAGGGCCGGTGGCGTAGCGATCGTTCGTCGCCTGGACGTGTTTCGCGTAAAGATCCGCCGGCATCGGCAATCCGGCTGCCCGGACCCGCCGGAATTCCCGCATAATCGCGGCTTTTTCGTCGAGATCGGCTGGAAAATCGTCTGGCATAACCTTAGGCGGCCGATCGCACTCTCCCCCACAACTTGTCCGATGCGAGCTTGGCCCCGTCAGCCAAAGCGCGCAGCTTCAGCCAGCAGAACTCCGGATACACCGGGCCGAATCCGGCGAAAGTTCCAAATCCGCAATCGGTGCCCCCGATTACGCGCTCACGTCCCACCAGGTTGGCGTAGCGGATCAGCCTTTGCGACACCAACTCCGGATGTTCCACGAAGTTTGAACTCGAAGCGACGATGCCAGGTACCAGGACCTTGTCATCGGGAAGCTTTTGACTCGCCCAGATCTCCCATTCATGTTCATGCCGGGGATTCGCTCCTTCCAGCAGCAGCGCCTGCGGCTTGGCCTTTAGAACAACCGGCAGGATCTTGGTGAGTGGTAAATCGTGCGTATGCGGGCCTTGATAGTTGCCCCAGCAAACATGCATGCGCACGCGATCCGCTGGAACGTTTGCCAACGCGTGATTCAGCGCTTCCACTTGAACCGCCGCCGCTCGCAAGAACTCATCGTCGGTCATGTCGCGAAATCGGCTGTGCCGCCCCATCGCCAGATCCGGACAATCCACCTGCAACAGCAGTCCCGAATTGACGATGGTCTCGTATTCCGATTGCATCGCGTCCGCCAGCGCCTGCATATATGCGGCGTGGGTCGGATAATATTCGTTCGGCTGAAACACGGCGATGGTTCCCGGCGAAACCGCGTTCATGAAGCCTTCAGTAGCTTTCACCTGCGCCAAGCCGTCTTTCATTCGGGCGATGTCATCCTTCAGCGGTTGCAGATCCTTTACCTTGATCGCACCCTTGCAGACCGGCCGTTGATACTTAGCCGACGCCCCGGCCGAAACCAACTGATCGCGATAGCCCGGGAAATCTTCGAGATCCTGCGGCGTGGGGCGCGCCGAATCGCCTTCGAATCCGGTGAGCCGGTGACGGATGTAGGTGGCATAGCTGATCTTGCCCATCTCGCCGTCGCTCACGACATCGACGCCGCTCTCCACCTGCTTCTTCAGCGCATCCAGCACTCCCGCGCGGATCGCCTGGTCGAACTTGGCGGGATCGTATTTCTCCCCGCGATCTTGCATAAAAAGGTAATCGACAACCTCCTGCGGGCGAGGCAGGCTGCCGACATGGGTAGTCAGGATACGATCAGTGCTTAGCTTCATATAAAGGTCTCTTCTACAGCATACTGAGTGTGCCGTATTTGCTCCAAGTGCCGCCTCCCCGCCCCCAAAATCAGATCGCCAGGATCACTTGCCGTGATAATGGTTCCCAACCTCAGTGAACCGCGTGACAATATAGGTTAGAGCGTGTCCCTCTGGAGAATTGCAGTGAAGATCACAACTTTTGGCGGCCTAGCCCTGGCTATGGCGCTCAGTGTCCCCGTCGTCCCGGTTTTTGCCCACCATTCGTTCGCGGCCGAATTTGATGGCACGAAACAGATCAGCCTCACCGGCGTTGTCACGAAGGTGGATTGGGTGAATCCCCATGCATACATATACGTCGATGTGAAGGGCGACGACGGCGCCGTGGTGAACTGGGCGCTCGAGACCGGTGCTCCCAACATGCTTTATCGCCAGGGCTGGCGCAAGGACGATCTCAAGGTCGGCGACATGGTAACTTTCGACGCCTTCTTGGCCAAGGATGGATCGCACACCGCGGCCGCCCGCCAAGTCAAATTGCCCGACGGGCGCAAGGTCTTCGCCGGCACGCCCAGCAGCACTCCGAATCAGAAATAACGCAGTGGGACTAGCACGAATTCTGGGGCTTCGGTCGCGAACCGTTGCTCCCTCCAGCGGCCCGCGATCGATTCGCAAGCTGGTATCTCTTTGCCAGACCTTGTTGTCCGAACGTGCGGGCGTTGCCGGTGCTCACCTGGCAACCGAGGCCCTCGGGATCTATCAATCCCTCGACCAGCCGCGACGCCGGGCCTTCCTCGATATCCTGAACCGCGATTTTTCGCCCAACCCGGATGAGGTCGGCCGCGCCGCCGACGCCTATCGCAGCGATCCCTCTCCGAATAATCTTCTCCAATTGCAGCGCGTCGTAGAGCCACCCCGGCAGGAACTGTTTCGCCGTTTGAATCTGGCGCCCGATGGCACACGCGCGCTGGTTCAAATGCGGAGCCATGTGCTGCGCGAGATGGATGAAGGCGCTGACCTGGAAACTCTGGCCGCCGATCTCGGTCATTTGCTCACGTCCTGGTTCAACCGCGGCTTTCTCACTCTGCAGCGAATCGACTGGCGTTCCCCCGCGGCTTTGCTTCAGAAGCTGATCGACTATGAGGCAGTGCATCAGATCCAGGGATGGCACGATCTGCGGCGCCGCCTGGAAGCGGACCGGCGCTGCTATGCGTTCTTTCATTCAGCCATGGCGGATGAGCCGCTGATCTTCATTGAAGTAGCGTTGACGCGCGGTATGAGCGACCGCGTTCAGCCCTTGCTCGATCCTGACTCGCCCGTTAACGACCCCGAAGACGCCGATAGCGCGATCTTTTACTCCATCACCAATTGCCAGGAAGGGCTGCGCGGAGTTCCGTTTGGCAGCCTCTTGATCAAGCAAGTGGTGGAGGATCTCAAAAAAAGCCTGCCGCGAATTCGCACCTTCGCCACCCTCTCGCCGATTCCCGGTTTTCGAAAATGGCTGGCTGGCGCGCAGGGCGACCTGGACCTAGGTAAGCTGGACTTGCCAATGCGGCGTCTTCTGGTCCCGTTATGCGCATACTATTTCCTAAATGCGAAGCGCGGGAGTGAGCCGCTGGATCCCGTGGCTCGCTTTCATTTGAAGAATGGCGCGCGGCTCGATAGAATCAATTGGCTCTCCGACACATCAGCAACCGGCATGAAGCAGTCCGTTGGGCTCATGGCAAACTATGTTTACGAGGTCGCGGATCTGGAGCGAAATCACGAACAGTATGTACGCGTCGGTCAGCTCGTTTGCTCGCGGAAGGTTCAGACCCTGGCCAAACAGGCAGCGGCGCTGAATCACTCAAAGTGATGAATACTATCAAGCCCGCACTATCGACTTTCCCCGAGGCACCAGTCATGCTTCTGGATGGAATTAGGACTACTGGAGACGAACGATGAAGTATAACGTATCAGGCATCCACCACATCACCGCGTGCGCTGGTGGAGCGCAGCAAGACATCGATTTTTTCACG
>DATHMO010000069.1:0-11220 GCA_035486995.1 Bryobacteraceae bacterium
TCCAGCACGTTTTTCACCGGCGCCAAGCTGAGCGAGTGGGCCAACCAATGGGTCAAGTATCATACCGGCGGCAAGGGCAACTACGTCACCACCGCGATGGAGGATACCGGCACGCTCTCCTCGCTCGAGATGCTGGTCAAGGCTAATCGCGTGGATTGGAATCGGATCCTGGTTCTGCGCACCGCCAGCGACTTCGACCAACCCCCGCCCGGCGTGACCGCCGCTGCGAATCTCGCCCATAATACAGGACGGCAATACGTCGGCTACTTGCCCGCGCTCGAATCCGCATGGCGCGTCGGCAACACTGTGGTCCAGGAGATCACGACGCACTGGGACAAATACAAGTGAGCGTAAGCGCCGCTACCGCTGAGTCTTCAACCCTTCAATCTGATTCACGGTCTCCCCATCCACCCACACTCGAAAATATCCCGAGCCGCCGCGCCCTTCCACTCGATCCGAGGTTTCGTTTGTGATCTCCACCTTTTTCCATTTCCCCCGCATCACTCGCCCGTAAAGCTCGAAATACTTGCGCGCGGATTCAGGCGAGTCCCATGCCGACGCAACTCCTAACACCGGGAATTTCTGACGCTTGTGTTCAAACAATTCGTACGACGCGCCCACCAGATGCTCCGCCGCCCCATCGCCTTCGTCCGCAGTGGTGTATTGGGTGAGCAGCACTCGAAGATCGAATTCGCCCAAGGTGCCTTCGGCCAGCTTGTGAAACTCGCGTGCGTACGGGACGATGGGAGGATCGGGAACCACCACGCCCGCGTGCGCCAGATACCGCTCCGGATGCATAATCTGGCCGCTGCTCTTGGGCGGATGCAGGAATACCTCGGCGAACGCTTCCTTGCCCAACTTGCGAAACACGGCGTCCTGGAACGCCAATCCGTCGGCGTAGGGAAACACCAGCGACTCGCGAATATACAACGGCGCCTGCGAGAACACCGGATACTCCGCCACCGCGGAGTTCTCCGCGCTCTTCCGCATTTTCTCGATCAGCTCGGGCGGAACTTCCGGAAGCCCGCCTTCCTCCTTGGCGATGTAAGCCGCCATCAGCCAAGTCGCCTGCCCCTCCATCACGGCTTGGCGGGCGGTAGAATCGTCATCGCTCTTCATCCCTTCATGAATGAATTTCGCCAGGTGGAAATGTTGATCGGCCAAAGCGTGCGCCATTTCATGAATCAACGCGACGCGTTCGTCGTCGCCGGCTCCGGCGTCCTTCAGAACGAAGAGGCGCTTCTGGTTGTAATCGTAAAATGCTGCAGCCTGCTCGGTCAGCAGGGCAAGCGTGTTGGCGCGCAGATCGAAATCCTGCGGAACCAGCCCGAGCATCTTCAACGACAATTCCTCGGCGCGAACATCGTCGGGCTTCATGGTCTCGTGCAGCCGCCGTTCCAAATATTTGCGTAGCTGATCCTTAGTGATCAAAGCGTAAGGAACATCGCGCGTGAAGTCCAGGCCGGTGATAGCCGACAGGCCTTCTTTGATGGCGCCGATGTGCGTGAAAAGTTCCTGGGCCGGCGCTGCCGCGATGGATGCCAAAATCGCCAGAATAGGGAACAGGCGTTTCATGAGACAATGAATCTTTATGGTAGACGACAAAGTGTATGCAGCCGAAGCCCATGGCAGCGGGACTTTCATTATCAGCAAGCCCAAGCGGAAGTCCGGCAAGCTCCGGCAATCGAGATTAAAGAAGCCGCAGCGGGGCGCGCGGAAGTAGTACCTGGTACTCGGGCCGCGTGTATTGCGCCTCGGCCCAGTCCCGGCGTGGCAGCTTACTGGTACTTCTTCGATCTCGAAAATCCATGCTTCGGCTTTAAGATATAGCTGTCGAAATGGCAGTGCTTCGCAAAGTTGCGCTGGGTCTGGTGCTCGCGGCATTGGCCGCCATCCTTCTTCTTGCGGCTCTCGAACTCTGGAATTATCGTCAATGGGCTTCCTTGCCCCTGCGCGAACCGGGGTTGAACGAAGATAATCGCGCACTGATCCTGCAGGACCGCATGGATCTGCTCACCAAGCGCGTCGGCGACATGGAACTGCTGGTCTTGATTCTGTTGGGAACATCCAGCGTTTACGCCATCGTGATCGTGATGTCTTCCTACCTGAGCGCTACCAGTTTTGCCCGCCAAGCCAACCAGACCATCAGCCACATGCAGGATCAAATCGGTCTTGCCATGGGCGATCTGCGCGAATTGCAGGAACGAACGGAGCAAACGGTGGAAGGCAGGCTGGCAGTTGGCGTCACTGGTTTCAGCCAACCGGTTCCAACCGCCCCGACGGATTATGACCGGCAAATCGCCGGCATTTCCGCGCGCCTGCAAGTATGGTTGGGTGCACAGCTGAGCGAGGAATCCAAGTTGGATTTGTTGCGCGACGAAAGCACAGCGGCGCGCTTGGACGCCGTCGCCGGTGCCGAACTCAGCGCACCACTCGCAGCGTTGTATCTCGATTTTTCACGCCTATATGCCGGGCCCGATCCAGCGCGGTCGCGATTCTATCTGGAACGTGCGCAACGCCTGGCCCCGCCACCATCGCCGCTGGCCTCGGAAATCCATTACGAGCTGGCTTGCAGATTTGCCTCTTCTCACGAATTCACGCGTGCTATAACGGAGCTCGCCGCGGCCTTTCAGCATCAGTTCCGGGCACTTGAAGAACGGCTGGCAGGCGACATCGAGGAAGGCGGGCAACTGTACGAACTCGCCTCCACGCCGCCTTTCGACAAAGCGGTCAACGATCTGCTGCTCACTATGAGCATCGGCATAGGCTGACGACCTTCCGTATCCGATTAGTTTTATATCAAACACTTTATTTGCTTAAAATTGCTAATTCTAAGGCATAATTAGGCCTTGACGCGGCGAGCAGCTCTGGTATTATCGCAAACAATGAAACGAACCTTAGTCCTCGCGCACTATGGTATGAACGCGAGTTTGGGCTCGATACGCTGATCGCGAAAGGAGGACTTCATGCGAGGCATGACACCTCTGGTGTGCGTAATTCTGCTTTTCTCGGCCGCGAGTTGCAACCGCCGACCCACCGATAAGCGCGTTGATATAAAGACAGCTTTACTGCCGGAGATCGCTGCCGACGACAAAGCTTTTTCCGCCTATCAGCCCACCAATGCGTACGCCGCCAGCGCAAACGGCCTCCTTGAGAGAACTGTTTTCCAGGCCGACACGGCTCCGGGTACCCATATCGACGTTCGCGATTGGAAACTTCCGCCAGGCAAACAGACCAGTGCAATCACATTACCGGGCGCCGCGTTCATCGAAGTTCGATCCGGCAGCGGCACGCTTATGTCGGGTGCCCAAACTCAACAACTTCCGCTAGGCGCCTTTGTTTCTGTTTCTCAGGATCAGTCGTTCACCATTACGAACAGCGGCCAATTGGTGCTGACGATGCGAGTGTACGTTGTGACGGGGCGCTAAGCCCGTTCCGGAGGCTGAATCTCATGTTGACTCGAAAATGCGCGCGCGCGGCCATAAATGCAGGTCTCCTCGCGGGGCTATTGGTTGCTACAGGATGTTCGACAATTCCGAATTGGTCGCAATTTCGTTATAGTTCCATTCGCCAAGCCGACCAATATTTCGAAAGCGAGCTGAACAACCCGAGCAAAGTCTCCACTTTGCACCCCGGTTGGTCGGCGCCGTTCCATCCCTCCAACGCAACCTGGTTCACCTCATCGCCCATCGTCTACAACGGCATGCTTTACATCGGGAACGGCAACGGGTTTTTCTATGCGATTAACATCTCAACCGGTGCGCAAGTTTGGCAATATCCACCAGCGGGCGGCAAAGCTCTGGTTTCCAAATTCACTTGTAACCCGTCGAGTTACGGTATCGCCTCCAGCGCCGCCATCACCACCATCGGCAGCACGGACGCGGTGATCTTCGGAGCTCCCGATCAATCGTCGGGAAAACACCTCGGCGATGGGCACCTGTTCGCATTAAACGCCGCATCGGGAGCGTTGATTTGGGAATCGCCCGCCTTGGCGCAGGTGACGGGAACCACCATGGGCAGCACCAGCGAACTGCACGAACAGCTGGGATACTCGGCGCCGCTGGTCTGGAACGGCGCTGTTTATATCGGCACCGCCGATCATTGTGACGACCCGATTCAGCAAGGTAAGATCATGGCCGTGGATGTCGCCACCGGAAATCTGAAGAGCGGCTTCAGCTTCTCGGCAACTCCCACCCGCGGAGGCGGAGTGTGGAGTTCACCTTCGGCCTACGATAGCTGGCTCTTCATCAGCACCGGCAACACCCGCATTGGAGCCTCGCCCCAACCAAGTCCCAATTACGGTTTGAGCATGTTGAGTCTGGACGGCAATACCGGCGCCGTGGTTTGGCAGCACCAACCAGTCCCGTTCTCGCTGGATGACGATCCCGATTGGTCCGCGACACCCGCGGTCACCTGGCCCACCAGTTGCGCCAACATGATCGTCGCAACGGAAAAAGATGGCTGGACTTGGGGCGTGAATGAAACCAGTACTTCCAGCGCCGCGAGCGTTGCCTGGGCTTTCCCGCCAGGCCCATGGAGCACCGGCGGCTTCAAGCCGACCGATGGAACCGTCCATGGCGATACCGATTACAAGCGCCCTGGAACGTCCTGGGGCAGCGTGTTCGCCGGAACGATGGGCGGCTACGACACCACAACCAACCTCACGGCCGGCTATCCACGGCTGACCGCGCTTAACATTTGCGGCTCCGATACCCAGCGCGTGCGCTGGCTGAAAGATATTCCGGCCACCAGCGGACCTACGTACGATCTGGGACCGCCCACCGTCACCGGAGGCATGTTTTTTGTGGGCACCGCCGGCGGCCACGTGGTCGCTGTGGCCGATCCGAGCATTCAGGCTGCCTTAGGATCGCGCTGTGAAGATCCGGACATCTCAAACAGCCTGTGCACCAAAGCGGGGCACCGCCTGGTGCCGGATCCCTGGATCAAGGACGTCGCTCTTCCGGGAGGATCGAACGACGGCATCTTCGGAGAACCGGTCATCGTCAACGGCAAGATTTACGTCGCCACGTGGGCCGGAAACGTCTACATGCTGCAGCCATGAATTGGGGAAATATGAGACTACGCATCGCCGCCCTCTCTTCGCTCATGCTTCTGGTTCCGGCAGCGGAACACGCGCAACAGGCCGCCGCGCCATCGGACTTGCTGGCGCCGGTCAGCAGATTCCAGGGAGACGCGCACTTCAAAGGAAAGGACGGCCGAACGCGCGACGCTCAGGTCACCATCCGCCGGTGGACCATCTTTCCCAAACAGAAAGTGGACCCGCTCCCGGAAAAGGGCTTTTTGCTCGTTACGGTGCGCGCCGGCAAAGTGACGACTACCATCAATGGGCAGCAGCAGGAGCGCAAGACCGACGATTTCTGGACCGTTCCCGAGAACGCGAAGATGTCGGTGGAAGGCAGCGGTGAAGCCGCGCTGCTCGAAGTATTGTCTCTTACCGCTCGCTGAGCGCAATCCCGCTAGAAAATGAAGCTCAGCCCGCCGCGCAGCGCTCGTGGCGACTGCACCAGCGTCACTTGCTGGCCGCCCTGCATGATCGGCATGTAGCCCTGCGCTAATCCGTTTTGCAACTCGGCGGTGGCCTCCAGCCGTCCGGGCATTCCAGGCACCGAAGGGATAGGCTGGCGGACGCGCACATTCAAACCGGTAGCGGCGTACGGACTGTCGGTCAGATAGACGTGATCCGGCATGATGGTGTCGTTGTAATCCATCCATTCATAGCTGCCCGTAATCACAGTACCGGTGACGGGAAGCTTGGCCGAAGCTCGCGCGCTGGCCCAAAAACGCTGCGCGGTTTGCAACCGGTCTCGCAACGCGTCGGCCGTATTCGAAATCTCGTTGCCCGCTGCGAGCGCCCCGCTGCTGCCGAACGAAACTCCCACCTGCACCCGATCGCCCAAAGCCCGAGTGGCCGAGGATGCAAAGCCTAGCCGATGGAAGGTGCCGGCGTCCAGAATGCTGTTTTGCGAAGAAATGTCTGGTAGCAGATCGCCCGCCGCGAAGGCGCCATCCGGCGCCACCACGATCATGGCTGCGTTGCTCACGCGCTCGCTGTAACCGGTGATGTTCAACGTAGTGGCGTGGATCTTCTTCTCATATCCAATTTCAACGTCCCGCGACCGTTGAACCGCCGCATGCCCATCGAGCAACGAAAGGCGCGGAAGCACAGCCAGGGCTGCCAGATCCTGCGCGAGAGCTTCGGAATCACCGCGACTGGGCGACTGAGCGTCCTCCGAACTCATCAACAATTCCGTAGGTGGCCCACCCGTGCTAAAAGCGACCTTGACCTTGCCGCCCCTCCCCAGGTCGTACGTCAGACGGCCGAACTTGCTCAGCGAGTTCAGATGATCCACATAGCTCACCGAGTCGAACGACCCGCCGTAATCGAGCCGCAGGCTATCGGTCAGCATGCGGCTGTCATGCATCGACACCGACATGGTGCGGAACGCCGGCGCACCGTCCGTGGCTCCCGTTAGATACACCTGCTGAACCGTCGCTGATACTACTGGGGCCGATCCATCGTGGCTGTAGCTGGTGCGGAAACCGGCCGCAGGTAATCCGGAGTGCGCGCTGTATCCGACGTCCCCGCTCAGCTGAACTTGATTGTGTCCGAATACCGATGTGGACAGCGCGAAGGCTGTTCCCATGTCGGACTGGGCCGAGGAACTGCCGAGCGATCCGGCATCGCCGGCCGAAACATTGAAGACTCCACGCGTGTCGGCAAGCGCGCTGCCTACCGGGGATTGCCGCTGGTCGGGGTCCGACGTGCTGGTCTGGCTGGGATCGGGAATGTCCATGCCTGGCAGCATGCGCAACACCGGCCGTGTGGATGCCGATTCTTTCAGCACCCATTTCCAATCGTCGCTCATGAGCGCGCCGTCGCCCGGACTCGCATACACCAGTTCGATGGAGCTTAAGACACTCGCGAGATTCACGTACAGAAGGCTCTGCATGCCCGGCTGCACCGCGATCTTCTGCTTCACAGCCGGAACGAAGCTCGCCAGCGATACACGGACGGAATAAACGTCCGGGGGGAGAAGGGCGAAGCCGAACACGCCGTGTTCGTTGGTGATGCCCCGCAAGATCAGGCGCTCGGAGCGATTGAAGAGGAATACGGAAGCGCCCATCTGGGGCACACCAGTGCCGTTTCGCACGATACCCGCGATGCTCCCAGCAAGAGTCGCCTCGGTTGCCGGGAAAGCCGCCAGCGTCGACAACAAAAGCGCGGCACCCAGGCGAACAGCGAGTTTGGGTCGAACGGTCTGCATCCCGTACTGACTGGCGCGGACGGGCCAAGTGCGCCTGCCGCCTCAGACCTTACTTTATCGTAAAATTGGCGGTCGGTGTTAACGTCTGCTTACTGTTCCGGTCAACGACCTTCATATTCAAAGTATACTGGCCAGGCTCTAGCGATTGGAGCGGCAATAGTTTTTCCACCGTCACCTGCTGCGAAGAATACCCGGGAATCGCGGTCACTTCCTCGCTATAATGCAGCACCGACTGAGTCCCGCCCGTCTTGGTGATGTCGTATTCAATGGATGCGTTCGGCTTCTTGGTCTTTTCGTCGGGCACGAAATTGTAGAACTGGGTGTAAATCCCAAGCTTTTCATTGCGTTCGAAGGTGTCGGTCAACCTCGGCCGGACCTTGGTGTCGCCGATGACGAACTGTCCGGTGCCAATACTTCTGGTCGGGACTTTCTCGATCAGATCCGCCAGAATCAAGCTGCTGGATGCCAGCTTCTCATCGTCGAAGTGGGGAACGTTCAACGCCATCGGATAGGTGGTCATGTTCCCGCCCGTGATGTCCTTGCAAACCACGTTCAACCGGTACATTCCCGGCGCTAGCGGAATCTCTTTTTGATAGATGCTCGCGCCATCCAGGGCCTTGTCCAGCAGACTGGCCGGCACTTCCATCGTCACCGGATCTTCAAAGGTATTCACCACGCGGCCAGTAATGGAAGTGATGCGCCCGAAGATATTCACCGTGGCGGTGGCGACGTTGTCCTTCTGCTTGAACTGCAGATCGCGCCGCTGGAACTCTATGGTCACCGTGGTGAGGATGGTGGAATCCGTCATCTTGATATAGTCTGCCCGCACTTTGAACGGCAGATTGTTATACCGGATGCTGGAACTGACCACCGCCTGCAAATCCTTGAACTTCACCTGCGGAGCCTTTTGGAGGTTCGCGAATTGGCCTAGCCGCGTGAATTCGTCCATGCTCTCTGGGAGCGGTTGCGTGCCTGTTCCCAGCGTCGTACCGTCGGTACGGGTAAAGCGTTGCGACTTGTCGGCCGTCCCCATCATTTCAGCCAGCGTCAGGCCGGCGCCGGGCACGTAGGTCAACGCATCCTTCTCTGATGGATCCATCGTCATCCGGAACTCGCCCGACATTGTCGTGTCCACGAACTCGATCTTGACATTGGTGCCGACGCCTTCGATATATCGGTACGTCCAGTCGACGAAGGGGAACGTCGAGGTTGTGCCGCCGCCCTCTTCATATGGCCGGTCATAGGTGCCGCCCGAGGAATGATCGTCGATCTCATCAGGCGGGCCGTACACGATGTAGATGCGGCCGCGGTCGGTCTTCCATCCCGGAATGCCCGAAGCGAATCGTTCGTTGGCGTAGGCGATGCGCCGGTAGTGTTCTTCCTTGTACTCGTTCTCTTCGGTGTCGGGCGTCGGATCCCGCCGCAACCAGAACTGTTCGATGAACTGCTCGCGCTCGTCGTCGGTGCTCAGTCTTTTCCACGCCTTGCGTTCTTCATCGGTGATGATGTACGTCACATCTTCGTTCAGCCACTTCCTGTACGGCGTTTCCAACTCTTTGCGGAGCTTTTCTTCCTGCTTCTTTTTCTGCTTCGCGTTCATCGGTTTGGAGACCGTGTCGCGGTCGGGAGTGGGAGCTGTACTGTCCGTCTGAGCTGCCGTTTGGGATGCGGCCTGAGGTGCGGCGGCCAGAGAAACGCCCGCCAAGGCCATCGCCGCAACGCTGGACAATGCCAAAAAGTGCTTTAGTTTCATACAAATCACCGCCAGACGAGAATCGGAACTGCTATCATTCTAGGCCCTAAGTGACAATCGGTCAAGGGAGGGACGCACTAGGCCCTTGGCGCGTTCCTGGAACTTCTTGGCGCCCACGGCTAGTTCCCGTTCCCTAATGGATGATTCGGATCGATGATCATGTGGAATTCGCCCACCCCGGTGCTGTCTACGAACTGGACTTTCACGTTGGTGCCGATTCCGTCCATGTAGTGGTACGTCCAGTTGATCGGCGAGGAGTGGTCTTCGATTTCATCCGGCGGCCCGAACACTATGTAGATCCGTCCACGGTCCGTCTTCCATCCTGGAATTTGCGACCCGAAGTGTTCATTGGCGTATGCAATCCGCCGGTAGTGCTCGTCCTTGAACTCGTTCTCTCCGGTGCCGGGCGTCGGATCGCGCCGCAGCCAGAACTGCTCGATGAAATCCTTCCGCTCGGCATCGGTGTTCAGCCTTTTGAACGCCGCGCGCTCGCCCGGAGTGATGATGTAGGTCACGTCTTCGTTCAACCATTTCCGGTAGAGCGATATGGGTTTCGTTTGGGGAGCGGCGAAGCCTGTGGCCGCGACGCTGCACAAAACCAGCAGATACGCGATTTTCATTGCATCCACCACCAGCGAGCAATCAGTTAACGGAGAGACGCCTCACGCCACCGGCCGGTTCCCGGGAAATCTCGCAACTTAATGATGGAAGCCCGCGCCGCTCACCGTGGCCTTCAGGCCGGGCTGGGTAGCGAACCAGTCCAGGTGCCGGCGAATGTCGCGCAGCAGCATGTCGGCCAGATCGTGTGTGAACCCGTTGCGCACCACCACTCGCTGCACCACCATATCCTGACGGTTGCCGGGCATGCGATAGGCGGGCACCTGCCAGCCGCGATCGCGCAGCCGATCCGCTAGATCGTAGAGCGACCAATGGGTGGGCTCCTTCAGAGTCCAGGCGAACACCGGCAGCGATCGTCCATCGCTGAGCAACTCGAACGGACCGATCTCCGCGATCCGGTTGGCGAGGTCGACGGCCACGTCCTGGCAGGCCTGATGAATGGCCCGATATCCCGACTTGCCGAGCCGGATCAAGTTGTAATACTGCGCCACTACCTGGCTGGCGGGGCGCGAAAAATTGATGGCGAGCGTGGGCATGGTGCCGCCCAGGTAATCCACATTGAAGATCAAATCGGGATGCAGGTCCGATTCTTCGCGCCAGACAATCCAGCCCACCCCCGGGTAAACCAGCCCGTACTTGTGTCCGGACGTATTGATGGACTTCACGCGCGGCAGTTGGAAATCCCACACCAAGTCTGGTTGAAGGAAGGGAGCCACGAATGCGCCGCTCGCGCCGTCGACGTGGATCGGGATGTCGAGGCCGGTTCGTTCCTGCAGCCGATCCAGCGCCGCGCTCAATCCATTGACATCTTCGTAATCGCCGGTGAAAGTGCTGCCGAGGACGCTGACCACACCGATGGTGTTTTCGTCGCAGGCCGCGGCGGCGCGTTCGGGATCGGTGACGCATTCGCTGCCTTCGAGCGGCACCGGTCGCTCTTCGACATCCCAATAGCGCAGAAATTTATGCCAGCAGACCTGCGTGTTGGTGCCGAGGACCAGGTTGGGGCGATCCGTCGATTTCCCGAGCTTGCGCATCTTTTCGCGCCAGCGCCACTTCAACGCCAGGCCACCCAGCATGCACGCTTCGCTCGATCCAATTGTTGACGTGCCGATAGTGTTGGCGGCGTCGGGCGCATGCCACAGATCGGCCAGCATGTGGACGCAGCGCATCTCAAGCTCGGCCGTCTGCGGATACTCGTCCTTGTCGATCATGTTCTTGTCGAACGTTTCCGACATCAGGTGGCGGGCTTCGGGGTCCATCCACGTGCTGCAGAACGTGGCGAGGTTGAAGCGCGAGCTGCCGTCGAAGATCAGCTCGTCGTGGATCAAATGGTAGGCGGTGCTCGGCGGCATGCCGTCCACGGGGATGGAGTGGCGCGGCGCGGGACCGAGCAGCCAATGCCGCGCGTACATGGGGCGCATCACGCGAGTGAGTTCGTGCCCGTGCTTGGGATCGTGGGTGGCAGGGCTGGCGGGATCGTGGTTCATGGGTCCTCCGGGTGACTTTCGGACTAACCATGATAACTGGCGTCGTGCGGTTGTTCGATGAATATTCGGCTAACGC
>DATHMO010000070.1:0-32900 GCA_035486995.1 Bryobacteraceae bacterium
TGGCGAGCAAAGGAGCGAATGATTAAGAAGAGCGGTGAACGCGGCGCGCGGATCAGGCCAGACCGAGCTTCTTGGCGGTGCGAATTCCGAGCGAGACGGGGTGGACGGAGCTGGCGCCGGTTCGTTTCGTTGATGGAGCTCGTTTTCAGGACGGGTCCCGGTCATTTATTTTACGGCTTCCGAGGGAAGCGGCACTCCTGAGGGCGTCGACGGCCTGGTCCACGTCCGCGCGGGTGATCGAGTCATTCCACGTCAGCGTACCATTAGACTGCTGGGTTCAAACACGTTTCTTAGCCGGCGGCACTTGCAAGAAAACCCGGTTTGCGGCGGGCGTTCATCTGTTGCTCCCATGAGTAAGCCAGTTTGATGAGCGTGGGCTCGCTCCAGGCGGAGGCGAAGAACGACAGGCCGATGGGCAGGCCGCGATAGAAGCCGGCGGGGACCGTGATGTGCGGGTAGCCAGCGACGGCCGCGGGCGTGGTGCAGTTGCCGGTATCGGTATCGCCGTTGACGTGGTCGATGAACCAGGCGGGGCCAGAGGTGAGCGACACGATGGCGTCCAGCTTATGCTTGGCGAGCAGCGCGTCGATACCTTCCTGGCGCGAAAGGCGCACGCAATCGGCGCGGGCTTTGAGGTACGCGGCGTCGGTGAGCGGTCCCTTGGCTTCGGCTTGGACGAAGAGCTCCTGGGCGAAGAAAGGCATCTCGCGATCGCGATTCCTTTCGTTGAACGCGATCAGTTCCTTTAAAGTACGCGCAGGACTGCCCGAGGGGAGCCGCGTGAGGTAGCGATTGAGCCCGTCCTTAAATTCGTAGAGCAGGACCTCTTGCTCGGGACCTGGGAGCTGCGCGACGGTTGTGATTTCCACCGGATCGATGATCTCGGCGCCGGCTTTCTTTAGCGCGTCGACGCAGCCGCTCAGGAACGCATCGAGGGGCGCGTTAGCGGCGAAAAACTGCCGGGCGATGCCGAGGCGGGCGCCGCGCAGTCCGTTGGGATCGAGAAACGTGGAGTAGTCGCGGGCGTTGTGCGAGTCCGGGTCGGCCATCACGGTCAGCAAAATCGCGACGTCGCGGACGGTGCGCGCCATCGGTCCAGCGGTGTCCTGGCTGGCGGAAATGGGGATGATGCCGGTGCGGCTGACGAGTCCCACGGTGGGCTTGATGCCGGCGAGTCCATTGACGGATGACGGACTGGTGACCGATCCGTCGGTCTCGCTGCCGATGGCCGCGGCACAGAGATTGGCGGCCGTTGCCGCGCCGGAACCCGAGCTAGAGCCCGAGGGACTGCGATCGAGCGCGTAGGGGTTCTTGGTTTGGCCGCCTCGTCCGCTCCATCCGCTGGAGGAGTGTGTGGACCGGAAGTTCGCCCATTCGCTGAGATTGGTTTTGCCGAGGATGATGGCGCCGGCCGCGCGGAGACGGGCTGCAACGAGGGCATCTTGCGGACTACGCCAATCGGCGAGTGCGAGCGAACCGGCGGTGGTGGCGATGGGGTCGCGCGTTTCGATATTGTCCTTGAGCAGAATCGGGATGCCGTGGAGCGGGCCGCGCACCTTGCCGCTTTTTCGTTCCTGATCGAGCTGCGCTGCAATCGCGGCGGCATCGGGGTTGAGGGCGAGCACTGCGCCGAGCTTGGGGCCGTGTTGATCGATAGCGTCGATGCGGCCGAGGTAAAGCTGGACCAGGCGCTGGGAAGTCCACTTACCGTGAGCGAGGCCGGAAGCAAGATCGGCGAGGCTGACTTCATCGAGCTCGAAATCGGCGGATGCGCCGGAGGGAGACGCGGGCACGTACTGACAAGCGGCCTGCCAGGCTGCCGCTCCGGTGATGGCGGTGGCGAGAAAGGCGCGCCGTTGCATGGGGAGTATGGTAGCATCTGTGGTCGGCAAGGAGGACATTCCCAATGTCACTTTCGAAACGATCTTTTGCCGAGTTCATTGGAACATTCTGGCTGGTTTTTGGCGGTTGCGGCGCGGCGGTTCTGGCGGCTGGATTTCCGGGATTAGGAATCGGATTCGCCGGCGTTGCGCTGGCGTTTGGTCTGACGGTGCTGACGATGGCGTACGCGATCGGGCACATTTCGGGATGCCACTTGAATCCAGCGGTGTCGTTGGGGCTGGTGGTGGCGAGGCGCTTCCCGGCTGCGGAGTTGCCTGCGTACGTGATCGCACAGGTGCTGGGAGGAATTGCCGGATCGGGCGTCCTGTACTTCATCGCGAGCGGCAAGGAGGGGTTCAGCCTGGCGAACGGATTTGCGGCCAATGGCTACGGCGCGCATTCGCCGGGCGGCTATGCGATGGGCGCGTGTTTAGCGGCCGAGATCGTGCTGACCTTCATGTTCCTGATGATCATTCTGGGATCAACCGATAAACGGGCGCCGCAGGGGTTTGCGCCGATCGCGATCGGGCTGGGGCTGACGCTGATCCACTTGGTCGGGATTCCGGTGACGAACCTGTCGGTGAATCCGGCGCGCAGTACGGCACCGGCGATCTTCGTGGGCGGGTGGGCAATCGAACAACTCTGGCTATTCTGGGTGGCGCCGCTGGTAGGCGCCGCGATCGCTGGCGCGGTGTACAGCGTGTTCCAGGAGGAACCCGAGCCGATGGTGAGGCAGGCGCTGTCGGGCCACTGATCCATCAAAGTGCGATATTCAGTTCCTGGAGAAACTCCACGTCGGCGGGGGTGAGCTCCATCTCGCCCGTGGACGCGGGGCTTACGGGCACCGCCGTCTCCTCAATCGGACTGATCGCGACGCTGGATTCCAGGATCAGGCAGGTGTCGTAGCCGGAGCGTTTCATTTCCTCGACGATGCCGTTGATGCGGCTGGAGTCCGAGATCGCCTGGTCGATGGCTTCCTGGAGTTTCTCAAGCAGTACGTTCATTTCCGATGTCATGCCTAACTTGAAAGCATCTGAATTGCCAACGGAGATGGCTTTTAATTCCAAATGGTTAGAGATGGCCGGAGACAAAGTGTCGCGGGCAGCGGGCGTCAAGCTGTCCAAGGTGTCGTTCTTTAGGCAGACGTGGACGCCCCTGCGTTATTCAGCGGCCATGGTGGGCTGGCGCTCGCCTTGCTTCGGCCGCCGCATGATGAACGGAAGCGGGCTCAGGCACGCGATAATCAGCGACATTACAAAGAAGCTGTTCTTGAAACTGAGCGCGTTGGCCTGGCTCTGCACGGTGAAGTAGGCCATCGACATCGCCTTCTCGGCCGCGGTGGCGGCATCGTAGCCTCGCGACATGAACATCGCGGTCAGGCCCTTCAGATACTGGCTGAAATTCGGATCGCCCATGCTGGTGTGGGACGCGAAAGCCTGCTGGTGCGTCTGGTTCTGGCGTGTGAGAAAGACACTGAGCCCCGAAGTGCCAATGCTGCCGCCGATGTTGCGCATAAAGCTGGAAATGCCGGAGACCTGGTTGTTCTTTTCGCGCGGTACGCCGATGTAATTCAGCGTGCTGATGGGAATAAAGATCAGCGGCATGAAGATCACCTGGAAACAGCGCAACAGCACAATGGTCCGGAAATCGATCTGGAGATAGATATTGGTCATCAGGCGCAGCGCGAAGGCCGTGCCCAGGAAGCCAATACAGATGAGCAGACGAGGATCGATTTTGGTGGCAATCAGCCGTCCGGCCACAATCATCATCACCATCAGCACAAAGCCCGCGGGCGAGAGCGCGAGGCCGGCCTGCTCGGCGGTGTAGCCGAGGCTGCTTTGCAGAAATTCGGGAATCAAGACGGTTGATCCGAACAAAACCATTCCAAGGACGAACGAGAAGCAGACGGCTGTTCCGAAGTTGCGGTTCTTGAGCAGACGCACGTCTACGATGGGATTGGGGTGATACCACTCCCAGAGGAAAAACGCGGCGAGTACCGGAAGCCCGACGCAGGTGAGCGCGGTGATCATGGGCGAGGCGAACCAGTCCGATTCCTGACCTTTGTCGAGCACGAACTGGAAGCAGGCAATGCCCAGCACCAGCAGGCTAAGGCCGATGTAATCGATCTGGATGCCGCTGAGCTTTTTTTCCTTGAGCCAGGGCGGATCTTCCACCAGGCGACTGGTGAAGAAGAGCGAGAGAATGCCAACCGGGATGTTGATGAAAAAGATCCAGTGCCAATTGAAGTTGTCGGTAATCCATCCGCCGAGCGTGGGACCGATGGCGGGCGCGGCCACCACGGCCATGCCATAAACCGCGAAAGCCTGGCCGCGTTTGGACATGGGGAACGTGTCGGCGAGGATGGCTTGTTCGGAAGGTTGCAAGCCTCCGCCGCCCGCGCCTTGCAACACGCGCGCGATGATCAGGAACGGGAGATTGGGCGCGATGCCGCACAGGAACGACGACACGGTGAACAGCACAACGCAGGTCATGTAGAAGCGCTTGCGTCCGAATACCGTGGACAGCCAGCCGGAGGCGGGCAACACGATGGCGGCCGAGACCAGATAACTGGTGAGAACCCAGATGGCTTCGTCGTAGGTGGCGCCGAGCGAGCCGGCGATGTGGGGAAGCGAGACGTTGGCGATGGAGGAATCGAGCACCTCCATGAACGTCGCCATGGTAACCGTCATCGCGACGGCCCAAGGGTTGTGTGACGGCTTCCAATCGTGATGCGCGGGGTTCATTTTGAGCCGATGCGGACGTCGGGCTCAACGGACATGCCGGGCCGCAAGCGATCGAGACCGTTCTGATTGGGCTTGAAGCGCAGGCGAACCGGGATGCGCTGGACCACCTTCACGTAATTGCCCGTCGCATTTTCAGGCGGCAGGACGCTGGCGACGGCGCCGGTACTTCCGCCAATGGTTTCCACGTAGCCTTCTAAGTCGAGCTGTAGAGCGTCCACGTGGATGCGGGCCGATTGACCGGGGCGAATGTTGTGCATCTGGGTTTCTTTGTAGTCGGCCGTGACCCAGAGGTCGGCGATCTGGGCGATCATGAGCAACTGCTGGCCGGCGTTAATGCGTTCGCCGACTTCGGCGGAGCGTTTGAGAACGATGCCCGGTGCGGGAGCCACGATCTTCGTATAGCTGAGCTTCAGCTCGGCTTCCTCAAGCATGGTTTGCATCGTGTCCGCGCCGGCTTGCTGCGACTGAACATTGGCCTGGCGGACGGCGAGCAGGGCGGGCGCGTTGTTCTGGTATTGAGACAGGCGAGTTTTCACTTGCGCGAGCTGAGCCTGTCGCTGTTCCACGGTTCGGCCCGCGGATTCGACGGCGGCGCGGTTGGCGGCAACGGTTGCTTCCTGCGCTTTGGCGGTGGCCGCTACTTGATCGAACTCCTGTTGCGAAACCTCTTCGTTCTTGATGAGCAGCGTGTAGCGTGAGAGATCCGCTTGCGCTTTGGCGGCATTGGCTTGGGCTTCGGCGAGGCGTGCGATAGCAGTTTCCCGATCGCGCTCGGCAACCCCAACCGCGGCTACCGCGTTGGCGACGTCAGCCTCGGCGCCGGTGATGTTGGTGCTGCTCTCCACCTGCGTGATGGGGACATTGGGCTGCTGCGCGGTGACCTGGCTGCGCGCCTGCGCGAGCTGGGCGCGGGCTTGATCGACGGCCACCTGGAAATCGCGGGGATCGAGATCCACCAGCGGATCGCCGGCCTTCACAAACTGATTGTTGTCGACATACACGTGCGTGATGGAGCCATCCACGCGTGAGCTAATGGAATTCAGATGAGCTTCCACCTGTGCGTCGTCGGTGGTTTCGTATTGGCGCGATTGGAGCCACAAATAAAGGCCCACGCCGGCGGCGATCAGGAGGATGAGGAAGAAAATGATGAACGCCTTGCTGCGTCCGCGAGTAACGGGCGGCGGCGCGGTCTTGGGAGCGGCTGGCGAAGCGACTTGTGAGCTCACGGGCGGCCTCCGGTTAATAAAGTGGGAAGATCGGTCTCGGCCTCTCCCATGGCGCGGGCTAAAGTGATGCGCGCCAGATCGAAGGCGAATAGCGCGTTAAAGTAATCGCTTTCGGCGCTCGCCACTTGTTCCTGCGCCTGGACCACTTCCACGGTGGTTGTCACGCCGGCGTTAAATCGATCGCGCGACTCGCGCAAGGTTTCGTTGGCGAAGCCGCGATTGCTTTCGGCCAGCTTGACTTCGCCGATGGCGGTTTCCAGTTCAATCAATGCCGTGCGGACATCCTGTTCGACGCGGCCGCGCTGATCGGCGAGCTCGGCCTGGCGCTGGTGGAGCGTGGCTTCGGCCTGTTCGATATCGGCTTTCACGCGGCCACCTTGATACAAGGGCACGTTCACTGCGCCGACCACCGAATACACGCCATGATTCGATACGGGGCTGGGACCCAGCACTCCATAATCCTCATTCAACGAAGCGGAGGGCAGGCGTTCGGCGTGCGCGGCGGAAACTACGATTTCAGCGGCGTGCACTTGGCTTTCGGCGGCTTTGATATCCCAACGTTTCTGGAACGCTTGCTCGACGGCGCCGGCGGCTTCAGGCACAGGCGGCGGATTGAATGCCAGCGGATCGCTCAGGATCAGTTCGCGATCGAGCGGGATGCCGACGAGACGAGCCAGAACGAGCTTCTGTTTGCGCAGATCGGACTCGAGCGCGGCGAGGCGCTGCTGCTGTCCCTGCAACTCGACCAAGGTGCGCGTGACGTCGATGCGGGCGTTCGTCCCGGCTTCTTTGCGAACCTCAGCTTGGTGATAGACGGCTTGCGCGTTCTCCACTTGCGCGCGTTGCGATCCCACACCGGCTTCGATGGCGATGGTCTGCAAATATGCGCCTGCGACGGCCAAGACGACCATTTCCCGCGCATCGCGAGCGGACAAAGTGGATGCATGTTCGCTTTCCTGGGCGGCGCGCCAGTTGCGGCGCTGCACGGGATCCCAAACCGTTTGGCTGACGTTGGCGAGCAGTTGCGAATATTGAAAGGGACCGACAACCGTCGGGATCGCGAAGCCCAAACCGGGAGGCAGATTAAACTTGAACCCGAACGCGGCGAGATTGACCTGCGTGCTGGTTTCGCTGGCGTTAATGGAAACAGATGGCAGAAGGTTGCTGAGCTGTCGCAAGTGTTCCGCACGCGCGGCGCGGGAGGTGTCGTCGGCAGTGAGAACGCCCAGGTTGGCGGCCAGGCCGAGCTTCACTGCATCGGCCAGCGCGAGATGAAACGGACCGGGCGGGATCTTGCCGTCGACCACGCTGCCCCCGAAGTCGCCGCCGATCTGGATTGAGCTCCTGACGACGTTCGTACCGGGGGTGGGGCTGGCTTGCTGTTGGGTAGTGACTGAACCAGGGGCCAGGCGTCCGGATTCCGGCAGTGGCGCGGCCGGGGTGGATCGCTGGGCGCCGGTGCCTCCGAATTGAGCCCGGACTAAGCAGGGGGCCAGGAACGCCAGACAGGCTACGAGAGCGGCATGCGTGAGGCGGGACACGTCTTTTAATCTATCATATACATACTTGCATGTATATAATGTAGGAGGCCATGGCCGTCCCTGCCGCGACAGCACGCGAACAAACCAAGCATCAACAAAGAACCGAGGCCACGCGGCGCGCCCTTCTGGAGGCTGCCAAACGGATTTTTGCCCGGGACGGATTCGAGGCTGCCCGCATCGAAGACATAGCCGGCGCAACCGGCCACACCCGCGGGGCTTATTACGCGCACTTCAACAGCAAGGAAGATTTATTCTTCGCGCTCTTCGAGCAAGAGGCCGGCGAGCGGTTGCGCGACTTGCGAGCGGTGATGGAACGATGCACTAGCTCCCGTGATCGCTTGCGTGAGCTGCGCAAATTCTATGTGGCGCGGGCGTGCGATCGGCAGTGGGTGATGCTCGCGCTCGAATTCAAGCTGTTCGCGCTGCGGCATCCCAAGTTGCGCGCACGGCTGGCGCGGACGCACCGCCGCATCCGGGAATCGCTGAAGATGGAAATGATCGGCGATCTGATTCCTGAGTTGACACGGGACAAGAAAGAATCGCGCGAAGTGCGGCGCGTGGCGCTCGAGGCGGTGCTCAACGGGTTGGTGCTGGAGCACGCCTACGATCCGGAAACCATTTCGCAAGCGCAGGCCGTCGCGGTGCTGGGGCGCATGTTCGACGTGTTGATGGCGGTGAAGCATACCGAGGCATTGCGGATCGGGTAATATACGCCTATGCCAGAAACCGCCACGACCGAATTTTGGAGAGAACTGAAACCGATCAGCAAGGTTTTCCAGCTGGACGCACTGCCGGAGGTCTACTCGCACGACGCGCCTAATGGCGACGAGCGCCTGTTTGTGCCGTTCACGGAGACGGTATCATCAAAGCCGCTTTGGATTTCGCCGGGACAGAACAAATGGTGCGACGTCCTGATGGCCAAGAGCGCGGGCTTGGTGAATCGCCACTATCATCCGCACGAAGTATTTGCGTTCACCATCTCGGGCAAGTGGGGTTACCTGGAGCACGATTGGACCGCCACCGCCGGCGATTTCATCTACGAAACTCCCGGCGAGGCGCACACGCTGGTGGCGTATGAGCACAAGGATCCGATGAAGGTGTTCTTCGTGGTGCAGGGTCCGCTGATCTGGTTGGATGAAAATGGGGAATCGGCGGGGCACTTCGACGTGCACGATTACATCAAGCTGTGCCGCGCGCATTACGAAAAGGTCGGACTGGGCGCGGATTACGTCAAGACGCTGTTCCGGTAATGAAGCCGAATGACGACGGCACCAAAGTAATTTACCGTAGGACGCCGGAATCGGCGGCGATGCTGGCGAACGTCAAGCGAGCGATGGCGATCACCGCCGCACTGAACCGTTTGACGTTCAACGATGCGGACGAAATTCGGGTCTTGTTCAGCGAACTTATCGGTAAAAAGGTAGACGAGAGCTTTTTATTGATCCCGCCGTTTTATACTGCCGGTGGGAACGAAATCAGCGTCGGACATAATGTCTTCGTAAATCAGAATTGCACTTTCTATGACCTTGGCGGCCTGGACATCGCGGACGATGTGATGATCGGGCCGAACGTGAGCATCATCACGGCGGGCCATCCCCTGGAACCTTCGGGGCGTCGCGCCGCCACAATCGGAAAGCCCATTGTGATTGAGAGAAACGTATGGATCGCAGCCGGTGCGATCATCATCGGTGGCGTAACCGTAGGTGAGAACTCGGTCGTTGCGGCGGGCTCGGTAGTCACCAAGGACGTTCCCCCGAATACCCTGGCCGGAGGAAATCCGGCGAGAGTGATTCGTTCCATTGGCGACTGAGGGAACCTCCGCCGGGAATCCGGATGAAAAACGACATACAATGGCCAGAATAACCTGAGTTTTCCAGGAGGCCGCCCATGAATAAGCTGGCGCCGAAGTTTATGCTCTGGATTTTCGCTTTCGCGGCGTTGCTGCCAAGCGCGTTGTTCGCTCAAAGTATAAAGGGCACGTGGCAGGGTGCGATCAAGCCTCCTCAAGGCCCCAAGGAACTCCGCGTCGTGTTTAAGATCACCACCAACGATGCGGACGCCTTCCAGGCCGTCCTGTACAGCATCGATCAAGGCGGACAGCCTATCAACGTTGGCGCGGTCACGCAGCAGGGTTCCACCGTAAAGATGACGGTTCCCATCATCCAGGGCTCCTTTGAAGGAAAGTTGAGCGCCGATGGAAACTCGATCACTGGGACCTGGACCCAATTCGTTCCGTCCCCCTTGACCCTGGCGCGCGCCACGCCCGAAACCGCTTGGACCATTCCGGAGCCGCTGCCGCCCCCCAAGATGATGCCCGCCGAAGCCAAGCCGGAATTTGAGGTGGCCACCATCAAGCCAGCCAAAACCGAGGAGCGCTTTTCGCTCCTGGTGAACAGAAGCGGCATGCTGAACACTACCGATACCTCCGTGTACGACCTGATCAAGTTTGCGTACGACGTGCATCCCAAGCAGATTAGCGGCGGACCGCCGTGGCTCGAATCCGACAAGTTCGACGTGAGCGGCAAGCCTGACACCGCAGGCATCCCCAGTGTTAATCAGCTGAAGGTGATGGTCCAGAAGATGCTTGCGGATCGCTTCGCGCTCAAGTTCCATCGCGAGCCCAAGGAACTATCCGTGTGGGCAATCGTGGTAGCGAAAGGCGGACCGAAGATTGCGAAGGCGGATCCCAGTCCCACGTCGCTCCCAGGCTTTGGCGGCCCACCACAGCTCGGCTTTCGTGTGATGAACTCGACTATGGCGGAATTCGCCAGCGTCATGCAGGCCAATTTCCTGGAACAGCCCGTGGTAGACCAGACCGAGCTTGGCGCGACAAAGTACACCTTCACTCTCAAATGGACGCCGGATGCGTCGCAGCGGGCGCTTGGCGGTACGGCGGGCCCGCAACCGAATTTGCCGCCGGCACCCGACGCCGATGCGCCGCCGGACCTGTTCTCGGCGTTCCAGCAAGAGCTGGGATTGAAGCTGCAAAATACCAAGGCGCCGGTGGATGTGATCGTCGTCGATCATGTGGAAAAGCCGTCCGAAAACTGAGCGCTGTCATACGATTGTAATTGAGCTTCGCATTCCCGATAGGTATAGTGGAATGTATAGCCCATGAGACTGCCAACCTCCCGCCGAAATTTCTTGACTGCCGCCGCCGGCGTGATTTCAGCCGCCGCAGTGCCCAAGCTCCGAGCCGCCGACAGCGTGAAGGTCGGAATGGTCCCCGATGCCGGCGCGACGCAAGTCTCCGTGGAGGAGAAAGCTCCGCTGCGCGAGTACCTCGCCAAAACCATCGGCACGAAGGTGGAGTTGATTATTCCCACCAACTACAACGCGACGGTTGAGGCGCTGGGCAACGGGTCGCTCGACTTCGCGTACCTGGGCGCGCTGACCTATGTGAAGGCGCATGATCGCTATGGCGTGCTGCCGCTGGTGCAGCGCAGCGCCGACAAGAATTTTCATTCGCTGTTCATCACGCAGGCGGGCGCATCGATTCAGAAGCTGGCCGATTGCAAGGGGAAGCGCTTCGCATTCGGCGACATCAATTCCACCAGCGGGCATTTGATTCCGTTCGATGAACTGAAGAAGACCGGGATTGATGCCGACCAGGACATGCAGATTCGTTATACCGGCAGCCACGCCGCGACGGTGAAAGCAGTGGAAGGCGGTGCGGCGGACGCGGGCGCGCTGGATGAGACGGTGTATCATTCCATGATTTCCGAAGGCAAAGTGGACGGCAGCAAAGTGCGCATCTTCTTCACTTCGCCGCCGTTCGTGGATTATGTCTGGGTGGCGCGGAAAGATGCGGGAGGAGCCCAGCGCGAGGGTTTCGCGAAGGCTTTCTTGTCGCTGAAGGAAGGGAAGGACGACGCGATTCTGAACATTCTGCGCGGTAAGGATTTCGTGCGCGTCGACGACGCCGAGTACGCCAACATCCGCAAGATTGCCCGCGACTTGAAGATGCTTTAGGCTAGTCCCTATCTTGTCCGGCGGAGATTACTCGCTCGAAATTCGCGACTTGGTCGTGCGCTACGGCCAGCACACCGTTTTGAATGGCGTGTCGTGCGCGGTACGCCGGGGTGAACGCGTGGCCGTGCTGGGAGCGAGCGGCGCCGGGAAAACCACGCTGTTTCGGGCGATCAACGGATTCGCAGCAGCGGCCGACGGCAGCATTTTGGTTGATGACGTGGACGTCACCCAGTTGCGCGGCGGTGCATTGCGGGAATTGCGCAGCCGGATCGCCGTCATCTCGCAGCGGCACGATCTGGTCGACAATCTGTCGGTACATCAAAACGTGATGGCCGGCGCGCTGGGCCGCTGGACGTCGTTGCATGCTCTGCGATTTCTCATGTGGCCGTCGCGTGAAGAGCTGGATGTCGCCCGCGCCGCGCTTGGCCGCGTCGGACTAGAGCACAAGCTGCGCTCGCGAACGTCCGCACTTTCCGGCGGCGAGCATCAACGAGTGGCCATCGCGCGTGCTCTAGTGCAGCAGCCGGTTTTGATGCTGGCGGATGAGCCCGTGGCATCACTCGATCCGGCGTTGAGCCAGCAGATTCTCGAACTGTTGTGCCGGCTGGCTGAGGAGAATAACGTCACGCTGCTGTGTTCGCTGCATCAGCCGCACCTGGCCGAGCATTACTTCGAACGCATCATTGAAATGCGCGCGGGTGAAATCATCGGCGAGCGGCGGGGCGCGGGGCGTCTGGATTCTTTGGAGCTGTTTCCTGCGCTCGGGGAGGGTATTTGACGTGACCGAGGGTATTTGAGATGCGCTTGATCAGCCAATTCTTTCCGCCGGAACTCTCATTGCACTACCTGAGAGCAGCGCTCGTTCCGCTTGAAGAGACGCTCGCGATGGCCGCGGGCGGGATCTTGATCGCGGTGATCCTGGGAATGATCGCGGCACTCTGGGTGGGCGCCAGATTGCCGGGCGGCCAGGCAGTTTACTCCTTTCTTGCGGGCATACGCTCGTTCCCGGATTTGACGTTGGCCATCCTGTGCGTGGTGGTGATCGGCATCGGGCCGGCGGCGGGGATGATCGCAATCGCTATTTTTTATGCCGCTGCGATCGGCAAGATTTTCTCCGATCTGTTTCGGTCCGCGGAGCACGACCCTCTGCAAGCCTTGCGGGCGACCGGCGCGAGTCGTCTCTCAGTGGCGTTCTTCGGACTGCTGCCGCTGCGCTCCAGGGACATTCTTAGCTATGGCACATATGAATTTGAAAGCGCGCTGCGCTGTTCCGTGATCGTAGGCGCGGTGGGTGGCGGTGGAATCGGCACGGAGCTGGTTGGAACCATCAATGCGCTCGATTTTCGCCGAGCCACGACAATCATCTTGCTGCTCATCGCCCTCATCGCGATCATCGATGTGTGTGCACGCCAGGTAAAACAAAAACCCAGCCTGCTGTTCTTAGTCTTTCCGCTGGCCGCCATCGCCTTCTGGCAGGATCGGCCGACGATGCTGGCATTCATGCACTCGGTATCCACCTTCGCCGGAATGCTTCCGCCGTCTCTGCCGCACAGCGCGCTAATGAAGCTGCCCAAGCTCCTGCTCGAGACCGCGGAGATCGCAGTCGGTGGGACATTCTTCGCCATGCTTGGAGCGTTGCCCTTTGGATTGGCAGCGGCGAGAAACTTTGTGCCGCTGTGGATCTCGCTGCCCGTGCGGCGATTGCTCGAAGCGCTGCGCGCGGTTCCCGAAGTGGTCTGGGGATTGGTGCTGGTGGGCGCGATCGGCACCGGTCCCGAAGCGGGAATCATCGCGCTTGCGCTGCATGGTACAGGGTCGCTGGGCCGTTTGTACGCAGAGTCCTTCGAGAACATTCGCATGGAGCCGGTCCATTCCATCGCGGCGACGGGCGCGCGGCCGCTGGCGATTGCAGGCTTCGGATTTCTTCCGCTGGCGGTGGCGCCACTCGCGGTCCACACTTTGTTTCGGTTGGAATGGAACGTGCGCGCGGCGACCATTGTCGGAGTGATCGGCGCGGGCGGCATTGGCCAAGCGCTGTACAACGCGCAGCAGCTTTTCTTTTATCAACAGATGGCGGCGTACATCGTAATCACAGGGATCATCGTCGGCGCCGTGGATTACGCGAGCAGCCGCTTCCGTTCGGATATGGGTCTGATGGAGCGGTACGCGTGAGCCAAGTAGCGATCACGCAATCGGCTTTCCCGGAAACGCTGGCGCTTCTCTCAGCACATAAAGTCACCATCGGACCGCCCACTCCGGATACGGAAGCGTTGATGGTCTTCATGCCGGATTCGCTCGATGAAGCATCCCTGCGCTTGCTTCCAAATTTGAAAATCGTCGCGGCGGCGCTCAAGGGATGCGATAACTTCGACGTCGAAGCGTGTACGCGGCTGGGCATCTGGTTCACCATTGTTCCGGATCTTTTGACCGAGCCTACGGCGGAACTGGCGCTCGCGCTGATGCTGGGTCTCGCGCGCAACGTACTCGCGGGCGACCGGCTGATTCGAAGCGGCGAATTTCAAGGCTGGCGGCCGATTCTTTATGGGACGGGGCTGGCGGGAAGCACGGTCGGCATCGTCGGTTTCGGCGCCGTGGGCCGCGCGCTGGCGCGAATGCTCGAAGGATTTTCGTGCCGCGTTTTGTATTGCGATCCGTCAGTCGAAGGATCAACCCCGCTCGACATCGTGCTGGCGTCGAGCGATTTCGTGCTGCCGCTGCTTCCTCTGACAGCGGGCACATTCCATCTACTGGGCCGCGAAGCTTTGGCCCTCATGAAACGCGGCGCCTATCTGATTAACGTGAGCCGCGGTTCGGTAGTAGACGAAGAAGCCATCGCCGACGCACTGGAAAGCGGACACCTCGCGGGTTACGCCGCCGACACGTTCGAGATGGAGGACTGGGCACGGAGCGATCGTCCGCGTGAGATCAGCCCGCGTCTGTTGCGTTTGACCGATCGCACGTTGTTCACTCCGCACCTGGGTTCGGCCGTCGCCAGCGCGCGTCGCGAGATCGAACGCGCCGCAGCCACCAATATTCTTCAAGCTCTGGGTGGCGAGCGGCCATCGGGCGCGATCAACAATCCCGAGCATGGTTGCCGCCGTTCGTAGGCGCCGCCAGATCATTCGAGGTCGAGAGCGGCTTTGAGCCCCGCTTCCACCGAAGAGAGGTGGGAACGAGACAGTGTTCCTATGTATTTGTTCAGTTTCGCGCGGTCCAGAGTAGTCACCTGATGGCACACAGCGATGCCGGCGCGAGGGAGTCCGCCGACACCGGCAATTTCGACAGCCGTCGGTCCACGCCTGGACTGTGTCTTAGAAGTTGACAAGGGAACCACAATCACGGAACGCCAATTGGCACTCTCGTTGAAACCATCGTGCGACATTACGATCACCGGTCTACGGCCAGTCTGCTCCGAACCGGAACGGGGAGCGAGCTCGGCCCAGTAAACTTCCCCACGCCTCATCGTGGCTTGCCCTCCAGAAGAAATTCGACAGTGGCAGCCTCGAGAGAGCGATCTAGATCCAGCTCGGTGCCAGCCTGTTCAGCCGCGTAATCCGCGATGGCCTGTTTGCGAGCTGCCTTGCGGCGAGCCGCGAGCCACGATTGAATGGCTTGCCTGGCCATCGACGTGGCGGGTATACGGCTGCGCTGGGCTTCCACCTTAAGCGCGTCGTAGACTTGATCCGGCAGCGGGAGATGGAAGTTCTTCATGCCTTCTTATTATGGCATTGCGCCGTGGCAGACTTTCTGGCATGATCGACGGGCAAATCCGCGGCGAGCGGTCAGTGCGTCATCGCGTAGGTGATGTAGTTCACCCCAATCCGAATCCCCAGCGCCGAAAAACGCTCCGGATATTCGGGCGAATCCGCCCACTCCCACGAATCGCCCAGATCGGAGTTTTGCGTGATCGCCACCATCAACCGGCCCTTGTCGTCGAAGATGCCTTTCCAGTGCGCCACGCGCCCGTCGTTCTGATAGCCGCGGCCATAGAGGCCCCACGCGCCTGAAATCTGGTAGCGCTCGTCCAGATCATAAATGGTGTGAAAGATCGCGCTGCTGTTCTCCAGCTCCACCGCCTGGCGATCTGGAAACACGCGCCCCATGCTGTCCCAGAATACGGCCCACTCGGGCGTCCCCCAGAAATCATCTGCCATGAAGAAGCCGCCGCGCAACAGATAATCGCGAAGTTTGTGGGCCTGGGCGTCGGTAAGCTGCCACTCGCCAGGACGGACGGCATAAAGCCACGGCCAGTTGTAGACATCGTCGCCATCGTCCAGATTGACGGGCTGTTCCACCGATCGAGCGTGAATGCGCGTGAGGCGCCGCAGGGCCAGCAGGAAATGGCGATCCGCTCGCGGATAATCCTGTGTCCAACTCGACATCCCTTCCGCCCAGCGCGGACCGGCGCGATCGAACATGGCGGTGGGCGCGGGCGGATACATCAATCGCGCGAAAGCGAATTCGGTTTTTTCCTGTGCGCCCGGCGGTACCGGAAAATCGTTGTATTCGATGGCTGGATATTCGCGAAACTCGCGCTGGAAGGCGAACAGAGAACCAAGGAGCAGCGATCCGCCGGCCAGAAGCCATCGCGTGTTCCGAAAACTCATGGGCGCGCTTTCCTCCGCAGGATAGCACTCGGCCGACGGTATCATTAAGGGTTGAAGTATGACGTCGTAATCGCGGGCGCTGGACCGGCCGGTCTCTCAGCCGCAATCTCCGCAGCAACGTCGGGTGCATCGGTTCTCGTGGTCGAACAAAACCTCGAGATTGGATCGCCCACACGCACCAGCGGCGGCAGCTTCATCCGCGAGCTATTGGAACTCGGGATTCCCGAATCGCTGTTTCATCCCATCCAGCGGGTTAGATTTCTCTCGCCGCATCGTTCGGCCGCGTTCCAATACGACCAGCCCGTAGCGTGCATCATCGACGTGCGGGGCGTTTATCAGCATCTCGCCATTCAAGCCGCGAAAGCGGGAGCCACCATTTGGCTCGCGTCCAAAGTGCTCGACGTTCTGCGCGATGGTGACCGCGTCAGCGGCGTGCGGGTTGAAACCCGAATCAAATCGCGAGTCGAAATCACTGCTGACGTCGTCATCGATGCCACCGGCTACAAGGGGCACCTGCTGCGGCAAGCCGGCCTCAGTCCCCGAATCGAGCGTTACGGCGTCGGCGCCGAGTTCGATATGTTCGCTCCGGAGTGCGACGAGAACGAAGCCGTGCTCCTGGTCGGCAGCGAATTTGCGCCCGCTGGATACGGCTGGGTGTTTCCCTGGGGTGAGCACCGCGTTCGCGTCGGAGTCGGCGTCATTCATCCCGATGACGCGAGCGATCCCGTGAAACTGTTGGACTCGCTGGTCGCGTCCGCGAACCGGTTGGGAGTCAATCTCACCGGCGCGCAACCCATCGAATATCACTTCGGACTGATTCCATCCGACATGGCCGAAACCTTCGTGGGCGATGGAATCATCGGGGTTGGCGATGCAGCCGGGCACGCGTCCACTTTGGTCGGCGAGGGCATTCGCTGGGCGATCATGGCTGGCCGCATGGCAGGGAATGTCGCCGCTTCAGCCGCGAAAAGCGGTGACGTATCCACTTCATTCTTGTCGCAATTCCAATCCGAATGGCTGCGGCAGCACGGGCGTAACCTGCGAATCGCAAACATGATCAACCGCAAGATTTCGAAGTGGGACGATCGCAAGTGGGACGAACGGACGGAGCTTCTGAGCATGCTATCGCCTGAGGAATTCGCGACCGCACTCAAAAGCGATTTCTCGCTGGGCTGGGCTCTGGGAGTGGCGTGGGCGCATCCGCGGCTAGTGAAAGCCGGCTTCGGAAAGATTCTTACGGGAGTTTCTGGAGTTGGCGCAAGCTCATGAAAAAAGCCTGTATGAATTCCACGCCGTCCTGCGCAACGGGCGTAACCACGCGAACCAGCCCGGTATCGGTTCGGTTGTAGCGCAGCGCGTCCCAAGCGGTGAACGCGGCCGCTCGATATTCGCTCGCCACCACGCGATCGCGCGATTGATACCAATACAGCACCACAGCGCGTTCGTCGTTCTTCGACACCACGTACCGGTTGATTTCGATCGGCTGCGCGCGCCCGGCAATGTTCACGCGAATTGTGTCGGCCACCGACCAGCTCCAGCCCGATCCCGGCAGGCAGTTCTTCGGCGAATGCGGAGTTTGTCCCGCGCGTTGCGACCGGAAGTAGGCGACGAAGAGGCTGGCGGTTTTGCCCGATGAGCCCGCGTATTGCCGCGTCAGATAATCGTCGGCGCGAAGCACGTCGCGCTCTTCCTGTTCGATCACACCCTCGCGCAGCATGCGCCATTCGCCGATCACGGCGGGGAAGGTCGACAACGGCTTCGATTGCGGGATCGCCTCAGTGCGCCACGCGAGCCCGTAAAACGCGGCGCCTTGAACGATGAATAGCATGCTCAGGATAACCGTCGGGCGTTTAAGCATAGCTGATGGGTGGCGACCAGTAGACCGAGCGCGACGACGAACAGCACCCAGCCTTCGAACAGATGAAACACGCCGTGCGCGAGGCCTGCGCGATATTCGCTCAGGACGCCGGTTAGCGTGACGCGTGCCGCATTCGCCGCAATCGCGATCGGGAGTGTCGCAGCAAGCAGCACCCATCGCATGGCGGGCCGCTTGTCGAAAAAATACGCGTAGATCAGCGACAGAAACGCAAGCGACAGCAGCGAACGAATGCCGCTGCACGCTTCTACTACTGAGAGCCGCTCGTGCGGGAGCTCCAGGATATTGCCGTCGCGCAGGACCGGAATGCCGATCGAGTTCAGGATCGTCTCGGCAGTGGCCGACGCGAAGATCTGCAGCGGCAGTGTGACGCGCGCGTACACAATGGCCGGAATCGGAAACAAGAACAGCAGCAGCGCCAAAGGGAAAGCCAGAATCCGCAGCGCGCGCGTGCCTCCGACGAACAGCACCGCGCCGGTCAAAGACACCAGAAGCGCAGTCCGTGTGATGAACACCTGCGCGGCGAGCGTGCCGAGCAGCATTTGTATTACGCCACACACTGCGATCGCAAATCCCCACCAATTCGATGCCGCCGGGATTGCCGCCAGCTCCCGTCGCCTCCGCCACACCATGTAAGCCACCACCGGCAGCACGAAAAACCCGTGCGACATGTCCTGATCGGTGCTCCATTGGTGCGCCAACCCAGCCAGCACAGGCGCGTAACAGGCCGCGAGGAGCCCAAGCCAACACATCACCGCGTTCATAGTCATTCCCGCAAGGCTAGAATGGAATAGTGCGCTTTTGTCGTTTCTTCGTCTCACTGATTTTCGCGGCGAATATCTGGGCGCAGTTGGCTTACGGGCAGCTAGCGATTTACCCGCTGCGGGACGTGCGTGCCGGCCAGCACATGATCGGCAAGACTGTTTTCCAGGGCAATAAAATCGAGGAATTCCAGGTCGAAATCCTGGGTGTACTCGAAAACGTCGGCCCGCGGCAGTCCATTATTCTGGCGCGGCTCTCGGGCGGTCCGCTGGCGGAAACCGGCGTCATGCAAGGCATGAGCGGAAGCCCGGTCTATATGGATGGCCGCCTGGTGGGCGCGGTGGCGCTAGCGTTCAATTTCTCGAAAGAACCGATCGCGGGAATTCGACCGATCGAGGAAATGCTGGCCGTCGGCGATTCCGCGAGCCCCACCACTCCAAGAGTTGCCTCCAATAAGCTAGCTTCCAACGCCGATACCTTCGCATCCAAGCTCATCGACATCGCCACACCGGTTTCTTTTAGCGGATTCACCGCCGATACGCTCGATCAGTTTTCGCCGCAGCTCAAGAAACTCGGTCTGGAGCCGCGCCAGGGCGTTTCGAGCGGCGGCAAGCTGCCTTCCAAGCTCGGTGCGCCTGCGTCCTTGCGGCCGGGCGACATGATCGCGGTGGAGCTTCTCTCGGGCGACATGAGCATCGGCGCGGAGGGCACGGTCACCGCCGTCGACGGCAAGGCTATCTACGCGTTCGGGCATCAGTTCATGTCGGTGGGCAATACGAATTTGCCGTTTGCGCGCGCTGAAGTGCTCACGCTGCTGCCGAATCTTTCTTCGTCGTTCAAGATTTCATCGCCTCTGGAATGGATGGGCTCCATCACCCAGGATCGCAGCACCAGCATCTATGGCGAGCTTGGCCGCAAGGCCGACACCATCCCGCTCTCGATCACTGTGAAGGATGGCCGGCGCGCGCCGCTCGCCTATCACATGCAGATGATTCAGGACCGCGTGCTGTCGCCCTACATTGTGCAAACCGCGGTGTATTCGGCGATGGACGCCACTGAGCGCACGCTCGGTCTCGCCAGTTATTCCCTGCGCGGTGGAGTGGAATTCGTGAACGGAGCTCCTCCGTTGAAGCTCGACAATACCTACGCGGGCGATTTCAACGTGCCGCTGCAAGCGTCGTCGGGCGTCGCGTCGCCGCTCGCGTCCATCTTGGGCGCCGGTTTCGACACGCTCAAGATCAAAAGCATCAACCTGGAAATCGAGGCCTCCGAGCGCAAACGGCTGCTGCAAGTAGATCAGATCACCGCATCGCCGAAGCAAGTTCGTCCAGGCGATTCGGTGGAGCTGAGCGTCACATTTAACGGAGAAAACGGGCTGGAAATGGTGAAGAGCCTCCATTATCGCGTGCCCGTGGGCGCACCGGCCGGCACGTTGAGCTTTACGGTCTCCGATGGCTCCCTGACCAACGCGCTCGATTATCAGCAGATGGCCCCGAGCGTCCCGAAGAGCCCCACGCAGTTGGTCTCGTTCCTGAACAATCTGCATCCGAACACCAACGCCTACGTGCGTGTGTGGCGCACCGATCCAGCGTTTGAAGTGCAAGGCCAGGATCTGCCCGACCCGCCGCCGTCTGTAGGCTTGATCCTCGCCAAAGCGCAAGCCGCCCAAGGCGCGTGGATCCCGCGCGGGTCGAAAGTCGACGAATTGCAAATTGAGACCGGCGACGTCGTGGTCACCGGATCGAAGACCGTGCAGGTGGAAGTAAAAGAATGAAGATCGCGTTGGCGTTTGCCGCGATGACCGTGTCTCTGACCGCGGCCACAACCGCAACTTGGGAGATGAACACCTATCAGGATCTCCTGAGAGGGCGCTTGGATGGCCTCTCGCTCGATCGCGACGGCCGCTTGACCGTGGCGCCGAAACTGGAGACCGTGTTCTCCTCAGGCCAGCCGACCATTTGGAGCATCGCGCGTGCGCCGGACGGCTCCATCTACGCGGGTACGGGCCATCGCGGACGCGTCTATCAGATCACGCCATCCGGTGCCAGCAACCTCGTGTGGACCGCCGATCAGCCCGAGATATTCGCCGTCGCTGTGGATCCCGCGGGCGTCGTTTACGCCGCCACATCGCCCGATGGCAAGGTGTACCGCATCGAAAAGGGCCAGGCCACCGAGTTTTTCGCGCCGCAAGCCAAATATATTTGGTCCCTCGCTTTCGGCACCGACGGTGCGCTGTATGTGGGCGCGGGAAATCCCGGCAACATCTATCGCGTCGATAAATCCGGCAAGAGCGAAACGTATTACGAAACGGGCCAATCCCACGTCACGGCGCTCGCGTTCGACTCTCACGGCAACGTGCTCGCCGGCACGGAGCCCAACGGCATTCTCTATCGAATCAGCGCCAAGGACAAGGCTTTTGTGCTGTATAACGCGAGTCTTCCGGAAATTCGATCCATCATTTCGATGCCCGACGGCGCCATCTATGCGTCGGCTCTCGGCGGCTCGGTAGCGAATCGCACATCGCCGCTCACCACCACGCTCAACAATCCGCTCAGCGTCACGGTAACGGCGCCGGCCACTTCGATAACGGTCACCGATTCTGGGGATTCGCAAGCCGACACCGAGATCAAACCAAAGGCCAGCTCCCCCAACGCCGCCGCGCCGCAGGTCGTACAGCAAGCCGGACCCGCGAGCCCGCTCACTGAGATCCCGGGCGTCGATAAGTCCGCGATTTATAGGATCAATGCCGACGGCACCGTCGAGACCTTGTGGACATCGAAGGACGAAAATGTTTACAGCATGGCGGCCGAGGCGAACGGATCGCTCTATTTCGCCACCGACGGCCAAGGCCGGCTCTACAAACTCGGCGCGGATCGCAAAGCGACGTTGATGGTGGAGACCAATGAAGGCGAGGCCACCCGCTTGCTCGACGGCCCTGGCGGATTAATGGCCGCCACCGGCGACATGGGAAAGCTGTTTCGATTGGCCGACGGCGCGGGATCCAGCGGCAGCTATGAATCGCCCGTGCATGATTCCGGGTCCGTGGCTCGCTGGGGCCGGATCACCTGGCGCAGCGCTGCCGGCACTGTGAAACTCACAACCCGCACCGGCAACTCCGCGCGCCCGGACAAAACCTGGAGCGATTGGTCGGACCCGCTCATTAATCCTCAGGATTCGCTCGTCCGCAGTCCCAACGCCCGCTACATCCAATGGCGCGCCAGTTTGGATGGCCCCGGCGCCGCTGTCGAGAACGTCAGCATCGCGTATTTGCCGCAGAACAATCCGCCGGTGGTCCGCAGCATCAACGTCAGCATGCAGCCGAACAGTCAGGCGGGGTTGAAGTCGGCGGCCACTTCGACGGCCGCGGCCTACAGCATCACCGTCACCGATAACGGCGAGACTTCCACGCCCGCCGGCACTCCCACGCAGACGCTTTCCCATGGCTCCGGTTCGCAAGTGCAGATCACCTGGCAAGCCGACGATCCCGATGGCGATCGCTTGCTCTACTCGCTCTATTTCCGCGGCGAGGGCGAGAAGGAGTGGAAGCTGCTGCGCGCCAACATCCCCGAGAATTCTCTGCTGCTGGACGGCGACGTTTTGGCCGACGGCCGCTACTATTTCCGCGTGATCGCGTCCGATCAGCCATCCAATGCCGCCAACGTCGCGCGCACCGACGAACTGGTGAGTTCGCCGGTCTTGATCGATAACACGCCGCCCGTGGTCAGCCTGAGCGCCCCGCGCCGCAATAACGATCACGTGGAAGTGGACGCCGACGTAGCCGATCAAACCTCACCTCTGCGCCGCTGCGAGTACTCGCTCGACGCCGGTCCGTGGACTCCAATCGAAGCCGCCGACGGCGTTACCGACGGCCCCCGCGAACAATTCCACATTGCGATCGATCACCTTCGCGCCGGCGAGCACCTGCTGGTGGTTCGCGCCTATGACACGGCCAACAACGCCGGCCTCGCCAAAGTTGTCATTCCGTAATTATTCGGCTCCGGTCGAATTGCTACGATGCTAGTTCATGCCCATTTATCAAGTAATCGTCCTCGCCGTCGTGCAAGCCTTCACCGAATTCTTGCCCATTAGCAGCACCGCGCACCTGGTCCTGATCCCGTGGCTCTTCGGATGGAAAGACGCCGGTCTCACGTTCGACATCGCGCTGCACGCGGGCACGCTGGTCGCGGTCCTGATCTACTTTTTCAAGGACTGGGTCCAGATCATCGGACAGGGCATCGGCTTCAATTGGGGCGACGACCCACAGCTTCGCCAGAATCCCGGTCTGCTCTGGCTGCTGGCGGTAGCGTCCATTCCCATCGGCATCGTGGGCTACATGTTCGATAAACAAGCCGACACCACCTGGCGCCAGCCGTACGTGATCGGCGCAATGATGGTCGGGGTCGGCGTCGTGCTTTGGATCGCGGACCGCCGGCGCATCGGCGACAAATCGATGAACAAAGTGAGTTGGGCGGATGGAATCGCGGTCGGCATCGCGCAAGCCTTCTCGGTGATCCCCGGCGTCTCGCGCAGCGGTTCCACAATTAGCGTCGGTCTGTTCCGCGACATGAACCGCGAGACGGCAGCACGCTTTTCGTTCCTGCTATCCACCCCAGCCATCGGCGCCGCAGTGCTCAAGAAAGCCTGGGATATTCACAAGGAAGGCGGCGTCCCGCACGACATGCGAGTTCCCATGGCTCTGGGCATCGTCGTCAGCGGATTGCTGGGCGCTCTGGTGATCGCCTTCTTCCTGCGCTACCTGCGCCGCAGCAGCCTGATGCCCTTCGTGTACTATCGAATCGTTTTTGGCATAATAGTAATCGCTCTGGCTGCATTTTTCCGCTTCACTGCGGGATGAAGATTCTAGGACCGACACGCTTCCACAGATTGAATGAAGCCGGCGGATTAGTGTTTCTATTCGCCGGGATCTTCGTCATCTTGTGCTTGATCTCTTACCACCCCGGGGATCCGTCCTGGAATTTGGTAACCGGCGCGGCGCACGCGCAAAACCTCACCGGCCTCGCTGGATCCTATACCGCCGATCTCTGCTTCCAATTGCTGGGTCTCAGCGCCTTCAGTTTGCCAGTGCTGTTGTGGATACTGGCGTGGAAATGGATGCGGTCCGACGCCATTCCAGCCGCCACCGTGAAGACCATCGGCGCCATCGTGCTCTTCCTCAGCATCTCCACCGCGCTTTCGATCCGGCCATTCTGGCGGCCTTGGAACGGAGCTTTTTCGCCGGGTGGGGTGGTCGGCATCTTGATCGCCGATTCGCTGATCGGGTCGCTCAACTTGATGGGCACCGTGCTGCTCACCGGCATTTGCCTGATCCTGTCGCTGTACTTGATCTCAAAATTTTCGATGTCGACGGTCGCAAAATGGCTCGCCGGACCGCTCAGCTTCCTCGCTCGCATGTATGAACGTTGGGCGCACTGGCGTGAGGCCAGAATGGCGCTGGCGCGCGAACGTGCCGAAGAGCGTGCCGCCTTGAGAGCTGCCAAGCGAGCCGCGCGCGAACCCGCACCCGAAGTCTCTCAGGTTCAAACATACGAGCCGCCACCGCTCGAACAGCCCGCTCCCATCGAAGAACCGGAAGCACCGCAAGAAATCCCCATCCATACGCTCGAATACCAGCCGTCTCGTCCGCCGTGGGAAGAGCCCGCTCCTATCCGCGAGCCGGAGCCCGAACCAGAGCCTGTGCGCAAGCGCGTTGCGAAAAAGCTTGCACCCGAGGTGACTGAACATCCGGCGTATCGTATCCCATCCACGGAGTTGTTGAACGAAATCCCTGCGCGAAATCCGTTCGATTCGCTCGAGCTCAAGGAAATCGCCGGCCGCATCAAATCAAAGTTTGAAGAGTTCAACGTCCACGGCACCGTGGTGCAAATCAATCCCGGTCCGGTGGTCACCACGTTCGAATTCAAACCCGAAGCCGGCGTCAAATACAGCCGCATCACCACACTCACCGAGGATCTATGCCTCGGCCTGCAAGCCGAATCGATCCTGATCGAGCGCATTCCCGGCAAACCGACCGTCGGCATCGAAGTTCCCAACACGCGGCGCGAAGTGATCAGCCTGCGCCAGATTCTGGAGTCCGAAGAGTTCCTCGACTCCAACTCGCGCGTCACCATGTGCCTCGGCAAAGACATCAGCGGGCGCATCAAAGTAGCGGCGCTTGAATCCATGCCTCACCTTCTGATCGCGGGCTCCACTGGCGCCGGCAAAAGCGTGATGCTCAATTCCATGATCATGTCGATTCTCTACAAATCGACTCCCGACGAAGTCCGCATGATCCTGGTGGATCCAAAACGGCTGGAAATGGGCCTATACGAGGGCATTCCGCATCTGCTTACCCCCGTGATCACCGATCCGAAAAAGGCAACCAACGCGTTGCGCAACGCCGTGCTTGAAATGGAGCGGCGCTTGAAGCTGCTGGCGGGACAGGGCGTACGCAACATCGATCAATTCAACAAAAAGGTGCGGCAACTGGCCAGCGAGCCGCGCAGCCTG
Organism: Bryobacteraceae bacterium; assembly: GCA_035486995.1. Classification (GTDB taxonomy): domain Bacteria; phylum Acidobacteriota; class Terriglobia; order Bryobacterales; family Bryobacteraceae; genus Palsa-89. The sequence continues at coordinate 25,117 of DATHMO010000070.1, forward strand.
TTCGATGAAGACGAGCCGCAGGCCGAGGATCTGCAGCCGCTGCCGTTCATCCTGATCGTGATCGACGAGCTGGCCGATCTCATGATGCTCGAACGCGGCAACGTGGAAGAAGCAGTGGCGCGTCTCGCGCAGATGGCCCGAGCGGTAGGTATGCACCTGGTGCTCGCGACGCAGCGGCCCAGCGTGGACGTCATCACCGGTTTGATCAAAGCGAATTTTCCATCGCGCATCAGCTTCCGCGTGGCCACGCGCGTGGACTCCCGCACCGTCCTCGACGTCATGGGCGCCGAGCATCTGTTGGGCAAAGGCGACATGCTGTTTCTGCCCCCGGGATCGTCGCGCCTCACCCGTGTTCATGGCGCGTTCGTCACCGAAGCCGAGATCAATCGCGTCGTGGAATTCTGGAAAGCCCAAGCCCGGCCAGACTACGATCAGACGTTCCTGCAAGCGCCTCCCGCTGACGAAGAAGATGCCGAATCCGCCGAATTTGAGGGCGGCGACGATCCCGCCTATCAAGACGCCGTGCGCGTAGTGCTCGAAATGGGTAAGGCGTCGACATCAACATTGCAGCGCCGCTTGCGCCTAGGCTACGGCCGCGCCGCGCGCATTCTCGATATGATGCAGCACGAAGGCATCATAGGCCCGCCCGACGGCAGCAAGCCGCGCGAAGTATTGAAGCGGCCGGATTGGTTGGAAGAGGTCGAAAAGCAACTGCGCTAGCTCGCGGGGCTAGCTTGCCGGATGCGTCTGCGTCACCGCCACGCTCACCGGATCTTTCGGCATCACGATCCAGGCCACGATGTACGCCACAACGCCGAAACACGGCACAGGCAACAGCGTGATCACCACCCAGAGGACTCGCACCAGCGTGACATCCATGCCGAAGTAACGCGCGAATCCGGCGCAAACACCGGCGATCTTGGCTTGATCCATCGGCCGGCTGAGCGGATCCATCGGCCGCGGTGCAAACGCCGCTGCGCCTTGGCCCGTCGGCGCCGCGCAATTGAAGCAAAACCTGTCCTGATCTCGAAGCTCGGTCCCGCATTTGGTACAAAACATCGCAGCCACCTCTCGATTAATTTTACGCGCCGGGATGCCGTCGTGTTCCGCGAGAAATCTTCCCCAGGATCACGGGCTTGCGGGCACCCGTGGCGGACGGAAGATTGCCCGCGCGTCCCTGATGCGTCTGGTAGGCGAGCACCGCGAACAGAATGGCTTCCTTCGAATCCACGCCGATTCCGAATTCGGCGGACGTCGTCACTCGCGCCGGCAGCAGCGCTCGAAGGCGCTCCATCAGATAGCTATTGTGCGCGCCGCCGCCCGAAACGATGACCTCGCGCGTATCGGGATACCGGCCGATCGCAAGCGCGATGGTCCGTGCGGTCAATTCGGTCGCAGTGGCAATATCGATGCCAGTCTCGCGCACGAACTCGTCGCCATATTGTTCGCGTCCGGATGCCTTTGGCGGCTCGCGATCGTAATACGGATCGGCCAGCAATCGCTCCAGCAATGCGGCGTTCACCCGGCCCACGCGCGCCCGCTCACCGTCGCGATCGAACGGCGGCGCCACTGCATCCATGATCATGTTTCCCGGCCCGGTGTCGAATGCGATCACGTCTTCCGGCTTCGCGCCCGCCGGAATCACCGTGATGTTTGCGATCCCGCCGATATTGAGCGCGACCCGCGCCAGCTCGGAATGCCGGAATAGCTGATAATCCAAGAACGGCACCAGCGGTGCGCCTTTGCCTCCGGCCGCCATATCTCCGGTACGAAAATCAGAGACGGTATCAATGCCAGTGCGTTCCGCGATCACCGCACCTTCGCCGATCTGCATAGTACTCGCGATCTTCCTGCCAAGAAACTCCACCGGCTCGCCTTCGTGAAATATCGTTTGGCCGTGCGATCCAATCAGCTCGATCGTATCCAGCGGCACGCCGGTTTTTCCCAGCGCCTCCGCGAACAATTCGCCCAATAGAAAATTCAACCGCGCAATCGTACTTGTGTGCGTCGCCGCGTTCGAAACCGACAAAATCGCCTCGCGCACTCCCCGTGGATACGGCACCGTCGCCGTCGCCACTACGTGAACGCCCTCGCCAATATCGACCACCGCGACATCGATACCATCCACCGACGTGCCACTAATTAATCCCGCCACCCTCACGATCGCTTCAGCTCCCGCTGCAATTCGTTCAGCAACTGCAGCGCGTCGATGGGCCGCAACTCATCCACCTTCAAATTCCGTATCCGCTCGGCGATCTCGTAATTCACTGGTTCGAACAATTGAATCTGTGTCGAAACCGATGCCCGCGGCGCCAGCTCTTCGGTAACCGCGACCTCGGACCGTTCGTGCAGTGCCAGAATCTCTCGCGCGCGTTCTACCACCGACACCGGCAACCCTGCCAACCGTGCGACTTCGATGCCATAGCTGCGATCGGCCCGCCCCGGCTCCACTTTGCGCAAGAAGATCACTTGATCGCCCGCTTCCTTCACTGACACGTGTAAGTTCACAACGCCCGGCAATTGATCCGCCAGCTCGGTCAGCTCGTGATAATGTGTCGCGAACAGCGTGCGAGCGCGTATCCGCTGGTGAATGTGCTCCACCACCGCCCAAGCCAGCGCGAGGCCATCGTAAGTCGACGTGCCTCGGCCGATTTCGTCCAACACCACCAGGCTACGCGGCGTCGCCGTGTTCAGAATCACCGCCGTCTCGGTCATCTCCACCATGAACGTGGACCGCCCGCGCGCCAGATTATCGGCCGCGCCAATTCGCGTGAACACCCGATCGACAATACTGAGCGCCGCCGAATCGGCCGGCACGAACGATCCCATCTGCGCCATAATCACGATCGCCGCTGCCTGCCGCAGGTATGTCGACTTGCCGCCCATGTTCGGCCCCGTGATCACCGCGATGAATTGCGATTCTGGCTCGAAATACAAATCGTTCGGGATGAAGCGCAGCGCCTCCCGCTCGGCCAGCTTTTCGATCACCGGATGCCGTCCCGCGACGATGCGGATCTCGCCCGAATCGGTGAAGCTGGGCCGCGCGTAGCGATTTTCCGCCGCAACTTGCGCCAGCGCACACGTCACATCCAGTTCCGCGATGGCCGCCGCCGTTTGCCGGATCCGTCCCGCATGCTCAGCCGCAAACTGGCGCAATTCTTGAAAAATCTCGCGCTCCAGCGTGAGCATCTTCTCTTCGGCATCCAGTATTTTGCTTTCTAGCTCCTTCAGCTCAGGCGTAGTGAATCGTTCCGCATTCACCAGCGTCTGCTTGCGCTCGTAGTCCGATGGCGCGTGCTGCAGATTCGCTTTCGAGATCTCGATGTAATACCCAAAGACGTTGTTGAAGCGCACCTTCAACGATTGGATGCCGGTGCGCGCGCGCTCGCGCAGCTCGATCTCGGCGATGTATTGCTTGCTGTTGCGGCTGAGATCGCGCAGTTCGTCAAGACCGGCATGATAGCCCGCGCGAATGGTCCCGCCATCGGCGAGATTGACCGGCGGCTCCTCCGCAATCGCGTTGAGGATGCGATCGCGTACTTCAGGAATTTCATCCAAGCCGTTCGCAATCTCGCGCCAACGCGCCGCATCGAATCCTGCCGCGTGTTCTTTCAACTTCGGCACCAACGCGAGCGATCGTCCTAGCGCCAGCAACTCTCGTGGACCCGCCGTGCCCAGCGTCAATTTCGCCAGCAGCCGTTCCAGATCTAATACACTCGCGAGCAGCTTCCGCGTTTCCGCCCGCGTGATGGTTGCCTGCAGCGCCGCTTGTACAGCATCCAGCCGCGATTCGATTTCGTCAAGCTGCAAACACGGCCGCAGCAATCGCGTCCGCAACATCCGCCCGCCCATGCCGGTCGACGTCAGATCCAACACGTGAATCAATGTCGACTCGCGCGTTTCACCCGCGAACAACGGCTCCAACAATTCCAAGTTCCGCACCGTGACCGCATCCAGGATCATGGCTTCCGAGCGATCATAGAACGCCGGCCGATCCAGATGATCCAGCGCCGATTTCTGCGTGTCCCGCAGATAGTGCAGGATTGCCCCCGCAGCCGACACGGCCAACGGCTTCCCACCCAGCCCGCAGCCATCCAACGTCAACAGCCGAAAATGTTCCCGCAGCGCGCGGTCGCCGTAATCCAGGCTGAAGATCCAGTCATCGAGCGTGGTCCGAAACCCGCGCAAATCCGTGGCTGCTTCCGCCGCCAATACCTCGCGAACATTCAGGTTTTCGAGCGCCGCGTTCACTTCCGCTGCGTCCAACTCAGTCGCGCGAAATTCACCAGTCGAAATATCTACATGCGCCAAACCCGAGCGCGTTCCGTTGCGGCACACCGCTGCCAGATAATTGTTCTCGTGCGATCGCAGCAGCGACGGCTCCATTGCCGTGCCCGGCGTCACCACGCGCGTCACTTCGCGCTTCACCAGTTTTTTGCCCGGCCCGGCCTCCTCCATCTGATCGCAGATGGCGACGCGATAGCCCTTCTGGATCAGCCGCGCCAAATAGCCATCGGCCGCGTGATACGGCACGCCGCACATCGGAATAGGTTGGCCTTTTTCTTTATTGCGCGCCGTCAGCGTGATTTCCAGCTCGCGCGCGGCGGTGACGGCGTCGTCATAAAACAGCTCGTAGAAATCGCCCAGCCGGAACATCAGCAGCGTGTTGGGCACTTGCTGCTTGATGGCGTGATACTGCCGCATCAGCGGCGTGGATTGTATCGGGTCCTGATCCCCTTCAGGCATACAGGCCGCGGGTCTGCAACGCCGAGGCGACGCGATCGATCGCCAGCATGTAGGCCGCCAGCCGATTGTGCACTTTGTGTTTCTCCGCGAAGCTCACCACGTCTCGAAAACTGTTCACCATGATTTCTTCAAGACGCCCGTTGACAAGCTGCTCGTTCCAGAAAAACCCCTGGCGGTCCTGCACCCATTCAAAGTACGACACCGTCACGCCGCCGGCATTCGCCAGAATATCCGGGATCACGAATATCTTTTTCTCGGCCAGAATCGCGTCCGCTTCCGACGTCGTCGGACCATTGGCGCCTTCGCAAATGATTCTGGCTTTGATCCGATCGGCATTCGCCGTCGTGATGACGTTTTCCTTCGCCGCCGGCAGCAGCACGTCGCAATCCAGAAAGAACGCCGAATCGCGATCGATGTCCTCGCCTCCAGCAAACCCGGTGATCGAGCCGGTCTCCTGGCGATGCTTCATCAGCGCTTCGATATCCAGACCGCCGGCATTGTAAACCGCGCCGTCGTATTCAATGATGCAGATGATTTTGAACCCGGACCGCGCCATCAGCCTGGCCGACATGCCACCCACATTGCCGAATCCTTGGATCACCACGCGTGTGTTGGCCACGTCGAGTTCGAACTTCCGCAGCGCTTGCATCGTCACAATCATGCAGCCGCGTCCCGTTGCTTCCGAGCGCCCGCGCGACCCGCCCAGCGCCACCGGCTTGCCCGTCACCACGCCCGTCACCGTATGGCGCACGTGCATCGAATAGGTGTCCATGATCCAAGCCATCGTTTGCGGATTGGTGTTGATGTCGGGCGCCGGCACGTCGCGGTCGGGACCGATGATGTCCATAATCTCCGACGTGTAGCGGCGCGTGATGCGCTCCAGTTCGCCGGGTGACAATACATCCGGATCGCAAATGACGCCGCCTTTGGCGCCGCCGAACGGGATATTCACTACCGCGCATTTCCACGTCATCCAAGCCGACAGCGCCCGCACTTCGTCCAGCGTTACATCCGGGGCGAAGCGAATTCCGCCTTTGGCCGGTCCGCGCACGATGGAGTGGTGCACCCGGTATCCAGTGAAAACTTCGTAGCGCCCGTCATCCAGCATCACCGGCACGCTGACTTTCAACTCCAGAGCCGGCGACCGGAGAATCTTCCGCAGGCCCTCGTCCAGGCCTAGCAACTCAGCGGCTTCGTCGAAGCGCGCTTCGGCGGAGACCCACGGATTAGTTTCCTTCTCAGACGACGGAATCGCTTCCAGGATCATGCGCGAAAACCTCCAGCTACATTGTAGCTTTCGGTAAACTGAGACATGGTGTCACGAGTAGTGTCACGGCTCCTCGGCGCTCTGTTCGTGCTCGCGGGTCTCGCGGCATTCGCCCAGACGGACGATCTCGCCGTCGGCAAATTTCTGGTCGCCAGCCGCGATTTGGGCGATCCTAACTTTGCCAAAACCGTCATCCTGCTGGTGCACTATAGCGACGATCAAGGCGCGGTCGGCCTCGTGCTCAACCGCCGTACCGACGTTCCCATGTCGCGCGTGTTCCAGGATCTCAAGGAAGCCAAGGGCCGCACGGATCCCGTGTACGTCGGCGGTCCCGTGGAATTGAATAGCGTTCTCGCGCTGCTGAAGACGAAAACGAAACCCGACAACGCCGCGCGCGTGTTCGGCGATGTCTACCTGATCAGCAACAAGGATGTTTTGAAAGCGACCATGGCTTCGGGCGCGGAAGCCACCGTCTTTCACGCCTACGTTGGGTATGCGGGCTGGGGCGCCGGTCAGTTGGAGCACGAAGTGGAACTCGGCGCCTGGCACATCATGTCGGCCGATTCAGCCACCGTTTTTCACGCCGATCCCGATTCGGTTTGGCCGCGCATGATTCAACGGACGGAAGCGCAAATCGCGCGGCGCTTCACTTATACGCCGCCACTCCGGTAACCCGCTCCCCGATCACCAGCGCGTGGATGTGGTCCGTGCCCTCATACGTCTTCACCGTCTCCAGATTGCACATGTGCCGCATGATCGGATATTCGTCCATGATGCCGTTGGCGCCCAGCAGATCGCGGCTCAGGCGCGCGCACTCCAGCGCCATCGCGACATTGTTCCGCTTCAGCATCGAAATGTGCGCCGGATCGATCTTGCCCTGATCCTTCACGCGCCCGGCTTGGATCGCGAGCAGTTGCGCCTTCGTGATCTCGGTGATCATCCACGCCAGTTTCTCCTGCACCAACTGATGGCTCGCGATGGGCCGCCCGTCGAACTGCTTGCGGTCGATCGAATACTGGCGCGCCGTCTCGTAGCAATCCATCGCGGCGCCGAGTACGCCCCAGCCGATGCCGAAGCGCGCTTGCGAGAGACAACTCAGCGGAGCTTTCAGACCTTTCGCGCCCGGCAGCATTGCGGACGCAGGCACGCGGCAATCCGACAGCGCCAGGCTGGACGTTACCGACGCGCGCATCGAGAGCTTGCCGTGAATGTCGGATGTGGTGAACCCCGGCGTGCCTTTCTCCACAAGAAATCCGCGAATGCCCTCATCAGTGCGCGCCCAAACGATCGCGACATCGGCCATCGACCCATTCGTGATCCAGGTCTTCTCGCCGTTGATCACCCAACTGTCACCGTCTTGCTTCGCGCGCGTCTGCATGCCCGCCGGATTCGATCCGAAGCCCGGCTCGGTGAGTCCAAAGCATCCGATGGCTTCGCCCGATTGCATCTTCGGCAGCCAGCGATCCTTCTGCTCGGCCGAGCCATAGGTAAAGATCGGATACATCACCAGCGCGCCTTGCACCGAAACGAAGCTGCGCAGCCCCGAATCGCCGCGCTCGATTTCCTGCATGATCAGCCCGTATTCCACGTTGCTCAAGCCCGCGCAGCCATAGCCTTCCAGATTCGCGCCCAGGAATCCGAGCTCGCCGATTTCCGGGATCAGCTCCTTGGGAAACCGCCCGTCGCGATAGCAATCGCGAATGATCGGGATCACACGATCCTCGACAAACTGCCGCGCGGTCTGGCGCACCAGCAGCTCTTGTTCAGAGAA
>DATHMO010000071.1:0-17391 GCA_035486995.1 Bryobacteraceae bacterium
GGCCGATCTGGTGGAGTTCGATTCCACATTGGCGGCCGCCGCCGGGAAGAGCCGCTCGAAGATCCTGCATCAGCTTTCGAAGATCGAGCGCAAGACCGCGCGCGAAACGCTCAATCGCAACGAGCGCGCCGGCGCCGATGCCGCTTATGTGTCAGGGCTCATCTTCCCCGACAAGCATCTGCAAGAGCGCTACTATTCGATTCTGCCGTTTCTCGCGCGGCACGGCGTGTCTGATTTGATGGACACGCTCTACAAACACGTGCAGCTGGAGTGCCCGGATCATCAGGTGCTGGTGGTTTGAAGCGTTTGTCTGATAGCGTCCTGCGACTATTCGACAGCGAGCCTTAGCAGTTGGACACCTTGCAACGTGCTGTATGCTTGCCACGCATGACCTGGACTGAGAGCTTCTACTTTATGGTGGATGTGTTTCTCTACGGCGAGGGCGATCCAGACGTTGACGTCAGGCAAATAGATCATCAAAGTCGAAATCAGAAAGGTCGAGAGTCCCCGGATGCTTGGACGCGACGACCGGTAACTCAACGTGCTGATCACCAGTGGCCCCGAAGTGACAAGCGCGGACTTCCTTTGCAACCGCCTGCACGATAAACTGTTCTACGGTCGCGCCTCGAGACGCGGCCAGCTCCGCAGTCTCTTCAAAAAGAGCGTCAGGAAGGGTCACCGTCGTTTCCATGACTTGATTGTCGCAGGCGACAGGGTCCCGATTTTTTGGTGACGCCTCTATTGGGCTGCCGCCACTGCCATGGTGACCCCGGATTGGCTGGCAGCATCCCCGATTTGGATCACGACTGGAACGGCGCTTCCCGAAATCCCCGACGGAACGACAACGATGAGCTGCATCATTCCAGCCACCTGACCGAGGACTCCGCCCGCGTACTGCACCCACGCCGGCACACCTCCGATCGTCACGCGAACCGGAAGGATCGGTATTGGCAGCGGGGCCGCCCCCAGTTTTCCGTCCACTCCTTCTGGCCACGTTTGCCCTGCGCCCGTTGCGTACAAGATGATGCTGCTGCCTTGCGCCGCCGGCTGGGCAGCCGAATTTAGAGTGTGATTTTCATAATTATTGAGCACCACGGCCTGACCCGCGCCGGTTGCATCGCTGGTGAAGATACCCGGGGACGCCGCGGCTACATTCACGGTGAAGGGCGCCGACGTTTGTCCTTGATAGGTGACGGTGACCTGAGCAGTGGATCCCGTGATTTCGTACGGCACCATAACCGCGATGGCTGTCGAGGATGTGTACACGAGCGGAGCCGCGATCCCGTTGAACCGCACGCTCATCACTGCATTTCCCGAGTATTGCGTGCTGACGAGTCCCGAGCTGTCGAGCGTGATCCCGGAAAGTTGGGCGGGGCCGAGTCCCGTTCCGTAAACCGCCACCATTTCACCCGGCGACACGACGCCGCCGAGGTAGCTGGCTGCGTTCGTCACTGAGTGGATCACCGGTGCGGAGCCGCTAACCCCTGCGCCACTCCAGCCGGTCACCAGGTTGTACGCGTCGATTGACCCGAGGCCAGTAGCCAGGTCGTATCCGATGCCGGCGGTGTACCCTAACTCGCCCGTCGCGCAGTTCGCCGTCCCGGGTACGCACGGCACGATATTGCTGTTGTTGACGACGTCATGAAACATGTCCGGCGAGCTCAAGGCGAGTCCATACAAAGTAGCGTTGATGTTGCCGGAGCCGTTCTCTTGCAAATGCTGATTCAGGAGCGCAAGCATACCGGCGAACACCGGCGCCGCGGCCGACGTGCCTCCTACAAGCGCCGATTGGCCTGAGGTGATGATGTTGTACGGGTCGTGATCGTTGGCCGCCGCCATCGCGATATCCGGGACGTCTCGCCGGCCGTCAGCCGGGACACCGGGGCCGATTTGCCAATACGGTTTCAGAAAAAACTTGCTGACGCCGCCGCCGGTTGCGGCTAGACTACCGTTGATCGCCGTGTCGTTCCACGCCATCTCGGGAATGTGGCCCAGCGCCGAGCTGCCATTGGAGCCGTTGGCGGAGTTCCAATAGTTTCCGCTCCCCTCGTTAAATTCCGTGCCGCCCACTGCAGTGACTTCGGGAATACTGGCTGGAAGACTTACCGCTAGCCCGTTCGCTGCCATGGGCGCGTCGGGATCGCAACCCGCTGCCCCGGAATCGCCACTGGCGGCGATCCAAGTGATGCCGAGCGCGTTGCCTTTTTTCGCTTCGGCTTCATATTGCGATGGAGCTGCAACCTCCGCCTGGGCTTCGCAGACGCCGAAGCTCTCGCTAACGATCGGCGCCAAATCCTGATCGATCGCAAAGAACGCGGAGTTGTCGGCATTGGTGCCATAAACGTAGATCAGCGTCGCATTGGGCGCGATCGCGCCGGCCCACTCGAGATCCAGATCTGCTTCCACCTGGTCATCCTGATCGGTCCACGCAGGCGTCCCATCGGAGAAGAGCTCGACATGCTCGGTTCCAAGCCCGTAGCTCTTGCGGAACTGTTGTACGTCCGAAAGCAAGGCCTCGTTCCCGGCGAACTGCCCTACAATCACGATCTTTTGCTTAGTTCCGGTGAGGCCCTGCTGGTAAAGCGGGTTAATATCGTAGATCGCCGCGAGATCGCCGGGTACGAGCGAGTAGCCCATGCCCGACGTATTCGCGGGCTTCACCATCGGCTTCGGACGGAAATCGTTTAAGCCGAGCATTGTCGATACCAGCGGCTTCAAGTCAGTGGGGATCACGGGTTCGGTCGCGACCGCAAAATGCGTTTCGCCTCGGACGGCATAGCGGTGCACGGATGTCTGAAATGCCGCTTGCACCTGCGACGCGGTGCCGCTGAAAGCGACCCAATCGCGCGCCCGAGCTGTGTACTCGATGGTGAACCCGGCTGATTTTAACCACGTAGCGGCGCGCGCCAGATCCGCCTGGCTGAGGCCGAACCGGTCGGCGTACTGTTCTGGCGTGAGCCAGTGATGATACTCGGGCGATGCCGGATTGCGTTGCGCCGCCAGTAGCTGGTCGAGAGCCGCGCGCTGCGACGCGGTCTGTTGAAACATCATTTGAATATGGCCGAGCCGGAACGTCGCCTCGACGGGCCCTTGATCGTAACGAGCCTGCGCCAGCGGATGCACGATCTGCCCGCTGAGCATCGCCACCGAAGACACCACCAGCGCCGCTAGCGAGCCGGATCGATAGCCGCACCTCGTCCCCATCATTGTCATCCGCATACCTATGTGATCGACAAATGTTAGGGCGCGGTTTAGGAGTTTATGCGTCTCGCGGCGGGAGGTTTCTCGCGCCTTAGAACCAACTCAGGTGAAAAAGATTGTGATCTGCGGTGAGTTGAAGTTAATGGTGCATGTGAAAATGCTGGTGCTTGGGATTGATTTGTAAAGCGGCCTGAGCGTAGTCTTCGCTCTTGGTGGTGTTACCGGCAGCATGGTACAGCTTGGCGGCCGTCGAAAAGATCTGGGCGTCGCGCACGCCAGACGAAAGCGCCAGACCGATGTACTCGACGGCTTCAGAGACCTCACCGTTGCGGTACAGAGCCCAGGCCAGCGCCGCTTGGGTGGAGAAGTTCGACCTCATCTGAAGATCCATACGCGCCCATCGCACGGCTTCGGCGGGCTCATCCCGGGCGTCGGTGTAGAAATCGGCCAGGTGATGAAAATAATGCACGCCGCCGCGCCGCACCGATTCCAAGTAAGCCGCGAGAGCGCGGTCGAAGCAGTGCTCGGCCTCGTCGGCCCGGCCAGAAAACACGTAGAGTTCGCCGAGCGCCTGCTGCAGCTCGGGTTTCGGCGCACGCGCGATCACCTGTTGGAATAATTGAGCGGCCTCATCGAACCTGCCCTCGGCAGCCATTAATTCGGCGAAGTGCTCATCGGTGTGCCAGTGGCCAGGATAAGCCGCATCGGCTCGCCGATAGTGCTTCCACGCAGCGTCGTAGCGGCCATGCGTGAGCGCCAGCATGCCACGCTGCAATTCCAGCCAGGCATAGGATCGCATCTGTTTGGCGGTGAGATCGTCTTCGGCCTCTTCGTACAACTGGTCGGCTTCGTCGATATCCCCCAGCTTGCTCTTCCAGTGGGCGAGCCGAGCCAGGTTGTCCCATGTGCGGTTTTCCGCGATCAGCTGCTCGAACGCCAGGCGAGCGGTTTCGTAGCGGCCCTCTTGAAAATCGAGATCCGCTAGCAGGATGCGGCCTTCGAACCGTCCAGAGAGCAGGGGACACATGCGCAGATCGCGACGGACTTCTTCCAAGCGGTGAAAGCGAAAGTCCAGATTGGCCTTGAGCAGGCAAATGTCTTCTTTCGGACCGAACTCGTCGATGGTTTCGTTAATCGCGGCGCCCACAGCTTCGAAATGCGCGATGTTTCCGGTCAGCGAGGCCCGGTGAAATAACCGGTAAGCGAGCCGGACTCGCTTTTCGAGATTGACGGGATCACTTTGCCGGCGAGATTCAAGACTCGCGATATCGAGCTCAGCGCCTGACAATTCGTCGACATATCCCGCGAGTTGCGGCCGCCGCAGAGCACCTTGCGTAGCCATGTGGTCTTACCATTTCTCCGGCCATGGTTCGGCCAGATAGGGGAATTGATCCAGGAAGTCCTTGTCATTTTTCAGTGGATTGGGCGGGGTCTTGGGGACGATCGGCGCGCTGTCCCACAAGGCTTGATCGCTGAGCAACTCCATGTGGTATTTCTTCCCGTTCCATTCGGCCTCCATGTCAAGAAACATGGAAAGAAAGCGCGTCGCCACTTGGTCTTCCAAGCGCCGTCCGAAGGGCCAGCTGCCGCTGGTATCCATATCCACTGCGCAAACATTGGGGATGAAAATCTCAAACGGCCTCCGCAGGGGGATGTTTAACCGCTTCGGGTTCCAGGAATCATCCGGCATGTTGAGTTTCTGAAAAAGGGTCTTTGCGACGCGGGGGAATGCGGTGGTTACCAAATCGTAGGTCTTGTACACGGAGACCGGCGAGTTGTCGTGATCGAACGATGTCTTGAGTCCCAGGGCGCTGATAGATGGGCCGAAACCCCAGCCTAAGTGAGCGAGCCGCTTGATGAAATGAGGGCCGAGCCAGAAGTTGTTGGCTCCCAGTTGACGATCGTCCTCGCGTTCGCTCAACGCGGCGTCCGCGAAAGGCTGTCCGTCGGTATCCACCAGTTTATATTTGCGTAATTCATCGTCCAGTTCCTTCTCGCGGACCACTTTCCACGGCTGCTGGAGCCAGGAAGGATCGTCGGGAATGCTCTCAACCTTGTGCGCGGCTTTGCGAACCCAACTCTCGCCCCAGCCGTTGACTAAGCGGTTTTGAGCCGTGTCGGGCGTGATGAAGGAATGCGGCATTTCGAGGACGATCGCATTACAATTCTGTTTGGCGCGGCAATCCCGTCCGTCGTAAACAAAGCGAAAGTTCCCGTTGGCGTCTTTCTTGAATTTGTCGCCTTTCCAGGTCCAGGGTCCGGGCGGCAGATCGAGTTTTGGCGTTGTACCGTCGAGTTGAGAGAAGCCCCACTGGGGCATATCGGGACGGTAATTGAACAAGTCGTTACCATCCAGCTCGAGGAGTGTCTTGGGAATTGGCAATTCGCGAGCCTCAGTCATAGTGTGGGGTACATGATAGAACTGCGGCGCGTAGTTAATTGAACGAAAAAACCCGGTTAAGTCGTTAAAAAAGGCATCGTCGCGTCCTCCGATAAATGCCTGAATCGTATGACCGTCCGGAGTGGGAATCGAGACGACTTTGTTTACCTCCGCAGTGGCTGAGAAATTGCGGCAGGGAAACCCTATGAACTTCAGAGTCACACTGCTGGGGGTGTCCACGGTGACTCGGATTTCGGCGGTCTTCAACTCGCCGAGATATTTGTCCTTCACCGCGTCAAAGTAGCGCAGAGCCGACTCGAGACTGATCTCGCCGTCGTCCGGCCAAGGCACTCTGGGATGGCTGGTTAACAGAAGGCGATAGAGGAGATCCGAGTCCAGAACTCCGGCTGACGGCGCCGAGGCAAACGTCAGCGCGAAGACCACGTTCTTGCTGTCTAGCCTGGGCCAACCGAATAAATCATACAGATCGGCAGGGCTATAATCGATGTCCGAGAAAATGTGATTAACGGCATTGGGATCATTGTGATCGGCCATAAAGAGCTCCTCCGGCCCGTGGGACAGGGGGATCTTATCAACATTTGCGAGCGTGGTCAAGACGTAATCCGTTTAACAGATGTTTCTTTGTTAGCCGTTTCGCCTTCACCAGTTATTATTCTTCTTTATCGTGCTGGAATTAGGTGATAATGTGTCGACGGGAAGTTACAAACATGGGAAAGCGATCGCTGATGCTGGCCGGCGGCGGCGTGAAAGTGGCCTTCCAGGCGGGCGTGCTGCAAGTTTGGTTGGACGAAGCCGGATTGCAGTTCGACCACGGCGATGCGGTTAGTGCCGCATGCTTCAACTTGGCGATGTGGGTGCAGGGTATGAGCGGGACCGAGATTGCAGACAACTGGCGCAATACAAGTCCGCTGTCGGAAGTCGATGTGAATGCGCCTCAGCTCGCGCGTCTCCTCTATGCCTCGTCCTTGTTGGACCTGGACGCGTTTCGTCAGAAGGTCTTTCCGGCATGGGGGTTGGATTGGGTGAAGATCAGGTCCAGCGCGCGCGAAGCGTCGTTCAATGTTTATAACTTTTCGAAGCACGAATTGCGGCCGATCCGCGCCTCGGACATGACGGAGGATTTCCTGATCGCGACTGCTTCGCTACCGATGTGGTTTCCTCCGGTTAAGATCGCGGGCGATACCTATATCGACGCCGTGTTTAACATTGGAACCAATATAGATGAAGCGATCCGGTCGGGCGCCGACGAGCTTTGGGTGATCTGGACCACAAGTCAGCGGGGCGAATGGTTCGACGGCTTCGTCGGCAATTTCTTCGGCATTTTTGAGGCGACCGTGGTGGGAGGCTATAAGAGCGCGCTGGCCCGGATTGACGCGAACAATGTCGCGCAGGCGCGCGGCGAAGCTGGCGAGTTCGGCCGGGTGATTACGGTAAAGGAAATCAAGGCTGAGGTTCCCGTGCACTATCTGTTGAACTTCAGTCGCGACCGCGCGTCCGAAGCCGTGAATCGCGGAGTGGAAGCCGCGCGTCTGTGGTGTGATGCTGCTGGAATCGAGCGCCGTCCCGGCCCTGTGTATACGCCCGCTGTTCCGGATACCAGGACGGTGGTTCGCTTCAGCGAAAGGCTGGACGGATTCGTGGGATTCGGCGCCACGGAGTTCGCGGCGGGGTTCGAACAAGGACAGGCCGAGAGCACCGCGTTGGCACTCCATCTGGACATTTGCATCGAGGATTTAGACCAGTTTCTGACATTGCCGGAACATCGGGCGACGCTACAAGGCTCTGTCGAGTGCGAGCGCCTGGGCGGAAAGCGACCCATTGAGTGCGGCACCTGGCACCTCTTGGTGGACTCGGGAGATCCTACGCAGAAACAGATCCAATATGAACTGTCGTTTCATGACGGAAGCGGCGATCTTGTCGTGCTTACTGCCGCAAAGAGCCTGACGGATAGTTCGCAGGCGGGATCGTGGCACGAGATTTCGACGGCTTTCGCGACGTTGACTCGGAGCGCCGCGATGATCGCTGCCGGCATAGTAAAGAACGGCGTTTTGCACGACCTGGAGCAGGTGGCGAGTATCCGGATTGATGCTCCTACCGTGGGAGCTCGTGTGCACGCGCTTTCGCGTTTTGGAGCCTTCTATTTCGGCAGGCTTTGGGATGTCTATGCGCGGCATGTACTCCCCGTGGCTCCCTTTTAGCAGGCTAGGTGCATAAATAAATGGACGACGCGCAAATCGATACCGCGATCGGTGAATACAAGATTTCTGGCGAGGACGAAATCATTCAGTCTTACGTCCGCATTTTCGAAGCGCACTTCGAGCGTCACTACTTATCGAAGGGTCTTCGCCCGCAACGCGCGATTCACGCGAAAAGCCATGGCTATTTGAGCTGCGATTTCGAAGTGATCGACCATGGGGAGCCAGACTTCCGGCACGGCATCTTTAAGCAGCCAGGCGCATACCGGGCGATTGTACGAATCTCAAATGGCGATGGGCCGCCGGGCCCCGATACCAATCGAATCGTGAGCGTGGGGTTCGCCATAAAAGTTCTTGGCGTAACGGGGCAGAAGTATTTGGCGGCACAGCGGGAGGATTGCCAGGATTTCCTTTTTCTGAATCAACCGGCGTATATTTCGGCGGACGTCAGAGACTACAAATCGCTCATGGCAGCCATCGACGGCGGACCCTTCGATCAGTTGCTGGCGTTGATCAGGAATCTTCGGGGAATTCTTTATCGGCTGAAGGCGTCTCCCAAAGACGACCCGTTGAATTCCAATTTCTGGGGTGTCGCGCCCTTCAAGCTGGGCGAGGGCGCCGTGAAGTATCTGATCCGGCCGAGTCAGCCGGAAAGGAAGCAGGCGCACCAACTCGGTGATAATTATTTAACAGAACTCGTTAAAGCTCACATAAGGGATCGCGACGCGAACTTCGACTTTTTCCTTCAGCGGCGATTATTGGATGGAAGCGAAGCCAAAGACATGCCGATCGAGGACTATTCCGTCGCCTGGAGCGAGACGCGATCGGTGCCCGTTCGGGTGGCCCGTCTGTTGATTCCCGCGCAAAAAGTGGGAGACAGCTTCAGCCAGCAGGAAGATCTGAGCTTCTCGCCATGGAACACGACTTACGATTTGCGTCCGTTGGGTTCGCTGAACCGCGCGCGAAAAGTGATTTACGAATTCTCCGCCGGGGCACGGAGCCAGACTAGCGATGTCCAGGCTACGTCACCTTATGGCGATTGACTCGGGTGGCGGTGGCGGGATCATTGCGATCCTGTCGCCAGGTCGGATGATTGAAGTGAATCACCGAGTCACCATTCCATGATGCGACGGCGTTGTTAAACGTCAAGCGGCCGATCTGCCGCCAGTTTTGGAACGTCCGTCGCTGACGAAGCGGCGTGCCGGTTGTGCGTCCCACGTCGGTGACCTCTATATTGAATGTGAGTTTGCGCTTGGCAATCGGATCGCCGCGGTCGAATATTTGCGCCATGATCTCATCGCGGAAGTCCAAGTTGTTCCCCGCAATCCTCGCTTGTTCGGGAGCGACCATCAGTCGCATGAACTCAGGTGCGCGCGTCGGCAATTCCTCTGGCTTGCCGAGTTCGGCGATTTCATACAACTGGCGGATCGATGGCTGTTTGTCGACTTTGCCAAATATCAATCCGGTGAGGAGGATAATTGGCACGCCGCCGCCCCGCCGGGAAACCGTCGTGTCCGGTGCATTGCGCAATTCCGCATCATTGATGAACTCGCTATATGCTCCACCGATATCCTCTTGTGTGATGAAACTTGCAGTGCGCAGTGGCGTTGTATGCTCACGGTCCGTGGTCGGGAACAGTTTACCGACCAGAGCGAGTGACCGAGTGTGGCCACGGCGCGTCTCGGTGCAACATGTGGAGTACCGGGCTACGGTAAGCGCTTTGCTGCCTGTTGCGAAGTATCCGGTGTACTCGGTCGGCTGTGTGATCTCCCATTCCCCCGTTAGACAAATGCCGTTGGGATGCAACAGGCGACGGAATCCCTTGCGATCGGGTCCCCAACGCAGGTCCGCGTGCGAATCCACCGCGCGTTCGGTGGCCTTTTGAAATAGTCCGCCGCCGAGCGAAAGGATGCCGGTGAGGACGCTGCGAAGCGTAACTTCATATACCGGCAGCGGCGGCTCATTCTCGCGACCCCACACGCGTTGATATGGGTTTTCCCACAGAGCGTCGGCCACTTCACGAAAAGTAGAGCCCCGGTACGCTCCATCTTCGGCGGTGAACGCCTCGATTCCAAAATCAGTCATGGCATCCGATCAGCTAGGTCTGACCGAGGATGACGTCCGCGGCCTTCTCGCCGATCATGTAAACCGCGCTCAGGATGAAGAGCCCGGGAATGCGTGGGAAGATCGAAGCGTCAACTACGCGCAGTCCCTGAGTGCCGTGAACCTTGAAATCGCTGGTTAAGACGCCGCCTTGATCGGGGACGCCAATGGGACAACTGCAGGACGCGTGGTGACCCCAGGCGTTGTTGCGCACGTAGTCCCGAATCTGATCGTCGGTCTGAACCTCTGCGCCAGGCAGCTCTTCTTCGGCAATCAAACCGGCGCGGATGAGATCCCGGGTCATGGTGCGGACAAATTTGACACCATCGACAACCGCATCCAGATCTTCGTTCTTTTCGCCGTCGGTGCCTTCCTGGAAGTAGTGGAAATTGACGTCCGGCATATCCAGCGGATCTTTGGAGCGAAGCGTTACCTCTCCGCGCCGGTTTACGGTGTGCCCCTTAAGAACCGCCCACGTCAGGTAGTTGAGCTTCTGAGCGAACAGAGCTGAGTAACCGGGGAAGTAGCCTTTGAAGTAGCCCAGCAGTGCGAAGCATAAAAGATCGGGAACGGGCTGGTTGGGACTCGACTTCTTGATCACGCCGAGAACGGCGCCGTTGGTGGTGTAAACGCCCTTGCGTCCAGGGTCCCACTCCGCGAATTGCGGATCGCCCCGAGCGAACTTTGCCCCATTGAGCACTTCCCACTGTTCGCGCATGCGGTTGACAACTCCCACTTCGTAGCGGTCCTGGAGATTCTTGCCGACTCCCTCCAGCGCGACGCGAACTGGAATCCCCATCTCCTTTAAATGAGCGGCAGGCCCGATCCCGGAGAGCATCAGAAGCTGGGGAGTATTGAAGGCGCCGCCGGCCAGGATCACTTCCCGCGATGCCCGCACCTCGCAAGGCTCACCTTGCTTCCCGGACGGAGGGCTGAAAGAGCGATAGAGCCGAGAGCCTTTCAAGTACCGTACGCCGACAGCCCGGTTCGAACCGTCCTCAAAAATCACCTCTGTCGCAAGGGCATCGGTTTCGATATGCAGCGGGTGCTGCTTTGCAACATCGAGCAGGCGCTCGCGCGTGCCGGATCGTTGATGACCGCGAGTCATCAGCGGGGTGTAACGGATTCCGGCGGCATTCTTCTGAACAACCCGCCAGTCGTTGGGGTCCAATTGGCTTTCCACCAGTTCAGCGATTTCGTCCAAGGGATGCCCAATTTCAGCGAAGGCTTTGAATGCGGATGCAGCCAGCGTGTGCAGCAGGTCTTCATCGCCGAGCGCGGCTTCGGGAATAGCTTTTTCTGTTTGCAGCCAGCCGTTCCAACCGTGTCTGGACGGATTCAGATCGATCTTCGCCAGGGCCTTATCGAAGGGGCGGTAATTGCAATTCTCCATCCGCTCGAAATACCCCCGCATCTTGTCCGAGTTCCAGGAATCGTCGCCAGTGAGCTTCGCGATTCCATCCCAATCTTCGTTGTGCGGGTAAACCATGATCAACGCGTTGTGAGCGGTACATCCGCCCAGGGTTCCAGCCCGCGGATAGAAAACGCCATCCTGCTCGGGAACGAATTTCGAGTCCTTCTTCTGCTGCTCGAGGTCGGCGTAGTGGCGTACGAAGAACTCCCACTTCATCGCATCGTTTTCGGTTGAGAGTCCATGGAAGACGGGCACGTCGTAGTCTTCGGGAAGGCGGGGAGTGCCTGGATTGTTGGGGTCGCCGCCCTGAAGCATTCTGGGATCGCCGCCTGCTTCGAGCAGAATCACGCTATGACCGGCTTCAGCCAGCCGCGCGGCAACCGTTCCCCCTCCGGCGCCCGAACCCACTACCACATATTCGTATTGCGTCTGCCGCTCTTGGCCAGGACCCATACTTTGCTCCTGTTCGGAATCAGAATGTTTTGAGGAACTCGATTAAAGCGAGCTTTTCATCGTCACTCAGCCCCGGTTCATCCTGTGTGCCGTCCGGATTCTGGAAATAGCTGGTTCCGAAATAGTGGCCGCGATTGACGACGTAGTCGGGACACTTGCTGAATTTCATCAGTTGATTTACGAGATCCTTTTCCAAGAAGATTTTCTTGGCCTGTTCGTCGCGATCCGGAGCGGAAGTGGGTACGGCCTTCAGGGCGCTCTTTATGTTCAGGAGCAAGGCTGCCACGTCGAGGTCATGCTGCACCTTTGCGGGACCAGTGAGAAGATTACCGTCCGCGTCTTCACCCAAGAGATCAATGTTGGCGAGCAGATTGACCGGAGTGCCGGAGGGAATGGGGCCGATCTCCACCTCCCCGTTGTGGAGCAGAAATGGAAAAAGCTTTTCGAGCGGTCCGATGAGATTCTGCACCAAGCCGGGCAAATAGCCGCGAGGTACGCGGAGGAAACTGGTGGTGGTGGTGCGCGCGATGGCGCTCGGAAGTTGCAGTGGCCTGCCGTTCACCATGCGGGGCGGGATTTTGTCTCCGATCTGGGGATCGTGAACCCGGTGCTCCGGCGACAACATCTGGTCGATGGAGTTGGAGAACGAAGCCAGCCGCTCTGCGACGCCGGGGCTCGGGTTATAGAGATCGTCGGGATCGTTGTTGTCGAGAGGATCGAGCCGGCCCACGCTGTTGTTGAGCAGAAACGGAGCTGTTGACCAGAGACTGATCAAGGACGCCGGGCGTGTGAATCCCCGGCCACCGCCAGGCATGAGATAGGTCATCGCGGCACCTGTCACCGGATGATAGTAAGTGAAGTTTCCCACCGAGGGGAGTTCCTTGTAAGTTTCCGAAGAGAAGTTGTCCCAGATGTTATTTCGGATGGCATTGGTCGCGAGCGGGCTGCAGGCGTTGGTTTCGAGCAACGTTACTGGAACGCGAAATTCGCTGGCCAGGAAGTTATCTTTGAGAAAGTCGTCCTTCATGACGATTGCGTGCATCTGAGCTTTGAACGCGGGCGTCTTCGTGAGGGCCCAGTAGTTGTTCCAACAAGCCAGGTAATTGGGACCCGAGCACGTTCCTGGATCTTTTCCCGGGGGGAGCGGCGGAAGCTTGCTGGAGTGACAACGTGCGCAACGATCCGCGAAGACTTGTTTCCCCTGCGTAAGTTGCTTTTCACCCTTCTTAAGTTCCGCCGCTCCGCCTGGAGCAGCATCCAGCTTTTGCGGATCTGTGCTCTTTAGAAAAAACAAAGCCATGTTGACCGTCTGTTGCTCGGTGGCCAGCCAGTAGGTTGAGTTCTTTCTCGCTACCTCAATCTTGATTGGGCTGGTTATCTTACCGCCGACGAGCGGGTTGAAGTGCAGCAGCCATTCTTCGCTGAAGAGCCCGATATTGAGATAGACGCGATTGAGAGCGCCGAGCCCGCCGACGGAATCGGAACCATCCTTGAGAACGCGCGGCGAGAACACCGTCGGCCCGGGCCCCTGAGACTCGGCAGGTGACTGGCAATACGGAGCGGGTTCACACAGCTTGGTGAGCCACCCGAGCGTGGGATCGTCCGGCTTGACGAATTCGTTGAACTGCTTGTTATCCTCGCTGCCCCCGCCGAGTGTTTCTTTACCCGCCAGCAAAGCCCTCTCAAGCCTTGGCCGCAGCGAATAGACGGCATTCATGGTGCGCGGATTGTCGATGTTGTCCGTCGAAACGAGCGACGTATCGAGTGTGCCGGGCTTGGACGCGTGGAACAACTGCAAGATGAAGCTGGTCGGATCGTTGTCCCAATCGAAGATACGGTCAATCCAGAAGTATTGCGCGCCTACGTTGGAGCTGAGATTTTCCCACTTGGGGTTTTCGGGATCGGCGGGGGGCTTGAGAGGGTTGGGGCCTACGTGGCAAAATCCGCAGGACATTCCCACGCGATAAGGCTTGATCAGCTTGCTGTCGTTGTAGTAATTGGGGTCGGTATAGTATTTAACCGGATCCCATTTCTTGGCGGCAGCGTCGTCGAAATCAGGATTAGGGAAAAGCCGAAGCCCGACAATTCCTGAAGCCCAGCCATAGAACGACCCAACGGGCAATTCTTTTCCTTGCACCGTTGTTCCGCGCGCGCCGATCTTCACTCCGGGATACTTCGTCTGGTCTTCAAACGGATCCGCCCCACTCGAGCAGGTTGGATCGCGCTTGTCGAGCCACAATCCCCAGCGGTCCGGGTCGGGCGCATCCGCCTGTTTGAAGCAAGGCTCATTCACCAGACCCAAATAACGCCACCGATTCTTCCGGCTGGCGGCCAGCGCACCTTTTCCATTAACGCCGGGGTAAGAAGAAAGAGTCTTTAGGAAATCGAGCGCTCCCGCGCTGCGCACTGAAATGAGGTCCCAAAACCGGTCGTTCCCCCCGGTCCACACGATCCACGTAACTCTGCCCTGGACCTCGGCGGGACTCAGCCCAATGCCGCTGTCCATGTCATGAAAATAGTCGTGGCCGGAGGCGTCCAGACCGGCGGGCGAGAAGTCTTTCGCGGTTTTGCCCGCGCGCATGGCTTCGTCCAGCACGGTACCGGGTTGCGGCTGCTTTTGAGCGCAGCCAACAATTATTAAGAGCAAACATCCGATTGATACGCGTAAACTGAACGAAGCTTTCCGGGGCATGCTCTGTCCTCCGCGTTCAGACTGTAGAGAGCTGCTAGAAACTCGTTGAGATTATCATGTTTCATGGAAGGTTGTCCATGGTAATTGTGGCGCTCCGCGCTAGTCGTTGCTTTTCAACTAATCATCAGGAGGAATGTAATTTAGTGAACTGTGGTTAAGAGTGTGATTTAATTGTCCGACGATCCGAATTGGGTTTATTTAGACCGATATTGCCCGACGAGGACATCTGTGAGCGTGGGCAGCGAGCGCTTCTGTCAGAAAGTTGGCCCGGAAGCGGCTGCAACTTTCCTTGCGAATCCCACGTTCGATCCATCCCTTGCCGGGTAGGCGTCTATGCGCACGTGGTCACCACGCCTGTAGGTGTCAATCTTCCAGCCGTTCATTATTTGCTGGTTCGGACTGCCGAGGTACAGCTCCCAATTTACCGTCTTGCTGTGGTCTTTGACCTCAAGATAGAGACGCACATGCGGATTGCTCCAGTCCATCTTGGTGACTGCACCCGTTAGCGTGATCGTTCGTTGCGTGTCAAACTGCGTTTGCAACGTATGATGCGCGAGCACCGCGGTTGGTGCGAGCAGCAGAGTGCCGCTTGCAATCAAAATAGCTTGTTTGAACCGCATTGCGAGACCTCCCGGTAGATTCAGCACCGCTAAGTCGCAGCTAGCTAGACTCTAGCCGACTCGTTCAGCCAGGTCAAGCACCCTATTCGAGGGCAGCGTATTCGATAATGTGCCGTTGGCAGACGTCGTGAGCATCTCGTGCTATGCCAGGACCACGAACAGTTCTCGCGAAGACGAGACGCGTTGACACCGGTTCCCGGTCAGTTCGAGATCACGGCCGGCGCCCCATGGTTCGGAGATGTAGATCATGTAGGTGGTATTTGCGGATGACCCGATTCAGATGGACCCAGGCGAAAGTCTGGCCAGGATCCGAGCCCCAATGTCCGAGCAGCCGATTCTTGAAGTGTTCTGGACGAAGCGGCTCCTTGAGCAGCTTCCTATTCATCATTCCTATTCGTCGCGGAGAGCAATCAGTGGATCGATTCTCATTGCCCTTCTGGCTGGTAAGTAGCAGGCAAGCATTGCAATCGAAGAAAGCGTCAGAACGACAACCGCAAACGTGGCGAAGTCAGTCGGGTTCACGCCGAACAGCATCGAGGACATGAGACGCGTGAGGCCAAGCGCCGCGGCAATTCCAATTCCAATGCCGAGAACGGTCATACGCGCACCATCTTTCAGAACCATACTGAGTACATCGCGGTGCGCTGCCCCCAGTGCCATACGAATTCCAATCTCGCGTGTACGTTGACCAACCAGATAGGAAAGAACTCCGTAAATGCCAATGCTAGCCAACAGAAGCGCGAGGCCGGCAAAACTAGCCAGCAGGGCCATGCTGAACTGCTTATTCGCTATCGATTTTTCGACGACCTGCTCCATCGGCTGGGGCTCAAAAGCGACCAGGTCGCTCGCAAGCGGCAGGAAGCGCTGGCGCAACATTTCGAAATCCGGCGCGGCCTCCTGCTCCCCCCTTACATAGGCGGCAAAACCTTGGGCCATGGCGCGAGTGTCCAGATCCGTCATCTGGTTGATCGAAAAATAGACTTGGGCCTGCAGCGGGCGGTGCATGGCATCGGAATCCAATCCCCACTGATTCACGTGATTGACCACACCCACAATCCGTGCAATCGCACGGCGGTTGGGCTGTGCTGGATCGTTGTCCATGTCGAGATATTTGCCGATGGGATCGGAGCCCTGAAAATATTTCTTAGCCAGCGCCTCGTCGATCACAACAACCGGCGGTGAGTATTCATTATCGTTTTCACTCAAAAACCGGCCGGCTTTCAGTTGAATCTGCATGGCCTTCCGATAGTCCGGCTCGACGACATAGGTAATGGCCATTGCCAGATCGCTGGTATGGGCAGGTTTCGGCCTCCCGGCGAACCACACATGCCACTCCCAATCGGAATCCATGGGCTGGGAAGCCCAACTGAATGAGACCGCTTTCACGCCAGGCGTTCCAGCGAGTTGAGCGTGAACCCGGCGGAAAAAAGACCGAATCGCCGCCGGGCTCTGCTGGGTCAGCGATGCTTGCGGCGCAATTGAGAAGGTCAAGACTCCGCGCGGGTTGAATCCGGGATCCAGACCCCAAAGGACGATGAGACTTCGAATCATCAGCCCGGCGCCAATCAGCAGCACAAGCGCCAGCGATATTTCGACCACCGCGAACGCGGCTTGGATGCGGCTTCGGGAGCCGGCCACTCCGCGCGTGGTCTCCCTCAGCGCACTGCTCAGATTGGCGCGCCTCATCTTGAAAGCAGGCGCCAATCCAAAGACAACTCCCGACAGAACGGACGCGAGCAGCGTGAACAGTAGAACGCGATTGTCCAGCCCGATGTCTTCCACTCGCGGGATTGTGTACGGCACTACCTGGAGAGCCAGCGATGTTCCGAATTGCGCGAGAATCAGCCCCAATCCTCCACCGATGAGCGCGAGCAAAACGCTTTCCGTCAAAAGCTGACGGATAATGCGCCACTGCCCGCCGCCGATTGCAAGACGGATGGCGAACTCGCGTTCCCGCAAGATACTACGGGCCAGCAGCAAATTCGATACATTTGCGCACGAAATCAGCAATACCATAGATACGGCGCCCAACAATACCAAAAGCGGGGCGCGCATATCACCCACCATCTGCTCCTTGAGAGCAACCAGGTTCGCTTTTACACCGTGGTTCACATTCGGGTAGCTGGCGCTTAGCTCGCGCGAAACGCGATTCATATCCTGGCGCGCGATGTCTAAGCTGATTCCCGGCTTTATCAGCCCAACTGCTTTCAGTCCCCAACCGGCCCCTCTGTCGTTGTAAAACCGCGCCTCGTTGAATTCCCCGACCGGCGTGTAGATATCGATAAGCGTGCGGCCTTGCTGAAAGTTCTCGA
>DATHMO010000072.1:0-4587 GCA_035486995.1 Bryobacteraceae bacterium
TCATCTTCCCGGCCGAAGCCAAAAACGTCACACCCGACTTCGTCCTCTGGGGCACCCGCCTCGCCTGTCTCGAAATGATGCTCTCCGGCACCACCACCTTCGTCGACATGTACTATTTCGAAGACAGCGCCGCCAAGGCCACCAAAGAAGCCGGCATGCGCGCCATCCTGGGCGAGACCATGATCCGCTTCAAGTCGCCCGACTCCGCCACGCCCAAGGACATGCTGCGCTACACCGAAAAATTCATCCAGGATTATCACGGCGATCCCCTCGTCACCCCCGCCGTCGCCCCCCACGCCATCTATACCAATGACGACGTCGATCTCAAAGCCGCGCGCCAGCTCGCCAACAAGTACAAAGCTCCGCTCGTCATGCATGTCTCCGAAACCAAAACCGAAAATGACGACGCACTTCGCACTCGCCACATGACCCCCACGCGTTTGATCGAATCGCTCGGCGTTCTAGATGGCTGGACCCTGATCGCCCACGGCGTCTGGCTGGATGCCTCCGACGCAAAGATCCTGAAGGCGCACGGAACCGGCGTCGCGCATTGCCCATCCAGCAACATGAAACTCGCCAGCGGCGTCGCACCCGTAGTGAAGCTGCTCGGGCTCGGCATTCCCGTCGGCCTCGGCACCGACGGCCCGGCTGGCAGCAACAACGATTTCGACATGATGGAAGAAATGAACCTCGCGGCCGATCTGCAAAAGGTCAGCACCGGCGATCCCACGGTGATTCCAGCCGAACAGGCCGTCGAAATGGCCACCATCCTCGGAGCCCGCGCTGCCGGTCTCGATAAGGATATCGGGTCGCTAGAAGCAGGCAAGCGCGCCGACTTCATCACCTTGCGCCTCGATCGCCCGCACGCCGTGCCGATGTACAACGTGTATTCGCAAATCGTCTATGCGCTCAAAGGCTCGGACGTGGACGACACCGTAGTCGAAGGAAAGCCCATCGTGCGCGCAGGCCGCTCGCTCACGCTCGATTCCGCTCCCATCCTCGCCAAAGCCAAGGAATACGCCGCCAAGGTGAGCGCATCACTCCAGAAATAGCCGCGGACGCTTGGCAAGCACTAGCTCCTGAGCGAGCAAGAGGCTGACTTAATAGTTGAAGCCGCTCGCGAGAGTAACTTCGCGTCACCCCCACTTACCAATTTCAAATTCAATCGGGGTGCTTATGCGACTTAAATTTTGTGCTTCACTTCTGTCAGTTTCCATCGGCCTCACACTCGCTCTTGTGCCGGCCTATGCCACCACCATCACCACCTATAGCGATCCAACCAGTTGGGCGACCGCTACTACACCGGGCTATCAAACCGTCACGTTTACGGGGTTGGCTCCGTCCGGAGGGGTCACCAATTACTACAGCGCCACCGGCGTAACGAATTCCGGCGTCGAATTCATTGGATACTCTTCCACCGGCGTATCCGATGTTCAGGTGATCGACACCAGTGCTTTCTCCTGGTACAACGACGGATCGGGCGATGCGCTGTTGGAAACCATGAGTCCGGCGACCACGGGTGCGCCGCTTCCCTACATCAACATTGTTCTCCCGGCGAACATAACCGCGCTCGGCCTGGACCTGTGGACCGCTAGCTCCCCGGCCATGAGCTACAGCATTACGGTGGCTGGAAACCAGTACACCGTCCCAACTCTCGCCGGAAACACGGAGGCCTTCTGGGGAATTACCTCCGACACCGCAATTTCGTCCCTCCAGCTCACCGTTCCGGCTGCCACATCCGTCAGCGGGACCGAAGGGCTACTCGACAACTTCAGTTTCGGCGCGTCGGATCTTACAGCCGCTCCCGAAGCCGGAACATATCTGCTCATCGGCTCGGGTTTGATCGGACTAGTTATACTGCGCAAGCGTTTGACGCCTGAAAAGCCCAGGTGAACTAGCCCATCATGCCCGGATGTGGGGCAGACGCCTTCGTCTGCGCCGGACCCCTGGTCCGGCTTCCCCGATCCCTCGCGCTGGGGCTGGTGATAGCATTTCTCTAGCCCCTCGCGCGTGCCCAAGCTTCCCAACTTCTTCCTCGCCGGCGCTCCCAAAGCCGGCACCACCTCCCTCTATCACTATTTAGATCAGCACCCGCAGATCTACATGAGCCCCATCAAGGAGCCAAACTTCTTTGCGTCCGAGATCCGGCCCGAAAACTTCGATTCCCAACTCCAGCGCCGCGCCGCCGACGACGCTGTCCAGGTGCAGGAATACCTGGCCGGACCGATGCGCAAAAAGCGCTTTGGAGGAATCGTCACTCAGTGGGACGACTATGTGCGCCTATTCGCCAATGCCACCAGCGAAA
This sequence comes from Bryobacteraceae bacterium, assembly GCA_035486995.1. Taxonomy (GTDB): domain Bacteria; phylum Acidobacteriota; class Terriglobia; order Bryobacterales; family Bryobacteraceae; genus Palsa-89. The sequence goes on from DATHMO010000072.1 coordinate 2,306, forward strand.
CCGCACTTGGCGAAGCCAGCGTCTGCTATCTCTGGTCGCCCTCCGCACCCTCAAAAATCGCCGAGCGCATCCCCGCCGCAAAGATCATCGTGATGCTGCGCGATCCCGCCGCCCGCGAATTTTCCGAATACGTCCAATGTCTCGGATCAGGCGCTATCCAAGGCACCTTCCGCGAGTACATCAACAATTGTCTCGATCACCGCACCCCGCCGTTCTGCATTCATTACCCATCGCTCGATCTCGGATTCTACGCCGCACAGCTCCGCCGCTATCTCGATCGATTCGGTCCGAATGTCTGGATCGGTTTTTACGAAGATTTCTGCGCCCAGCCGCTCGATATCTACGGCGACATCTGCCGCTTCTTGGGCGTCACCCCACATTTTGTGCCCGACATGCGCCAAAAACACCTCAAGGCCACCGGCCCAACCCGCGCACTAGCGATCGACCCCGCCGACCGCCGCCTCCTCATCGACCTCTATCGCGACGACATCGCCCAACTCGCCGCCTTACTCAACCGCAATTTGGACCACTGGCTTCGATATAATCCTAGTTGATGACCAATTCCAACTGGCGACCCGTTGCTCTGTCCCTCACGGTGCTGGGTGCCGTCGCGCGCCTGTTGCCGCATCCGCCGAATTTCGCTCCCGTCGGCGCCACCAGCCTGTTCTCCGGCGCACGCCTGCCGCGCTGGCAAGCCTACCTGGTTCCGATGGCTCTCATGGCCGTCACCGATCCCATTTTGTCGCCCCTCTACGGCTTCAAGCCCTATAGCAAATACCTGATCTTCACCTACCTCAGCTTTTTGATCAGCGTGTGGCTCGGCCGTCGGCTCCGCAACACCGAGAGCGTCTCGCGCATCGCCGCGGTCACCGTCATCAACAGCATCCAATTTTTCCTCATGACGAATTTCGGAAGCTGGCTGTGGTTCCAAGCCTATCCTCATACCGCCGCCGGATTAGCAAGCTGCTACGTCGCCGCAATCCCGTTCTTCGGTTGGACCCTCGCGAGCGACGTCCTCTACACCGCCGTTCTCTTCGGCTTATACGCCTGGCTCAGCCGGACAGTGGCCACGAATGAACGCGTTGCAGTCGCGGCTTGAAACGTGTAGCGCTCTCCTGGTCCAGCGGTAAAGATAGCGCCTGGTCCCTGCACCTACTCCGCCAAGACCCGGCCATCGAAGTCGTCGCGCTTTTCACCACTCTGAACGAACAATTTGACCGCGTCGCCATGCACGCCGTCCGCCGAGAGCTTCTCGAACTGCAAGCCGAATCCCTCGGCCTTCCCCTCTGGACCGTTCCCCTCCCCTGGCCCTGCTCCAACGAACAATACGAAGCCCGCATGACCGCGCTCTGCCAGCGTGCCACCGCCGAAGGCGTTCAAGCCATGGCATTCGGCGATCTCTTCCTCACCGACATCCGCGCTTATCGCGAAAAGCAGCTCGCCGGCACCGGCCTCGAACCCGTCTTTCCCGTATGGCAAATCCCCACCGCCTCGCTCGCCCGCACCATGATCGCCTCCGGCCTCCGGGCCAAAATCACCTGCGTCGACCCCCGCGTCCTCCCCGCCGAATTCGCCGGCCGCGACTTCGACTCCCATTTCCTCGCCGACCTGCCCCCGCACATCGATCCCTGCGGCGAAAACGGCGAGTTCCATTCCTTCGTCTACGACGCCCCCGGCTTCCGCCACCCGATCCCCGTCACCGTCGGCGAGATCGTCGAACGCGATGGCTTCGTCTTCGCGGATCTGAAGTAAGCTATACCTGTGGAGATCCTCTCCTTCCTTCTGTACGCGGGTGGGCGCAAAGACCCGCCGGAGCTTTTAATCGCGGCCTTCATCGGGCTCGCTCTTGGACTCTGGATGCTGCGGCGCTCGGAACGCGCGGCGATGAAGGGGCAGCAAGAAATTGAAACTCGTGCTGATAAGAACGAAATCACTGAGGATGAAGCTGCCTCCCTGGTGATCAATCACCGATTCCGCCAGGCTACGCAAAAATTGATGAAGACGCTCTGCATCTTCCTGTTGACCATCGGCGCTACCACGCCTTTTCTTGCCGGCTTTCCACTTCATGAGTACTGGCACCCCTGGGGTGAATGCGCCCTCCTCGGCAGTTTCGCCGTCTTCATCATTATGGTGCTAAGTTTAGGCTCATGGATGAGCGAATGGTTTGCCCGCCACGAGGCACGGCAGGCAATGCGCTAAGATCCCCCTTAAACTACTGATCCTATGAAAGTTACACTCCAGCCAATAGCAACTTGCCAACCCACCATTATGATGGTATGCTT
>DATHMO010000073.1:0-12717 GCA_035486995.1 Bryobacteraceae bacterium
GCCATCCTTACCCTCGCCCTCGGCATCGGCGCCAACACCGCCATCTTCAGCGTGCTCGACGGCGTCGTCCTCTCCCCTCTGCCCTATCGCGAGCCCGACCGCCTCGTTCTCATCGCCCTCTTCAATCGAACCCTGAAATACCCAACGGCGCTTTCCTATCCCGATTTTCTCGACTGGCAGCGCACCTCCCGCTCCTTCCAGCAAATCGCCGCGTACAAGGTGCAGGATTTCGATCTCACCAGCCCCGGCGCACCCGAACACGTCAACGCCAACGAAGTCTCCGCATCATTCTTTAGTACGCTAGGCGTCCAATTGGCGATTGGCCGTGCGTTCTCGGCCGACGAAGATCGCACCGCAGGCCCGCCCGCAGTCATTATCAGCGATCGCTTATGGCGCGACCGATTTTCCGCCAGCCCCGCCGCGCTCGGCAAATCCATCACACTAAGCGGCGCGGGCTATACAGTCGTTGGCGTGCTCCGGCCTGACTTTGGCTACGGTGATCGCCAGGCCGACGTTTATACCGCGCTCGGACACGGCGATCCCTTGATCCGCACCAATCGCACATTTCACGATCTCATTGCCATCGGGCGCCTCAACCCGTCCGTCAGCCTCGGCCAGGCGCGTGCCGAAATGAACACCCTGCAGGATCAAATCGATGAGCTCAACCCCGCCACCGAACGAGGCCTGGGAACGTACATCGTGCCGCTCAAGAAATTTCTGATCGGCGATATTAGCGGTACGTTGCTTCTGTTGCTGGGAGCGGTTGGTTTGGTCCTGTTGATCGCATGCGCCAACGTCGCCAACCTGCTGCTGGCGCGCTCGGCCGTACGCACCCGAGAATTCGCTGTTCGATTGGCTCTCGGCGCCAGCCGCACACAAATCATCCGTCAGTTGATCGTCGAAAGCCTGCTTCTCTCGCTCATCGGCGGCGCCGTGGGACTTGGAGTTGCAAAGTGGGGACTCAACTCGCTGCTTGCCGCTTTGCCCATGCTGCCGCGAATTGATAACATCCGCCTGAACCCGTCGGTCCTCTTATTCGCGTTCGCCATTTCCACGGCCGTAGGAATTATCTTTGGCCTCTTGCCCGCCCTCAAGAGCTCGAACACAGATCTGCAAACAGGTCTCAAGGAGGGCAGCCGCGGCTCGTCAGTCGGCCACCATCGCACCCAAGCCGCTCTCGTAATTTTCCAAATGGCTCTCACTCTGGTGCTATTAACTGCCGGCAGCCTGCTCGTTCGCACCATCCACAATCTGTGGGCCGTCAATCCAGGTTTCGACGCCCAGCGCCTCGTCAGCTTTCAAGTTGGACTTTCGCCGTCCACGAACACGCCTGCGAAGGTTCGAATCGCCTATCAACAATTGGTTGAGCGCATCCGCCAAATTCCCGGCGTCGAAGCAGCCGATATTACCGCGCTGCTCCCGTTGGGCCAACACGACAATTCGGGCCCGTTCTGGATCGGATCGCGCCAGCCCGCGTCGATGGCCGAGATTCCGCGCGCGGTCTACTATCCCATCGGTCCCGATTATCTCCGCACCATGGGAATCCCACTCCTTCGCGGACGCCTTCTCTCTCGCACTGACTCAAGCAATTCGGGGCTCGTTGTCGTGATCGATAGCCTTTTAGCACGCACTTATTTTCCCGATCGCGACCCCTTGGGACAGAGCATAACTATGCCCGATTGGGGCGCGTCTCGGAATGTTGCCGCCCGGATCGTCGGCGTGGCAGGACACGTCGAACAATATGGGCTCGACGGCTCCGTAAACGAGAAGCCGCAAATTTATTACTCCTTCTATCAGCTCCCGGATGAAGCGCTGCCGACGTTTCGCCCGCAAGTCACTTTGGTTGTGCGCACGCCGCTCCCTTCCGCCGCTTTGATGCCCGCCCTCAAGACCGCGGTTAACCAGGCAGGCAGCGATCAGCCCATTTACAACATCGCCGCCATGCAGTCGCTGGTTTCAAGATCGATGGCCGGGCAGCGCTTTCCGATGATCCTGCTGAGCGCATTTGCCGCCCTCGCGCTGGTGCTCGCCACGGTCGGAATCTATGGCGTGATTTCCTATTCCATGACCCAGCGCGTCCGCGAGATTGGGATTCGCATGGCGCTCGGTGCAGTGAAACGCGACGTTCTCCAGATGGTCGTCGGCCACGGCCTGCGGCTAGCTCTAGCCGGCGTCGCGATCGGCCTCGCGGCCCAGTTAATTCTTGCGCGAGTTTTGCTGAGCTTTTCGCACTTGCTCTACGGAGTCCGGGCGACCGACCCATGGACGTTCCTGGCCGTCTCGCTTGTCTTGATTGGGGCGGCTCTCGCGGCCTGCTACCTTCCGGCGCGCCGTGCGGCGGCTCTGGACCCCATGATCGCCCTCCGGCAGGAATGAGCTAAAGCCTAACGGAATCATCCGTTTCTGCCGATTGTAGACGCATCACGCAAATCGGCATGTCGTACCCCGAGTCAAAACTCGACCGCAGCTTGGATCCCGAGGATTGGTCCTCGTTTCGCACGCAAGGGCACCGCATGCTCGACGACATGTTCGATTATCTGGAGCATATCCGCGAACGCCCAGTCTGGCAGCCGATGCCCGGCGATGTGCGCGCGAAGTTTCGCAGCGATCTGCCGGTTGCGCCGTCCGAATTAAGCGCGGTGCACGATGAGTTCATGCGCGACATCCTGCCTTATTCCAACGGCAACGTTCATCCGGGTTTCATGGGCTGGGTGCATGGCGGCGGCAACGCGGCTGGAATGCTGGCTGAAATGTTGGCAGCCGGCCTGAATGCGAACCTCGGTGGAAGGGATCATGCGCCCATCGAAGTCGAGCGCCAGATCGTGCGCTGGATGATCGAGTTGTTCGGCTTCCCGAAAACAGCCTCGGGGTTATTCGTTACCGGGACATCGATGGCAAACCTGATCTCGGTGCTCGTTGCTCGCGATGCCGCGCTGGGATTTGAGACGCGGCGCTTGGGCGTCGGCGGCGTCGAAAGGCGGTTGATCGCGTATGCGTCGACGGCCGCGCACGAGTCGCTCCGCAAAGCGGTGGATTGTTGCGGGCTGGGAAGCGACGCGCTGCGTCTGGTTCCCGTGAACCCTCGGCATCAGATGAATCTCGCAGCCTTGAAGCAGATGATCGAATCGGATCGGCGCGCAGGCTTCACGCCCTTCTTAGTAGCTGGAACAGCCGGGACCGTGGATATCGGCGCCATCGACGACCTGGACGGGCTCGCCGTCATCGCGCACGAAGAGCGGCTCTGGTTTCACGTCGACGGAGCCTTTGGAGCGCTCGGAATTTTAGCGCCGGAGATTGCGCCGCGCCTGGCCGGTATCGAAGCCGCCGATTCGCTCGCGTTCGATTTTCATAAATGGGGTCAAGTGCCCTACGACGCCGGGTTCGTCCTGCTGCGCGACGGTGAACTTCATCGCAAAGCGTTTGCCTCCCAGGCCGCGTATCTGGAGCGTGAAACTCGTGGTTTGTCTGGCGGTTCGCCCTGGCCGTGCGACTTTGGGCCGGATCTCTCGCGCGGATTCCGCGCTTTGAAAACCTGGTTCACGCTGAAGGTGTACGGGCTTCATGCCTTGGGCGAGACCATTGAGCAAACTTGCGAATTGGCTCGTTATCTGGAACAGCGCGTGGCGGCGAGCGCCGAGTTGGAGCTCCTCGCGCCCGTGCAATTGAACATTGTTTGTTTCCGCTATCGATGCCCTGATGCCGATCGCGCGAACGCGCGGATTGTTGCTGAGCTGCAGGAATCAGGAGTAGCCGCGCCTTCGACAACCCGGATCAACGGCCAATTGGCCATTCGAGCGGCGATCACCAATCATCGAACCAGCCGTCAGGACGTCGATGCATTAGTGGATGCCGTTCTCGCGTTGGGCCGTCTGGCTGTGCCGGTCGACGCCGAAGTGGAGGAAGCCGTCTATGACTAGTTGGGCGCCCGCATTGCAGCGACAGGAATTGCTGCGCGAAGTGGAAGCACGCCTGACGGAGCAACCGGAGTGCCTGGACTTGCGCTTCAATCGCGCCTGTCTGCTCGCCGAATTGGGTGAAAACGAAAAGGCCATGCAAGCCTACATCGAGCTGCTGGCCGAGAGCCCGTCGCATGTTGGCGCACTCAACAATTTGGGCACGCTGCTGTATATGACGGGTCATCGGACCGCGGCGCGCAGCGCGTACACCGAAGCCATCAAGCAGGCTCCGGAGAATCCAATGGCGCACGTGAATTTGGGCAACATGTTCTTAGAAGCCGGCGATCTGGTTCCGGCGCGCGAACACTACGAAGCCGCGATCGCGTTGGATTCCAAATTCGCCGAAGCGCATCAGGGTCTCGGGAATCTGCTGGCCGAGTTGGGCCACGAAGAAGAAGCGGCGCGTCATCAGCGCCTGGGACTTCGGGATCGGCGCGCAACGGAATTGCCTTATCGCGGTCAAGCGAAACCGGTGCAAGTTTTGTTGCTGGTTTCCGGTCGCAGAGCCGACGTGCCGATCCGCCACCTGCTGGACGACAAGGTATTCCGGACGTTTGTGATTTTGCCAAACGTGTACGATCCCAACGTGCCCCTGCCTCCGCACGATCTGGTGTTCAACGCGATTGGCGACGCGGATTCATGCGCGCTGGCGCTCGATCGCGCCGTGACTTTGATGGAACGCACGTTCGCGCCGGTTATTAATTCGCCGGCCGCGGTGCTGGCAACGGGCCGGGCTGCGAACTCGCGCCGTCTGGCTGAGATTCCCGGAGTTGTTGCGCCGATGATTGCGAACCTGCCGCGCGTTGGACTGGCTTCCGCACTCGAACAGCGGGGCTTCCAATTTCCGCTACTTTTGCGGGCGCCTGGATTTCATAACGGCCGGCATTTTGTGCGCGTAGAAAACGCGGATGGTTTGGAGGCGGCGCTGGCCCAAATTCCGGGCGATGAGCTAACCGCGATTGAATACCTGGATGCCCGCGGCGCCGACGGGAAACATCGAAAGTATCGAGTAATGATGATCGGCGGCTGGCTGTATCCGCTGCATCTGGCGATTTCGACCCACTGGAAAATTCACTACGTAACGGCGGACATGGCCGACGACGCCGGGCATCGCGCCGAAGAGTCGAAATTCCTGCAGCATATGCCGGAAGTGCTGGGCCCGCGTGCGATGGCCGCGCTCGCCGACATCCAGGAAACGTTGGGACTGGATTATGGCGGCATCGACTTCGGCCTGAGCCCGAGCGGCGAAGTTTTGCTCTTCGAAGCCAACGCCACTATGACCGTGCTTCCTCCGAACAAGGACAAACGCTGGGACTACCGGCGCTCAGCCGTCCAACGCGTCGAGGATGCCGTCCGCCGAATGTTGGCCGACAGAGCACAGCCGGTTCAGACGCACTAAAGCTGCGATATACTGGCAGCCAAATGTTCTACCGATTCCTTTCGTTTGCAATTGTCAGCGCCGCGTTTGCGCAACAACTGGCGCCACCGTCAACCCCCGCTCCGGTTCGGGCCGGCGAACGAACCGGCGCCCGCGCCCCGCTGTTCTTCCGCGAAGAATGGAAAACGGCTCCGGGCGGCGGCGAACACGGCGTCACGCAGGATCAAGTGGGCAGCGCGAATCTGGAGTTGAAACTCTATGGACCGTCCGGTAAAGACGTCCAGGAACTCGGCAGCGCCACGGATCCGAGCAATCCGCCGCACGTTTGGACCGGTCTTGCCACTTCGCCCGTTGCGGTTGCGCTGCGCGACAAAGGCAACTATGTGGATCTTACTGGACTCGCGAGAATCCGGTGGCAAACCAAAGTTTCCGGATTCCACAGAGTACGGCCGATCGTGAAATTGGCCGATGGAAGCTGGCTGGTTGGCGACCACGTCGACGGCTCACCGCTCGATTGGCACGACAGCGATTTTTCGATTGCCGAAGTGCGCTGGTTGAAATTGGACATCGACAAAGTTGTGACCAGAGGCAACTGGGTGGAGCATCCCGACTTGAGCAAAGTGGACGAAATCGGATTCACCGATCTGATGCCGGGCAGTGGTCATGGCCCCGGCGGATGGTCCGATGTGGCGTGGATCGAAGTCTACGGCAAGCCGGTAAAACGCGACGCCGCGACTAACTAAAGCGCGCCGAGCAACGACTTTTGTTTTCCTAAACGATCGCCACGATCGCGCGCGAAACGCTCGATTCCTTTGAAAATCGATTCCTTGTCGAGGTGCGCTTCGGCGATGACATCGGGCTCGAGACCGCCGGAGAGCCATTGATTGTCCCAATCGGAAGTGAGCGAATAGGCATCGGTCATCGGGCCGACGTCGCGCAAAGGCCAAACGCGCCGCGTGCCGGTTGAGACTACCATTAGATCGTAGCGGGCTTCGGGAGGCAAAACGGAGTTGCGATAAGCCTCGGGCTGGCGATCGAACAATTCTTCGCTGATGGCCGCGACCACTTTGACGTTGATCCCGGCTTGTTCCAGGCGCGGAAGAATGTTCACCAGATTCACGGTGGAACTGGATCCCTGCGAAACGATGTAGCCATGTTTGGGCTGGCCGGGCGCGAAATCGCGAATGACGTAGAAGCCCTTCGCAGCGGCCTTGAGATCGGTATCGGCGAATTTGGCGCGATCGGCGACCGGAAAATCGGGACGAGCTACTTCAATAGAGATGATGCCGACCTTGGGATCGCGCGCTGCGATTTCGGCGGCGGCGAAGTAACCAGCCGAGACGTCGTTGTAATCCCAAAAATTCAAGTGAATGGTTTCGCCGCGCGGGAAAAGTTTCCACACTTGCGTGGCGAAGATTCCGAAATGGGTGCGGCCGTCGGCAGCGGTCTCAGGACCCGAATGTCCCGCGAGAATGTGCAACACTCCCATGCGGAATTTGCTGTCCTGATTCTGCTGGCTCCAGACGCGCGCCGGTGTGTACATCAGCGGAGTGAACGCGCCATAAGTTCCGCTCAGCGCCCAGACGCCCGAGAATTTCTCGGGATCGACACTGGCGCTTTGGCTGATCAGGCCGATGGCAGTGGAGACGTTGCCGGCTTCCTGAATGGCGGCCTTGATGCGAGTTCCGAGTGGATTGGTTTCAGGATCGTAGTGGCCCCACAGGCTGCCGTGTTCCACGTTGATGGATTCCGATAGATCGGCGGCGAGCGTGACGAAGCGGCTATCGGTGACGTAGTTCAACCACTTGATGATTTCCGAAATTCCGCGGCGGGTGCCCGCGATCTCGCCAGGCTTGCGGAACAGCGTGATGCCCACTTCTTTCTCGGCGCCCGAGATGCGATTCTTCACCTTCACTTTTTGCGGCTCGACGGGGAGGTTCGCGACGCGCAGGCGATCGTCGAGAAAAGGATCGTGCGAAACATCGAAATGCAGCTTGGGCTCGTCCTTAATGGTGTCGCCGATTGAGACCAGGCGCTCGGCCAGCCAGTCGCCAATGCCATTGCGATCGAGCACCGACATAGCGATGTCGATATTGGCCTTGAACTGGATGAGGCGCTCGCGCTGATCGGTTACGGCGCCGTTCTTGATGCCGACGAACTCCACGCCATATTGCTCTTCGAATGTTTTGGCGAGCGCGACGAAGTATTCCGAATTCATCTTCATCGCGTAGGGATGGCTGGGGTAGCCGATCACCTGATCGCACTGGCCCGATATTTTTCCGTGCGAAACGCAGGGCCAATAACCTTTGATTGTTTTCCCGATCACGATCATGGGACGGCGGTCGCCGGGGTCCCAGTCGTCCATGGTTTTGAGCGCGGCGACTACCTGGTCATAATCGTTGCCATCGTCGAGCGTGAAGACGTTCCAGCCGTAGGAGGTCCACTGATCGACCAAGCAGTAGTGATCATATTTATTGGCGATCACGCCGCCCAGCAGCGAATCGTCGATGCCGGCATTGTTGTCGGAAAACATGACGCGGAGGCGCTTGCCCACCTGCAATGCCAGTGCCTGAGTTTTGAGCTCTTGGGCGTGGCCTTCGGTCATGGCGAATTCGCCTTCGAACGCGAAGATCTTCGGGCCGTTGTTGAGCGACGCGCTGGCCATGTCCCAGAAAGCAGCTTTGCCCGCGGCGGTGGCGACGCCGATGCCGGAGGGTCCACCGTTGACGTCGTTCGTGAGGTCGGTGCTCTCGGCGTGTCCGGCTAATGCACGGATGCCGCGTCCCTTGGCTTCGGCGAAGAGAGGATGATCGGCGAGTCCGTTTTCCTGGAGCAAGGTGGCGAGCGCACCTGCGCCGCGACGGAAACCCAGCGCATCGATGCCGAGCATGGCGACGTGCGGATCGACGTAATAGCGCTTGTCGCCAGTGGCTTTGTATTTGCGCGCGAGGGCTTCACCCATGATCATCCAGAGCGCGTAGCAAGTAGGGATGCAGTGGCCGCCGGCGAGCATGAATTTGTCTGAGTACGGATGCTTGGGGCGGCGATAGTCGAAGCGCAGGCCGCCGAAGTCGGGACCGGCGAGATGGAGGGCGACGTTGTAGGGCGTGTAGGCGAGGGGTCCGCCGAAGTGGCCGGTTTGGGCGTAGTTGCCGAGCAGGACCAGGGTCATGCAGGTCATGAAGCCGACGTCTTCGAGACGCTCGCGGTCGTAGGCCAGGGTCAACGGTTCAACGGGTGAAAGAAGAGTTTGTGCACTCACTGCCAAGGTTAGTCCCTCCGGTTTCGGGCGAAAAGCGCGAAACTCTAATATGCCAGATTCCTGGGGCTGGTGGCTGGTTGTTGGTGGCTAGTGGCTGGTTCCGGGTGGTCGGCGCTTGCGGTGGGGCGAGAATTTTTCCGGAGGAGGTGGCGCAAGAGGCATAGTTTTTTGTGCGGGCGTGGCGTTTTTTTGAAATTTGAAAAAACGAACCCAAAGTGGAGCCGGTCGGGAGCGGGATCGGGTTGCGAGGGGCATTCGGTTTGAGAATAGCGGTCGGAAGGGACGATTGCGGGAGGGTGAGGGTGGAAGTGGTTGAGGGAGAGGGGAAAAAGAGAGGTAGCGGACATGTGAAAGCGTGTAAACTGTAGGCTTAGGATCCCCGTTGAAACCGGAGCTAGAGATTGGCCGCTGAAATCTCGGTTGTGATCCCTTCCTATAATGGCGGGACGCAATTGGACCAGTGTCTCAACGCGATTGCGCGCCTGAGGCAAGCACCCCACGAAATTATCGTTGTCGACGATGGTTCGAACGACGGCTCCATTCAGAAAGCCGCTGCGCGCGGGATTCGCACACTCGCTACGTCGGGACGCAAGGGTCCGGCCGAGGCGCGGAATATCGGGGCGCAGGCCGCCACCGGCGATGTTGTCTTTTTCCTGGATGCCGATGTGTGCGTGCATCCGGACGCCATCGAGCGAGTGACTGCGGATTTCGAAGATCCAGCGATCGATGCGGTGATCGGGTCCTATGACGACGATCCGTCGTCACGCGATTTTCTATCCCAGTACAAAAACCTGATGCATTGTTTCGTGCATCAGAATGCGGAGAGCGAGGCTTCGACGTTTTGGAGCGGCTGCGGAGCGATCCGGCGCGAAGTGTTTCTGGCGATGAGCGGGTTCGACGCCAACAGTTACACGCGGCCGGCGATTGAAGACATCGAGTTGGGATACCGGATGCGCCGGGCGGGCAGCCGCATACTACTGGATCGCGACCTGCGGGTGAAGCACCTGAAGAAGTGGACGTTCTGGGGATTGCTGAAGACCGATGTGCTGGATCGGGGAATCCCGTGGACCGAATTGATTCTGCGCGATCACAACATGCCCAACGATCTCAACCTCGAGATCAGCCAGCGGGTGAGCATCGGGCTCGTGTATCTGATGCTGCTATACGCGGCGATTCACGCGTTCCGGTTTGGCGGCTATGCGCTGCTGCCGCTGTTCACGATACTGTTCATTCTGCTCAGCAGCTTTTGGTCGGATGGAGCGGCGCACCGGTCGCTGGGGGTGTGCGCGGCGATGATTGCGGGGGCGGCGGCGATTGTGCTGTGCGCGTGGCGAATCCACATGCGCGGTTTGATTCCGCTGGTGGTGGCGATAGTCCCGCTGCTGTTTTTGCGGCATCGCTATGACAGCCGGGGGCGTTGGAAGTCGCTGAACGCGTGGTTCCACGGGCTGTACATCGCGGTGGTGGTGGTGGTGTCGATGTTGTATTTGAAAGACCGCTATTTCATTACGGCCGTAGTGGCGGCAGTTCTAGTGCTGGCGACGTTGAACAACGGCTTTTACTTGTTCCTGTCGGAAAAGCGCGGGAAACTGTTTGCGTTGGCCGCATTTCCGTTTCACTTGCTGTACCACTTCTACAACGGGGTTTCGTTTGTGACGGGAAGCTTGTTGTGGTCGGTGCGCGCGATTCAGACGCGGGCAGATGAGGTTGCGCCGATTCCTGAAACGGGCGGGGTCAAGACGTCAGCGGGCGCGAAAGTGCCGGCGGATGTCTCAGCGAGCAGCGGGGCGCGCGGGGCGTCGGCGAATTAGCGGATTGGACCGGCTGGCTGCAAGGCATCCACGACGAACTCGCGATCTTCGTAGACCCGAGTGACGGTGTGATCCTCGCGCGCGGCGGATTCCAGTTCCTTCAAGTTGGGGCGTCTGGGCAGGATCAGATAACGGGCGTCCTGGCGCAACATGCGATGAACGAACTCGGGCGTGTAGCGCCGCTGGTTGAGGTAGGTCACACGGAAATTGGCCGGATTCGGGGCGTAGCCGGCGGCCCAATCGCCAATGCTGGCGACAGAATCGGAGGGCGTCGCATGTTGGCTCAAGTATTCGACGGCGCCGTAGGGCGGAAGCGTTCGGCGGAGGAACGTAGCCGCGTCGATCTGTTTCAAGAACAGCGGGATTTGAGCGGGCGCCATCTCGATCAGGATCACGACGGGCAGGGAAAATAGCAGCGCAACGCTCAGGGCGGCGATCACCAGGGGCCGTGGGAATGGCGCGAGCCTGGCTGCGCCGAGAATCGCGAGCAGGAGCGCCGGGGCAATGGCGTAACGCAGTATGCCTCCTTCGACTGCCCAGAACGGATAATAGAGGATGACGAACAGCCACAACAGCGCCTCCGTTCTCCGTGGACTGCCGCTGGGGCGGGGAATCAGCCAGAGCGGAGCAAGGATGAGCAGCACGATGCCAAGTGGATTTTGGGTCGGCGACTGGAAATAGCGACGGCCGTTGAAGTGGGCGTTATAAGCCGTGAGCAGCGACTGTCCGTGGCCACGTCTCGCGGTTCTTACTTCGACCTCCGTGGCCTTGCCAATGCCTGCAGGGGCGAAGGGATCTCCGGTGCCGAGGTAAGCTCGCACCTGCCACAGCGAGCCGAGCAGGAGAACAAGGGCCGCGAGCGAGATGGCGCGGCTGAATCTCTTGTTGGGTTGACGCCAGAGGATGTACGCGCAGGCGAGCGTCCACGGAATGGCTCCAAAGATGGCGACATGCTTAATCCCGAAACTCATCGCGATAAAGAAGGCGCTTACCGGCATCCAGCGAAACTGCCGCGTTTCACGCCAACGGAAGCAGCACAGCAGGGCGGCGAGTTGGTAGCACGCCAGGAGGAAATCGTTTTTGGTTACGCTTCCGCTCCAGTGCACATAGGGGATCGAGATACCCAGGACGGCGCCGGTGATGGCCCAGGAGCGAGAAATCCCGCAGCAGCGGGCGATGCGGTACAACATCAAAATGCCGAGGCAGAAAAAAGCGGGGTTGACGAACTGCGCGGCCATTTGTCCCGCGATGGCATAGGCGGCGGTGGCGAGAACTTCAAAGCCCTGCGGGAAGTAACCGTAGGAGATGGCGCGCGGCACCGTCAGGTCGTGAGACGCAAGGAAGACCCGCATCAAGGGAAGGTGAAACTGGATGGTGTCGCCGTTCCAGGCGGGGGTCAGCAACGTGGCGGTGGTGATGAGAGCGAAAACGATGGCGGCGAATATGGCAATGCTGACGTGCGGCGCGGTCAGCTCCGGATCGCTAAGCCAGTTGCGACGCATCGCTCGTAGCTCGTCTGCCAGTTCGGTCCTTTGCGTCCAGAGTAAAGGCAGGGGAGCGGCGAATAGCAATACGAATACCCACGAATAAAACGCATGGCTCTCGCCGAGCACGAAGAGCAGCACGGAAAAGATGCCGAAGCCGGCCAAGGTGCTGAGGGCGAGGTCGGCCTGGATGCCGAATTTCGTGGTGGCGAACCTTCCGGTGGCGAAGGCCGCGGCGAGCATCCAGAGAGTGACGGCGACGCCGGCCGGTGAGTAAAACGCGCAGATCAGCAGGAAAGCGATTGGAAGCGCTACCGGCTCCCAGCGCCAAAATCCTTGGCGACGTACAAAGTGATACGCAGTTGCCGCGATGACGCCCAGGCCGAGCGCCGCCAGCATGATGAGATACAGCGTGGGGTCGACTTGACGGAAGAGGGCCAAGTTCTGCAGGAATGGCTGAAGGGCGAGGGCGAGGATGGCGCAGATCCATGCGGCCCAGGCGATGCTGATGGATCGGCTGATGGTCATTCTGGAAGATTCATGGGCGGTTCCGGAAGCAGGAACGTGAGGCCGAGCGCGAGAGCGTAGATACCGATGCCAACTGCGTTCGCGGAGTGAGCTAAGCGGACCGATGGCGAGCCGCCGGGCATGAACGCGGCCAAGTGCGTGGTGACCAGTGCCGCGGAAGTTCCAAGCATGCGTCCGCCGACGTTGACGGCGAATCCTTCGCCTGTCCCGCGCAAGTGCACCGGGTACACGCGCGGCAGATAGTTGCCCCAGAAGGTGAGCTGCGCCACCGTGAAAAACGCCGTACAGAAGATTCCGA
>DATHMO010000074.1:0-9492 GCA_035486995.1 Bryobacteraceae bacterium
CGAAGTCGGTGATTTTCTCGGGATGGCCGAGCGCGAACATGCCGTTGCCGCCTTCGTGACCGGTGTCGGTGGAAGCAGTGGCATAGCCGTCGCGGAGGGCAGCGGCCATTTGCGGGAAGCTGATGATGCCGGCCCATCCGCCGTTGCCGACCATTTCAAATTTGCCGTTCCAGTTGTCGACGGGCAGCCAGAGTTCCATTTTGATGTCGGAGTCCGAAGACGGGCGGAGAGTCGCGGCTACTCGGCAATGGGCGGGCAGCATTCTTGGCGGAATTGCAGGGCCGCCGGCTCCACGTCAAGCGCCGGCCGGAGCTTGATAGGGTCCAGCGGCGACGATTTCAACGGCAGTGAACTCAACGCCAGGGAGCGAGAGTGATTTCAGGTTTTGACATTGGTTCTCCGCGGCCGTCCCGGCGTACGCGAGAGTGGCACACAGCGCGGCAAACGGAGTCACGAACAGCAAAGTTCTCATGCTTCTCTCCTTCGGCAACAGTCACGGATATTGTGTCACACCGCAAGAAAGATCAAGCGCGCGGCCGCGCATCCGGGTTAGATTCGTAGAGATGACGACGCCGCTGAAACAAGTGCAGCCGGTGATGGCGTACGCGGCGAAGCACTTGGATGAGGATGTTTCGCTAGGCGCGTTGGCCGATCGAGCGGGGCTGTCGGCGTTTCATCTGCATCGCGTGTTTGCGCGGGTGGCGGGGGAAACACCGAAGCAGTTCACGTTGCGGCTGCGGCTGGATCGTGCGGCGACGCTGCTCGTAACCGGCCAAGATTCGGTGCTGAACATTGCGCTGGCGTGCGGGTTCCAGAGTCATGAGGCCTTCACTCGGGCATTTCGCAGGCGGTTCGGATTGTCGCCCAGCGCTTATCGGGCGCGCGGGCTGGCGGGCGATGCACGGGAACATGCGGCGGTGGTGAGCAGTGCCGGGGCGTGTCTGGGATTGTTTCATACGCGTGATGACGGGAGGCCGAAGGAAAACGGAATGGCTTATTCAATCAGCAAAAAGGAAATCGCGCCGCAGAAGGTGCTGGCGGTGCGGCGGCGCGTGAAGCAGGCGGAGATCGCGGCGATGCTCGGGGAAGTGCTCGGACGAGTGTTTCTGCACGCGCAGCAGAGCGGGATCGCGCTGGCCGGGCCGCCGTTCGCGCGATATCTGGAGTGGGGGCCGGGATTGTTGACCATCGAGGCTGGGTTCCCGGTGGCGACGCATGCCGGCGCGGGTGCGGACGGCGAGATTCGGGCCGAAACATTGCCGGGCGGGCTTGTTGCGACGACGGTTCATCCCGGGGCCTACGACAAACTGACGGAAGGTCATGCCGCGGTGCAGCAGTGGATCGAAGCGGAAGGGCTGCGTTCGGCGGGGGGCCCGTGGGAATCGTATGTGACCGATCCGGGGGAATACCCAGATCCCAAAGATTGGAAAACCGAAATTTTCTGGCCGCTGGCCTAGTTTGACCGCACTGCCGTCGCAGGATAAACTAGCCTCCTTAGCCCCGTTTTAACGCGAAAGGCGGCGTGGAACATGTGGAATCGGCTATTTCTGTTATCGGCCCTGATGGCCGGCGCATTGTGCGCGCAGCAGGGCTACAGTCCAGCCGATATTCAAACTGGTAAGCAGCTTTACGGCGTCAATTGCTCGAATTGCCACGGACCGAACGGTGATTTCGTTTCGGGAGTGGATCTGGGTCACGGCAAATTCCGGCGCGCTTCCACCGATAATGAGCTGGTGGCGATCATGGAGCAAGGCATCAACGGAACGCCGATGCCGCCGGCAAATCTGAGCGACCAACAAGCGCACCAGATTGTGGCGTACCTGCGATCGCTGGCCGCTGCCACCGATTCCGGGGCGAGCAAAGCGGATCTGGCGCACGGCAAGGCGCTGTTCGAGAGCAAGGGCTGCCTGAATTGCCATCGCGTGGAGGACCATGGCTCGAGGGTGGGGCCGGATCTGACGGACGTGGGCGCGCGCCGCAAAGCTGCTGATATCGAGCGCTCCATTGTGGATCCGAATGCCGAGATTCTGCCGGAAAATCGCTACGTCCGCGTGGTGACGCGCGACGGCGCCACCATCACCGGAAGGATCCTCAATGAGGATACATACTCGCTGCAACTCATCGACAGCAAGGAAAAGCTGCTCTCATTTCAAAAGGCGGATCTGAGCAAGTTTGAGTTTCTGAAGAACTCACCGATGCCTTCGTATCGCGATAAGCTGAGCGGCAATGAACTGTCGGACCTGGTCGGCTACCTGGTTTCGCTGAAAGGATTCTAGTGCACATTATGCTGCGCCCGATCTTTGTGCTGATGCTGGCTGCCGCGTCGCTCCCGGCGCAGGTTTCGTTCGATCGGCTGGTGCGAGCCAGCAGCACGCCCCAGGATTGGCTCAATTACTCGGGGGGCTATCTCAGCCAGCGTTACAGCGCGCTGAACCAAATTACGCCGGACAACGTCAAGAACCTGGAGCAGAAGTGGATTTTCCAGGCGCGTTCGCTCGAAAAGTTCGAAGCCACGCCGCTGGTGGTGGATGGCGTGTTGTACACCGTGCAGGCGCCCAACGATATCGTCGCAATGGACGCGGCGACTGGACGAATTTTCTGGGTCTATTCCTATAGCCCGGCGCCGCAAGCGCGTTTGTGCTGTGGGCGGGTGAACCGCGGGCTCGCGATCTTGGGCGACACATTATTCATGGGAACCATCGACGCGCATATCGTAGCCGTGGATGCCAAGAGCGGGCACCTGCTGTGGAATACGCAAGTCGCGGATCCGCTCGCCGGCTACGCGATCACGCACGCGCCGCTGGTGGTGAAGAACAAAGTGATCGTGGGGACGGCGGGCGGCGAGTACGGAATTCGCGGCTTCTTGGCGGCGTACGATGTTCACTCCGGCAAAGAAGTTTGGCGCTTCAACAATATTCCAGGGCCGGGCGAGAAGGGTCACGAAACATGGGCGGGCGATTCCTGGAAGCATGGCGGGGGCTCTGTTTGGATGACTGGCTCCTACGATCCGGATTTGAATCTCACCTATTGGGGCATTGGAAATCCAGGGCCCGATTGGAACGCCGATTTGCGCAAAGGCGATAACCTGTACGCGGATTGCGCGGTCGCGCTGGACGCCGATACGGGCAAGCTGAAGTGGTATTTCCAATTTACGCCGCACGACGATTTTGATTTCGATTCTGTACAAGTGCCCGTGCTGGCCGATCTCGATTGGAAAGGCGCGCGGCGCCGAGTGTTGTTGTGGGCCAATCGGAACGGCTTTTTCTACGTGCTGGATCGTGCGACGGGCGAGTTCCTGCTGGGAAAACCGTTCGCGAAAGTTACGTGGGCAACGGGCCTAGACGAAAAGGGACGGCCGATGCGCGCGGCGAACATGGTGCCGACGCCGGACGGCACGCTCATTTATCCAGGCAATCAAGGCGGGACGAATTGGTACTCGCCGTCGTACAGCCCGCATACTGGTCTGTTCTACATCCCGACCTGGGACAACTATTATTCGGTGTACGTGAAGGAAGATGTCGAGTTCAACGAAGGGCGATTGTTTACGGGGCCGCTGCCGAAATCGCCGGTGCCACTGATTCGTCCGCCGCAGATCACCAATCGGGCTGTAGAAGACGGCTACGGAGCGGTTCGCGCGATCGATCCCGCTACCGGCGATCGCAAGTGGGAATACAAGATGACCGACGTCACCGATAGCGGCATCCTGACCACTGCGACGGATCTTTTGTTTACCGGCGGGCGCGAGGGATATTTCATGGCGCTGGATGCCCGCAGCGGCGCGCTCTTGTGGAAAGCGTCGGTGGGCGGACAAGTATCGTCGGGCCCGATGACATATTCGGTGGGCGGTAAGCAATACGTCGCGATCTCGGCCGGAAATTCGCTGTTCGTGTATGGATTGAGGCAATAAAGATTGAACTGGATGGCGCCACGCGTCCGTGCAATCCGAGCCGCGTTGAACGGTCTCGATTGGACGCGCGACGAACTCGATCAGAACCGCGATGAGTGCCTGCGGGAACTGGTGCAGCACGCGTATGACAACGTGCCGTATTACCGCGCCGCGTTCGATCGAGCCGGACTGCAGCCGCAACAGATTCAAAGCTCGGCGGACATTGGCCGGATTCCTATAACGACTCGCGCGGATATACAAGCGGCGCCGGGGCAATTCATCGCCAGCGACGCGCGGCATACAAGTCTGATCAGCCATCTTTCCAGCGGATCGCGCGGAATGCCGGTGCATACCAAACGCACTCTTTTCGAGGAGCGGATACTATCGGGTATTCGCCTGCGGGTCTTGATGCGATACGGCATGCGGCTCACCGACAAGCGAGCCTCTGTGTCGATGGAAGACGCTGGCGATCGTCCTCTGGCCTCATATATCGGATTCTTCGGGCGCACTTTGATTGACGCTGGTATGCCGCCGCAGGATGCGCTCCGGGCGTTGTGCGCGGCGCGGCCCGATGTCATCATCGCGTACCCGGCTTCGTTAGCCAGGCTGGTGGAATTCATCACGCCCGAGCAGCGGCGGAGGATACAGCCGCGCCTGATCACGCTGGGAGGCGAGATGGTGTTGACATCCTTTCGCCGTGACATAGCGGAATGCTTCCAGTGTCCGGTGCGTGAAACTTACGGAGCCACGGAGGCAAATCTGATCGCGTGGGGATGTCCGGTAACTGGGCATCTGCATATCGCGGAGCATTCCGTGATTGTGGAGATTTGCAAGGAAGATCAACCGGTGGCAGTTGGCGAATCCGGCGAGGCGATCATCACGGTGCTGCATTCGCGCGCCATGCCATTTCTGCGGTACCGCTTGAATGACTTAGTGACACGCGGCCCCGCGCCTTGTCCATGCGGCCACCCTGCGGCGACGTTGATCGCCGTTCGCGGGCGGACGAACGATTGGTTCAAATTGCCAGACGGACGGCTGCTACATCCTTTCGTGGTGAGCGATTCGGTGATGGATCATATCCCGGGCTTGCGGCGCCTCCAAATTACTCAAACTTCCGAGCGGGAGCTGACGATCGCGATCGTGCCGGGGCAAGTGCTATCGGCGGCAAGCCTGGCCGAGGCCGAAGGTAAGATTGCCGCGAGCGTGGGATATTGTTTTCAAATCAAACTGAAGACGGTTCAGGGCCTCGATCGCGGGCCCAATCAAAAATTCAATCCTTTCGTTCCTCTTCGCGACTGGGGTGGCGGGCAGTAGGCCGCTGCGGCAGAACGCCAGTGTATAATTCTTCCGAGATGAAAACGGGGTTCTTTCGATTCCTGGCGGGCTGCGCGGTGCTGGCGTCGCCGCTAGCGATGTGGGGGCAAGGCAGGGCGGACCTTACGGGCGTTTGGTCGCCCGATGAAGTGCTGTCGATCGCGCCGCGGGCGAACGCGCTATTGATCAATCGCAACGCGGCCGAAGTCAAGGGCGATCCGGACGCGAACTGCACGCTGTCGGGCATCCCGAGAATCGAGTTGGGGCCAAAGCCGTTCAAGATCCTGCAGTCGGCCGATGAAGTCGTGATTTTGTACCAAAACTACACGGCTTTTCGACAAGTGTTCACGGACGGCCGCGCGCTACCCGCCGATCCGCAACCCTCGTGGCTTGGATATTCGGTGGGCAAGTGGGATGGTGACACGTTGGTTGTGGACACCGTCGGGTTCAACGACCTCACCTGGCTGGATAACGCCGGCACGCCGCACAGCGAAGCCTTGCACGTGACGGAGCGCTTTCATCGCCGCGACAAAGAGCGCCTGGATATCCAGATCACTATTGAGGATCCAAAGACCTTTTCGAAGCCATTCACCGTCACTGAGCATGCGCGTCTGCTGCCGGCCGGAGAGCTTACAGAAATGATCTGCCTGGAGAATCGGAAATGAAAACGGCGTGGAGCGCGATCGTATTTTTGTTTTTGGCCGCGAGCGCGCACGCGCAATGGCTGAATTACCCAACGAAAAGCGCGCCCCGATCGAAAGACGGCAAGGCGGACATGTCGGCGCCCGCGCCGCGCACCAAAGACGGCAAGGTGGACATCACGGGCATCTGGGAGCCGAACGGCCTGAAGTATTTGATCAGCATCGCCGCGGACCTGAAGCCGGACGACGTACCGTTTCAGCCGTGGGCCGCCGAGCTGTACAAGGAACGCCGCGCGACCAATGGCCGCGACGATCCGAACAATCAATGCCTGCCTTCGGGCGTGCCGGAAAAGGACGCCGTGACGTCGCCATTCAAAATCATGCAATTTCCGGGCGAGATGCTGATCCTGTATGAATCGCGCACCATTTACCGGCAGATCTTTACCGACGGGCGCGCGATGCCGAAGGATTTCAAACCTTCGTGGCAAGGCTTCTCGACCGGGCGTTGGGACGGTGACGATTTCGTTGTCGAGACCACCGGGTTGAACGGAAAAATCTGGATGGATACCAACGGGCATCCGTTGACGGAAGCCGCGCACGTCACCGAACGATTTCGGCGCCACGATTACGGCCACATGGATATTCAGATCACGATTGACGATCCGAAGGCGTACACCAAGCCGTGGACCATTACGGAGAATCCGCATTTATTGGCGGACACGGAGCTGCTCGAATCAGTTTGCGAGGAGAACAACAAAGACGCCCGCCACATTGTAGGCAAGTGACTCGCTATTGCTTCAAGCTGATATTGCGTTCCTTCAAGATGGTCCCGGTCGCCAGTTGGAATTGAGCGATCGCCTCGCTCATGTCGGCTTCCGAGCGCCGCTCCTGGCTGCGTGCGGTGATCATGGTCGCCTGGCGCTGCTGCACCAGGAACAACGTTGACGTACCCGCTTGAAACTGGCGCTGCTCACTTTGATACTGCTCTTCGGCCGATTCCCGCGCCACCTGTGCCGCCTGCAAACGTAACTGCGCCATCTGCAAGTTCTCCATGCCGGTTCGTACGTCGGATTGGATATTCTGCTGCGTTTGTTGCATTTGATTGCGGATGCGGCGCGTTTCCGCGAGGGACTTGCCGAGATTGGCGTCGGCGGTGCGGTTGCGAATCGGCAACGAGATGGTGAGTTGGAGTTCGGTCGTCGGAAAATCTCCATTCCAAATCCCAGCGAGCGAATGCGCGTAGTTCCCGACTAGGACCGGAGGGATGGTCGAGCTTCCAAACGAAACACCGGTCAGCGGAGGCAGTCCCGCTAGAGCCGACAGTTCATTCAGCTGAGTGGTTAGTGGGCCGAATGCGGAGGTGAACGGATTGGGTCCGGGAGGCAGCACCACGCCGGCTAATCCGGCACGCGTGTAGAGAGCCGTCAAGTTCACTTGCGGCTTAGTCTGCTCGCGATAGTAGCGTATGTCTTTTTCATTGATCTCGCCGTTGATTTTCACTTCGGCGATTTCGGGACGATTGGTCATCGCTTCGGCAATAGCGTCGGCCAGCGGAGTAATCGGCGCCTTCACGTTGGGCGGCGTCACCGGCACCAATGCGGTGGACCAGAGCGGGTCCGACCGATCCGGCAGGATCAGCTCCTTCAACGAATTCTCCGCGCCGGTCAATGCAGACTGAGCCGTGTAAGCGCCCACTTCGAAATTGGCGAGCTGCGTCTGTGCGGCAACCACGTCGATTGGAGCGAGCAGCCCTTGTACTTCCTGTCGGCGATTGCTCTCGTCCTGCTGGATACCGATGCGCACGGCGTCAAGTTGGACTTCGAGATTGTTGTAGGCGTACGCCAGCTCCCAATACCCTTGCTCGGCCTGCTGGACGATCGTCATCACCCGCGCGCGAAACTGCTCGTCCGTCAAGGAGCGATTTTTCTTCGCAACATCGATCTGGTGGCGGTTACTGTCGTAGAGCAGGTTTCGCCAGAGAGGCTGCGTGTAGGAAAAGTTGAGCGATGTTTCGTACTGCGGATTGAGCGAAAGGAATGTGTTGTTCGAGAACGCATCCTCGGACGACAAATCCGCCTTGACGGTGCCACCGAACCAGGGCAGCGGCTGCGTGACTCCGGGGTCCGCCAGCAGCGTCTTGTTAAAGAGGCTTCCCGTGGACGATCCGCCCAACGACGATGCAATGGGATTGATCTGCTGCTCCCAATAAGTGTTGACGTTGAGCGTCGGATCGTAGACTCCTTGCGCGGCGGTCAGGTTATAGACCGATTCCAGTTGATCGATCCGCGAGGATTCGATGTCCTTGTTGTTCGCCAGGGCCATGCGGAGAACCATGTCGAGCGTGATCTCCATCTGGGTCTCGACGCCGGTTCGCGGAGGCAATCGAAAAGGCCGCACGGGCGGCACGAGCGTGCTAGTCTCCTGCGCCAACATGGATGGCAGCGTGCAGGCAAGCAAGGCCACAGCCACGCGGCGCGACTTGAAAAAGAATCGGCTCATCAAGCGCGCTCCCCTCCTTCGAAATGCATGGGTTGTGGCGCGACGTCCAAACCAGAAGCCGCCTGCGTTTTATCGCGCTTGTGGAAAAGCTTGCGGAACATTGGTAACTGCTTCATGTCGTCAAAGAGGGAATAGAACACCGGTACTGCGAGCAAGGTCAGGAGGAGACAGAGTGTTTGTCCGCCGACCACCAGCACTCCGATCGACCGGTTACTAGCCGAGCCTTCGCCGTTCGAAAGCACGAGCGGCAGCATGCCGGCCACCAGCGCGGTCGTGGTCATCAGGATGGGACGCAGCCGATCGCGATTGGCTTGAATGATGGCCTCATAGCGGTTCAAACCCGCCGCGCGCAATCCGTTGGTGTGATCGATCTGTAGAATCGCATTCTTCTTGACGATTCCGAAGAGCAGCAGCAAACCGAGCCCCGACATAATGTTCACGCTTTGGCCGAACATCAGCAGCGACAGAATACCGAAGGGCACGGCGAGAGGCAGCGTAAGCAAAATGGTGAAGGGATGCAGGAACGATTCAAACTGCGCCGCCAGCACGATGTACATGAAGATGAACGTCAGCGCGATCGCGACGATGAAATAGTAGGCGGTGCGGTTCAGTTCCTTGGAGGTGCCGAGAAGTTCGGTGCGATAACCGGCGCCCATATGCAGATCGTCGGCCAGTTGATTCAGCGAAGAAATGATCTTCTGCTGCGATCCGCCCGGCAACACGTTGGCGCTCAGCGTAACCTCACGCTGCCGGTCCAGACGCCCGATGCTGGAAGGCGCGTCGCCGCTCTTAATGCGCACCACTTGATCCAGCGGCACCCAACCGCGCGTGTTGGTAGAGAAAACCGTCAGTTGGCGCAGCCCTTCGGCGCTGGTGCGGAACTGCATGTCGGCGCGTAAACGCACATCGTATTCTTCGCCGCCCGACGGGAAGGAGGAAACCACTTGGCCCGCCACCATGGTGTTCAAGGCTTGCGCGATATCGCTGACGCGTACGCCCAAATCCGCCGCGCGCTGCCGGTCAATCTCCACGCGCAGCTCGGGTTTGCCATAGACCAGCGATGTGTCCGCGTCGGCCACGTTGGGAATCTGCTTCAGCTTGGCGAGGAGCGTTTGCGAATAGGTGTTGAGCTTGTCGAGATCCGGCCCAGTG
>DATHMO010000075.1:0-19179 GCA_035486995.1 Bryobacteraceae bacterium
GATCTTATCGGCGCCGACGCGGCCCGCGTGCTACCGCTGCTCGATCAGCACGATTTCACGTTTCTAATCGAAGATCCGGCCACTATTTGGAACCTCGGCCCGCAGCGTTATCCGCAGATCGCGACACGTTACCAGCCGCTCACGCAGCATGCCGATCACCTGGCCATCGATATCAATATCGTCGAACGCTACCAGGACGTGTATCCGACGAAACAACAAACAGGGACGGAATTGTTCCAGCTAGTTCACGTAGCCGCGCAGGCATTTCCGCAGGTCGCTCTGTATTTCGAGAACTCCATTCTCACGGCTGATCTGCCGCTACTCGGCTCGGCGGCCGCCGACGTGGACAAGGTGGAACAAGAGGGCTCGCGCCTGATCATTGATTCGAGCCACGGCGTGGGCGTGCGCTGGCAAGGCCCGGCGATCGTAAATGGCCACGTCTGGCCGGTTCGCAACGATACCACTCTCTGGCTGCCCGCTGGAACCAGCGTCATCGAGCCGGCGCCCAAGGATTCGATCCTTCGCGTGGTGGATTTCAACGGCGAGCTGCACTCGGCGAATGCGTCGACGCAGGGTTTGCAGTTGTCCTATAAAAGCAATGCGCGGGCGCTGGCACTCTTGAACGCGCGGCCACGTACGATCGAAATCGATGGCGCGGTGGTCGCCGAAAAGCTGCCCGAATCCGGCGCCAGCTTCGTGCTCAGCCTCCCGCGCGGCCAGCATGTAGTGCAACTAACCCAGTAGTTCCTGCTACTGTGGACCCACTTCCACATCAACCTCGGTAGTCACTTCCGTGGGCGTCCCGTTCAGTAGCGTCGGCAGATACATCCACTGCTTCACGGCGTCGGCTGCCGCCTTGATCAAGACCGGATCGCCATCCAACGCGTCGGCCTGAAGGACGCGCCCATCGACGCCGACCAGCACGCGGAGCCGAACCGTGCCCCGCAAGCCGGAAGCTATCGCAGCCGCAGGGTATTCCGGCGGGCCCCAGATCACAAGCTTGCCAGCTTGCACCGGCGCAGGCACGGTGATCCTCGTGGATTGCATGTCGCGAGGATCGTCCGTCGAACGGGGCGCCGCATCGGGCGGCGCAGCGGCCTTTTCATCCATTGCCTGCCGCACGAGCGCTAGTTTCGAGAAATCCAGTTCCCTCGCGCCCCATACAAAGTCGACCGTGCACTGCGCGGGGACAGCGATTCCATTTTGCGTTGCCGGAGTGAATCGCCATTGACCGATCACCGCCGTCGCTTCGATTCCCCAGACGGGATCGGAAGCATCTTGAGCTTGAGGATTAACGGGCAATCCGTGCTGGTCGACGTCGAACGTCAGCCTGGCGGTCGCCAGACGGCGCATTGCGGCGACGAGACGGCCTTCTTCCATCGCCTCCGGTCCCAGGCCGGCGCCAATCGGGTACGGAGCGTTCAAGAAAACCGGCCGTGAGATTCCGGGTGGCGCATCGAATTGCACCCGAATCAAATGCCAGCGCGATTGTTTCGCGGGCAGCCGGAAGTCAACTATGATTTCAATCGCCGCGTGGTTTTGGACCGGCCGGAAGCTCCATTGCTTCACGGCTTCAATCGCCTTCTCATCCAAGCCTAGGCCGACCGGCCGCAATACTTCTAAGTTCCGCGCAAAGCCTTCCGGGTCGATCGTGCCGACGAGTACAACGGTCCCTTCGAGTTCCGCAACGCGCGCCTGTTCGGTGTACTCCGGATCGGTCTGCTGAATCGGTTTGACGATCGGCAACACCGCCAAGCCGCCGGCTTCTGCGAACTCGTGCACCGCGCGATCGTGCTGGCCAGTGATTTCGAAGATCTTGCCTAGCCGGAGGTGCGAAGCCGCTCCGATCCACTGCGGCTCGAGATCGCCGTTCAGCGCCTCGCGGAACTCATTCGCGGCCGACATGTAGTCCTTCTGCTCGAAGTACGTCTCAGCACTTCGATAATGCGCTAATGAATTTCGCGAATCCTGACAGACCGCATGCACAAGCGGCCAAAACAACATGCCGGCGATGCAAAGTGTTCTCATGCAGTCGCGCCTTCGCTAATTATGACTCATGCGGCACTCGACCGCCTCCGTTGGAAGTGCCTTGACTTTCCGGCGTATTTGTACTACGCTGTTTGACAAATGGCAAAACCCGACTCGCTCGGCCAATTCGAGCAACTGGTGCTCACCGCGATTTTGACTCGCGGCGACGATGCCTATGGCGTCAGTATTCACTCGAAAGTCGAGGAATTGGCTCGGCCCAAGGCCGTTTCCCTGGGCGCCGTTTATGTCACGCTGGACCGCTTGGAAGACAAGGGCTTGGTGAAAAGCTGGCTTTCCGATCCCACGCCCGAGCGGGGCGGGCGGGCCAAACGCTGTTACCGCCTGGAAGGCTTGGGCGAGCGGGCGCTCGAAGAATCGGCCGTGACCGCCAAGCGCGTGTGGGACGGAATCGCGCAGGTTTGGGGCAAGGAATGGGTGAAGCAGTGGAGCAAGAGGTGGGTTACGCAATGACGATCCGCGCAATCAGAGCCCTGATCGCGCTGCTTTTGCCACCCGCTTGCCGCGAGGAGGTCCTCGGCGATCTCCAGGAGCGCAACGCTACTTCGGGCGGGTTCTGCATCGACGCCATGCGCACAGTGCCGCATGTGATCGCGAGTAGAATTCGCCGCACCGCCGATCCCCAACTGCTTCTGATGCACGCGATCGCCTTGTATCTTTGTTACTACGCGGCAGGTTGGTTCATGGACCGCGCGCTGCTGCGGGAGACCTGGGGTCTGGCACGTCCCGCAATCCCGGCACTGCTGGTGCTGCTGGTTTTGCTGCTCGAAGACGCTTACTCCAAGCCTGGCCCACGATCGCGGCTACAATTAGCTCGCGGCCCGCTGATCGCTTTCGGATTTGTGTTTCTTGCGCAATCCCTGCCGTCCAGAATAGTGCTCGTCGGAAGCGCTCTGAGTCTCCCGCTGACTTTGGCCCTGCGCTTGTTATTTTCGCCCCAGTCGACGTCTCGTCAAGGACCGGTATGAATACAATCGCCAAAATGAGAATCGCAGTGGTGCTTGCCGGGTTGCTTATCGCCACTGCCGTAGTCTGGATGATCGTAGGTAGCCACCGCACGCAATCCACGATCACCTACACGCAATTCATGGAACGCGTGCGAGCCGGACAGGTGGCCGGAGTGGAGATTGCAGCCGGCGACCCGGGCGCGAGTCAGGCGACGATTCACTTCAAGGACGGCGGCGTCACGCGGACTGTTTTGCCATTTGATTATTCGGCCGCGCTGGCGCGCCTCGAAGACCAATTGGTGAACGTCGAAATTCGCGATGATTCTACAAGCCCGATCCGTTGGCTGGTGAACGCCACACCTTTTTTGGTGCTGCTAGCCGTATGGATCGTCCTGATGTTCAACCGCCGGAGGTTTCTGCGTTGGCGCGATTAATCGCCATATTGGCACTGGCCTCGCTGGCAGCCGCTCAGGTGGCCTTGGCAGACTTCACGGGCGTCGTCCACGGCGTCTCAAAGAAACAGATCACCATCGAAAGCGCCGAGGGCAACCTCATCGATTTCGAGATCAACCGAAAAACCAAGGTGATGCGGGGGAAGAAGGAGATCCAGCCCGAGGACATCATGTCGGGCGACCAGGTGACCATTGAGGCGCGGCAGGAGATGCTGAAGTTTCTGGTGGCCGTTGTCATTACCGTGCGGCCGCCGGCCGATGACAGCCGCTAGATGTCGTAAGGCTCCAGCTCCAACTGGTCGCCCGCCGTCGTATTTGTCGCCGCAGCCGTTCCGCTGGGGAGTTCCAGCACCGAATGCGCCCATAGGCACAGCGCCAGCCTCCAGCGCGGCATAGCGGGCCGGATTTTCACCACTTTGCGCTTCTTATTCAGAAACAGGACATCGATGGCAAACTTCATCCCGGCGGTGTGCACACCCTCGCACGGCGTTATCCAGAGGCCTTCGCCGCTGTCCAAACGCTCATGCTTTAGCAGGCCGGTCTTGCGCTGCTTGCTGGTGTTCGCGATTTCGGCGCGATCGGCCAGCACGGTTCCGCGGGATTGATTTCGTACGCGCAGGCGCCGCATCGTTGTCATCCCTGGACCACGGCGAGCAACGGCACGTCCAACTCACGGCCCGAATTTACCAAGAAAGCTGGAAACGCCGGTGGGTCCTTCTGGAAGTAGACGTTGTAGCGCCGCACGAACGCCGGCGGCGGTGTTTGTCCGGAATTGTCGAGCAAGCTTGGCAAAATTCCAGTGGCGAAATACATTTCCAGTTCGCGCTTGTCCTTAGTGAGCACTTTCCCGCGCGGCTCGCACGCCAGAAAATCCTTGACGCGAGAATAGGTCCGCTCCGACAGATTGATCCGATTGGCCTCGCCGCTTGATTCCATCCGCGAGCTATAGTTCACGGTGTCGCCCCAAATGTCGAAGGCAAACTTGTTGATGCCCACCACGCCCGCGATAACGGGGCCAGTGTGGATTCCGATGCGCACCTTCCAGCCCAGAGCCCGTCCACGGCTGGCGCGCTCTTCCACCGCGTGCAGCATCTCGAAAGCGGCCAACACGGTGTCCACCGGATGCGCCGGATTCCGTGAGGGCAGCCCGCTGATGCACATGTAACTGTCGCCGATGGTTTTCATCTTTTCCAAGCGGTATTTGGACACGATCCGATCGAACGCGGTGAAATAGTCGTCGAGCATTTCCACCAATTCCTCGGCCGCCAATTTCTCGGTGGACAGCGTGAAGCCTACAAAATCGGTGAACAGGATAGTGACGTCCTCGAAGTATTTGGGCGATACCATGCCTTTGCTGCGCAGTTCATCGGCAACCTCACCGGGCAGGATGTTCAGCAGCAAGGATTCCGAAACCTGCTTCTGCTTCTCCACTTGCAGATGCCGCTCTTCCAACTCGCGATTCGCCAGCATTAGTTTTTCGGAGGCTTGCCCGCGCTCCAGCACTACCGACAAGAGGCTTGCGATCGATCGCAGGACGGTTTCCGAGACGGCGCCGCCAGAGAGCGCGAAACTTCCCGCCACTTCCCCGCCCACAGAAATCGGAACTATCGCCACCCGCCGTAATGGATCAGTCCGAACAGTCCGGCTAGCCGTCACGGCACGCAACGCGTCGTCACTGATGGCGCTGCTGTCACCCGCGCGATGGATCAGCCCGCTAGACCGCACATGGAACGCGGTCCCTGCAAGCCCGAAGATCCGAATGGTTTGGTTGATCGCCAGGTAGACGGTGGTCTCAAGGCTGGTGCTGGCAAGCATGACCTGGCCGAGCTCGTAGAGCCGCTCAGTTTCGCGCTTCCGCTCCAGAGCTTCTGCCGCGCGCCTCCGGGCCTTTAATGCGGTCTGGCTCATGATGATTGCGGTAAGCAGAAATGCGATCACAGCCAGCCAGGATTCGGGATCGGTGGCCTTGAAGCTCTCAATCGGCGGCTGAAAATAGTATAAGAAGCCAGCGGCCGCGACCAGGGAAGCCACGATCGTCTCCAGCCGGTCCCAGCGGACCGCAAAAAACAGGATCGCAAGCAGCAGCGAATACGTTACCGTCGTGTTGCGCAATCCATGAATATGGAACTCCAGTTCCAGGATGGCGCACACGATCGCGACCGAGGCGATCACTCGCACCGCTCGCAGAAGGCCTAATTTGATGAGAGGCATCCAATCAGGCTATCGGCGGATTTGCGCGCCTTCCTTAGCAGACGCTCAGGCGGCAGGCACTCAGGCAGCGCGTAGGGGCGGGGCCGCAAACATTTGTTCGGCTTCGCGATTCAGCAGCACCCACAGTCCATAAATTCCCAACGCAGTGTGGAAAGGAACGCCGAATAGATCGAAAGCCGACAGGATAATCGCGGCGATTCGCGCCCACGGCCTGAACCGCACCAATCCGATGCCGATGATCAGGCCCGGCAGGGAGAGCACCATAACAAAAATGAACGCAAAAATGCCAATCACTCCAAGAATCGGGACGGCAGCGGCACTGTCGGAGGAATGGTCGGACATTCCCACCAGGGCGGATAATCCGCCGAAGATCAAAAGCACGACGATCGCGCCCAAAACGCCCAGGCCCCCGAAAACGATATGCAAAATCCCTAAGATCTTCACGTGTTGCGCCATGCAGCCTCCTGTAGGCTCAGATTGTTTCGATTCTACACTTAATACGAGGGGCTTAGCGCGTTCGTTCCCCGGGCTACTTGTCGAACGTTATTTTCGAATCGGCGCCGAACCGATGGTACTCGCTGTAGCGGATGGTCAGCCGGACGCGTTGCGCGCCGCCACGAAAATACAGCGTATCGTCACCGTAGGTGGTGATTGGGAACCAAAAGTCGCCCTCCATCTTCTGACGAAGTGTCGTGAAGTGGGGAAACAGGTTTTCGGTTTTCAGCGTGCGGATTTCGGGGACCGCGTGGCCTTCGCTCCGGATCACGGAATAATCCTTTTTCGATACCCAAAGCATGCCATCGAACAGGCGCTGGCCATCCAGAATCTGGCGCGGGCGGATTTGAACCACGAAACAATCCACGCCGTCCATAGTCTCTTCGCCGCGAAACTGCGTTTCGTAGAGAAACGCTTGATCCTTGGTGAGCAGAAACGGCTGTACGTCGCGGATATCGCGAAAATCTTCCGGGGTCATTTGGAGATGAGTCAGTGTAGAGAACGGCGTGCCCACCATCTGCTCGCTGCGTTCTTTTTCGGGCGAGAAGATGATGTCGCGAATCTCGCGATACGTGCCCATGGTGAGACCGTTGGCGTTGAGCTCGTCGATTGTCACAGTCTGGCGGTAGGTGTAGTTGCTTTGTGCTTGCTCGGTCTCTGTTTCACGGGCGGCGATGAGACGCGTGAGGTTGGGGGGCGGATCCTCCGCCGTGGCTTGCGAGGAAATAGAAAGAGCCGATGCTAGGATGAAGCAGATGCGCCAGTTCCTGACGACGCTGTCCCTAGTTTGGATAGCAGCTTGCATCGCAGCTTACGTTTACACTCAACAACAGCATATATCGCCGGGCCTCGCGATGGCTGTCGTGCCTGCTTTCCTGGTGGAACTTGCGTTTTACCTGGCGCCAGGATTTCCAGCAGTACGAAAGCAGTTCGATTCGCTAGGCCCAAAAGGCCTGCGGGCCGCGCTGCTGACGGTGAGCGCTCTCGTACCTTACCTGATGTTAGCGCCGCGCATGGGATCGTTCGGGCTGATCCATTTTCTCGAACTGCTGGGCGTCGTTTTGGTGGCGGCCTTCTGGTACGCGTTCGCTCCGCGCGGAATTCTGGCCGATCTGCTCTTTCTCGGATTCATGGCGGCGGTGTATTTGACCAAGCTGTTCGATCAGGTGTATGGGAATCCAGCACCGCACGTTGCACTCGGCATTTTGGGGAAGCTGATGTGGATCCGGCTGGGATTAATGGCGGTGCTGTCGCTGCGGGGGATCGATGACGTGCGCTTCGGCTTCGTCCCGTCGACTGAGGAATGGCGCGTTGGAGTGCAACATTACCTATACTTCCTGCCGGTGGGAGGGGCGCTTGCGTACTGGGAACGGGTGGCCCGATTTCAACCGCAGAATCTCGTCTGGTGGAAATTCGCGGCGCTGCTGGTAGGGACCTTCGCGGGCATCCTGTGGGTGGTGGCGCTGGCGGAGGAATTCTTTTTTCGAGCGTTTCTGCAGCAAGTGCTGGCGCGGCGCGCACACAGTGAAACCTTCGGGCTATTGTCCGCCTCCGTGCTTTTTGGGCTCGCGCATCTCCCGTTCCGAAAATTCCCGAATTGGCGCGTGGCGATCATCGGAGGCGTCCTCGGTCTGTTTTGCGGGCTGGCCCTGATCAAAGCGCGCAGCGTGAAAGCCAGTATGGTGACGCACGCGCTGGTGGTCACTACCTGGCGGATGTTTTTTTCGGCGTAGGAGCTTGACCAGATCGAGCCGGATCGCCTTTCGCGGCTTTGGGCACGTCGCCGCCCTCGTCGCGCGCGATTTCCGCGAGCAGCCGCTTCGATAGCACCGAGCGCGGCTGTTGCAGAAGCACGTCTTCGGTTGAGGCAAAGCGATCGCGATGCTTAATGAGCAGCCATTGCGGCTTGGCGGATCCGCCATAGCCGAGCTTAGTGCGAACCAGCACCCACGATCCGCGCAGTTTCTCGCCGGCGAGCGAAAACTTCAGGTCTCCCTTTTCCAGGCTCATGTCAACGTCGGGATCATCGGGAGTCCACGTGCCGCGATCCCACAGCATCACCGTTCCACCGCCGTATTCGCCCTCGGCAATCACGCCTTCAAACCCGCCGTATTCCAGCGGATGGTCCTCCACATGAGCGGCCAGGCGCTTCACGGAAGGATCGAGCGATGGGCCCTTGGGTAT
Organism: Bryobacteraceae bacterium; assembly: GCA_035486995.1. Lineage (GTDB taxonomy): Bacteria > Acidobacteriota > Terriglobia > Bryobacterales > Bryobacteraceae > Palsa-89. Next base: position 8,336 of record DATHMO010000075.1, read on the forward strand.
TGCCCAGGAAAGCAACACGCCGCGCCACTCCAATCGAAAATCGTAATGCAATTGCGAAGCCCGATGTTTTTGGATGACGTAGAGCAAGTCCGCCGATTTCGCACGAGGCCGAGCGCCTTTCGGCTCCGCCGTGACTTCGAAATTGCGTTTGCCGCGATATTCTTCGAGCGGCTCGGCTTTACGTCTGGTCATTTGCTCTTTTCTGGCTCGGTCTGATGTTCGCGGTGCTCAACGTAATCGAGGATGTCGTAGTGGGCAACCGCGCGTTCCGGGAAAAAGCTATTCACAGCGGCAAGCTCTTCTCCATAGATTTCAATCGCCGCTTCGAGACGCGCCATTTCATACAGCTCCCCATGCGGGTGGACAAGCTCGAACAAGACCAGCTTTCCTCCAGCCGCGCGATATTCCTCGGCCAAGTACAATAGCGCGCCCGCGCCAACGGTGTCGATGTTGGAAACCTGGCCGAGATTGAGAATCAACTGCCGGTTTCCGTGGTCGAAAAGCGACTGCACGGCCTCGCGCAGAGTGCCGTCACCCTCGCCGAGCGCGAGATGGCCCTTCAAGTCGAGAATGACGACACCTTCGCGTTCTCTTTGGTGCATTTCAAGATTGTTGTGATCAAACATATGTGGCTCGAACCGGTCGGTAAAACCTGGAAATTCTCTACAGTCCGTATGACTCCAACAGCCGCAGCCAGATTTCACTGATTGTGGGGAAACATGGTACTGCATGCCACAGGCGATGGAGGGGTACTTCGCCCACGATCGCAACCGTAAACGCATGAATCAACTCGCCTACGTCCTGCCCCACCAGCGTTGCGCCCACCATGACGCCGCGGTCCTCGTCGACGATCATTTTGGCAAACCCGCGGTAACCATCGGCGACCAGCTTGGCGCCCGAGGTATGGCTAATGTCGTACTCAACTGCACGAACTCGCATCTGCGCCGCGCGTGCTTGCGCTTCGGTGAGACCCACCGTGGCGGCTTCGGGGTCAGTGAACACCACTTGCGGAACCGCGCAATGATCGGCGGTTGCCGACCAGCGCGACCATTTGGGGACCGCCGGCTCCGATGCTTCTGCAAGCTCGCCTTTGGCGCGAGCCACGATAGCGTCGCCACACGCCCGCGCCTGATATTTGCCCATGTGCGTCAACAGCGCGCGATGATTGACGTCGCCCGCGGCATACAGCCAGCCACCCGCGAGGCTCTTGACGCGGCAGGTGTCGTCGACGTCGAGCCAATCCCCGGGTTTCTGCTGGATGGTTTCCAATCCGATGTCGCTGGTGTTGGGCGTGCGTCCCGTGGCAACCAGAATCTCATCGGCCTCGATGGTTTCCAGTCCCGAACTCGGATGCTCGAACCAAATCTGCACCGGAGTGGCCGGCGCGCGACGCTGCACCCGAGTGACGTTAACTCCCGTACGCACGGTAATGCCAATAGCGCGGAAAGCGGCGGCAATCTCGGCGCACACAATGGGTTCCATGCGTCCGAGCAGACGATCGCCGCGCGCCAGCACCGTCACCTCCTTGGCCCCCAGCGATCGCCAGGCTTGGGCCAGCTCGCATGCCACCGGGCCGCCGCCTAGGACGGCAAGCCGTGGGGGGACACGATCAGCGCGCGTAGCATCGTGATTGGTCCATGGCGATGCTTCCGTTAGGCCGGGAATGGGCGGGATTGCGGGATGGGTGCCTGTGCAGATGGCGACGGCGTAGCGCGCCGTGAAGCGGGTAACCGAGCCGTCCCCGGATCGCACTTCCACAACGCGCTCATCGGCAATCCGGCCGTGTCCACGCAGCAGCGTGATCCCCGCATTCTTGACCCAGGCCACCTGGCTGTCGTCATGCCAGTTGCCAGTGAACCAAGTGCGGCGCGCAAGGACGCCCGACGCATCCAACGGCCCAGTGATGGCTTGTTTCGCGCCATCCACTCGACGTGCGGCTTCAAGCGCGGCTGAGCTTCGAAGCAGTGCCTTGCTCGGAATACACGCAAAGTAGGAACATTCGCCGCCCACCAGGTAAGATTCGACAATCGCCGCGGTGAGCCCACCTTTTACGGCACGTTCAGCCACATTCTCGCCGATGGGCCCGGCGCCGATGACGATCACGTCGAAGTGGGTTTCACCCATGCAGGTCTCCTCCAACCTAGTTTGATGCCTGATTCGGATAATATGGGACACGGCAAAGTTGAAGGGGGACGGAATGCAAGTGTGGCGAGCGGGGATTTTAGCTTGGGGGATGTTGTCGGCAATGCCGCTCGCGGCGCAGTGGTTTCACTATCCTACAGCGGGCGTGCCCAGGCTGCCAGACGGAAAGCCGAATCTGAGCGCGCCCGCGCCTCGGACCCCAGACGGGAAGCCTGATCTTTCTGGAATCTGGCTCGCTGGGAATGCGCTGCCGTGTCCCAAGGATTTGCGCGAAGGCGACGATTGCATCGAGAAGATTCCGCTTTCTCACGAGGCTGTGGATTTCGCTTCGAATTTGCCGGGAGGTCTGCCCTATCAGCCGTGGGCGGCGGCGCTGGTGAAGCAACGTGTGGCCGACCTTTCGAAAGACGATCCGCACGCGCGCTGTCTGCCTCCGAATTTTCCGCGCGCCTTCGCGTTTCCGCATTTGCAGAAAGTCATCCAGATTCCGGGGCTGCTGGTGATTCTGGACGAATTCAACGCGAGCTACCGGCAGATCTTCACGGACGGGCGTCCCTTGCCGGACGATCCGCAGCCATCCTGGAACGGATATTCGTCGGCGAAGTGGCTAGGCGACACGTTGGTTGTCGACACCATCGGGTTTCGCGATGACTTGTGGCTGGATATGAAGGGCAATCCGATGACGAGCGCGGCGCGCGTGACGGAGCGATTCCGCCGGCCGAACTACGGCAGATTAGAGATCGAGGTGACAGTCAACGATCCGAAGGCGTACACCAAGCCGTGGACGGTAACCTTGCAACAGACCATCAAGCTGGATACGGAGCTGGTGGACGAGATCTGTTTGGAGAATGAGAAATCGGTCCGGCACATGACTGGCAAGTAAGAGGAGAGAGTCGACATGAGAAGAGCGTTCAATGCTGTTTTGATTTTCGGTGTGGCATTCGCTGGATCGCGCGCCAGTGCTGCCAAGTGTGACCGGGCGTGTTTGGACAAGACCGTCGACACCTACATCGCGGCCATGGTGGCGCATGATCCATCGCAGGTTCAGTTCACAACTGACGTGAAGTTTGTCGAGAACACCGTCCCGATGAAACCGGGCGAAGGTCTGTGGAAGACAGCGGCGGAGGGTCCGACGACATTCAAGATTTATGTCCCCGATCCGGTGGCGCAGCAGGTGGGCTTCATCGGCATGCTGAAAGAGCACGACAAGGATGGCGACAAGCCAATCCAATTCGGCCTGCGATTGAAGTTGAAGGACGGCAAGATCATCGAAGCGGAGCATCTGGTCGCGCGTGGCCTGCGCGAAAACATGCTGAAGAATTTGGAGACGCCGAGGCCTGGGCTGCTCGCCACCGTGCCGCCCGCGGAGCGAATGCCGCGCGACAAGATGCTCAAAATCGGCGAGTCCTATTACACCGCGCTGGTCACTGCCGACAGCAACGACGCGCCGTTTGCCGACGATTGCCTGCGCCACGAAAATGGAATGCAGACCACCGGAAATCCGCCTTCAAATACGCCGGGGCTGGGAACTACGGGCGCCATGGGCTGCGCGGCGCAAATCAAGACCCACACTTTCGATTACATCACGCGGATTGAGCCGCGGCGCGTTTGGATTGCCGATCCGGAAACCGGCCTCGTGTTCGGGCTCTCGCAATTCCGCCAACCGATGGAGAAGAATTACGTCAAGATCGTAGGCGTGCCCGGATTGGAAAAGATCGACATGCCGTTCAAAGCCTTCGATCTGCCGGCCGCGCACATTTTCAAGATCCAGGGCGGCAAGTTTCACGAGATCGAAGCGATGGGATTCATGATGCCGTACAACTCGAAGACGGGTTGGGAGAGCGGAGGAAAGTAGCGCGATCTCGCTACTGATGATTGTTCTCGTAGCACCAGCGAACCAGCGGCTCAGGATAATTGGCGCCGCTGATGGCCCGAATATCATCCAGGCTTAAGCGCTGGAAGGCGAACGAAACCGCGCCGTCGGGCGTGACGGTCGCAATCATATAGCCGTAAACATTGGTCTGGGCGTGTTGCGCGGGCGTGGTCGCCGCGGGCAGCTTGTAGCGCTGGGCGCCGGCAGTGCCGATGATCCAGCCCGGCAGAACTTTGCCCTTCCAGTCGGCAGTCTCGAAAATATGGTCCATATAAAAGTGCGAGTGGCTAGCCAGAACGTAAACGCGTTTGTGAGCGGCGTCCTGCGCGTGCCATAGCGCCTCGTAAACCTCGCGGCCGCTTTGATCGCCGAACTTCGACTCGCTCATGCTATGCATGCTGCTGATGCTTCCCGGCAGCGCTTCGTGCATGCCCACTACGATGGTCCGGATTTCCGGTGACGCTTCGTCGCGCGCCAGCAGAGCGTGGAACCATTTCATTTGGTCCGGATCGAATTCATCCGGCGTGGAGTTGTCGAGTGAAATGAAATCGAGATTGCCTCGCGTCCAATGATAATAGGCGTGGAGTTTGTGGTCCAGAGGATCATCTTTCAAGCGCTGCGCGCGGAGGGCGGGCGTCTCCAGCCAATCGGCGAACTGGACCAGCCACGCCTCGCGCGTCATCGGCGGGACGGTCTCATGGTTGCCCATGAGCAGGTAGACCGGCAAGGTGCCGAATGGAACAATCTGATGAGCGATGAAATCCGGCCACGCTTCCTTCAGATAGGCTGGGGTCTCGAGAGGCTTGTTGTGCAGGCCGAGTTCGGCGGGTGGCGACATGTCTTCATCGAGCCGGTAGATGGCGCGGAAATCGCCCAGATGCCAGTAGAACTCAGCGCCGCTCTTGTGGATGCCGGAAGCGATCGCAGGCATCACGATGTCGCCGCAATTGCGCGAATCGCCCGAGACAGCAAACTTCCAGGAGCGGCCGGGCTGATCTTGCGCGAGCAGCATAATGCTTGCGAATAGGAATAATCCCAGTGCACGGCGCATTGAACCCGACTGTAACGCGCGTCGGGTACCCAGGGCAACCAGGACGGGAGTAGCCTAATAGAGGATGAAAAGACGCGAATTCAACCGTGCGATGGCTGCGATCACCGTGGGCGCTGGTTTGCCCGCGATCTCTGCGGCGGAACCAGACGCGGCGGGTTGCATCACAGACGTTCAGGGCGTGAAAGTTGGGCACTTCACCGAATCGCGCAGGCCCACTGGATGCACGGTACTGCTGTTTGAGAAGGGCGCGACGGCGGGGGTGGACGTGCGCGGATCGGCGCCGGGGACGCGCGAGACCGATCTGCTGAATCCCATCAATTCTGTGCAACAGGTGCAGGCGATTCTGCTCGCGGGAGGCAGCGCGTTTGGGTTGGATGCTGCGTCCGGAGTGGTTCGGTATCTCGAGGAGCACCACCTGGGCTTCGCAGTCGGAGATGTCGTGGTGCCAATTGTGCCGGCGGCTATTCTCTACGATTTGGAAATCGGCGATTCGAAGATCCGGCCCAATGCGGAGTCCGGATACAAAGCGTGCCAGGCAGCGACGGCCGAGCGAGTGGCGGAAGGCAATGTCGGCGCGGGAGCAGGGGCGGCCATCGGGAAAATGTTCGGCATGAAGGCAGCGATGAAGTCGGGCCTCGGAACTGCGAGCGTTCGCGTCGGCGATACCGGAATCATCGTGGGCGCCATTGTGGCAGTGAACGCGGTGGGCGATGTTGTAGATCCGAAGACCGGCAAGATCATCGCAGGCGCGCGCAAAGCCGACGGCTCGGGATTCGTGGATTCGATGGCGCGCATCCGGGAGGGCTACAGCGTGCGGGCGGATGGTACAAATACGACGATTGCCGTGGTGGCTACGAACGTCGCGCTCGATAAAGCGCAAGCCACCAAGGTCGCGCAAATGGCGCATGACGGTTTGGCGCGCACCATCTATCCGGTGCACACGCCGAGCGACGGCGATACGATCTTTGCAGTGGCGACCGGAACACATACGGCGCGGACCAATCACGGGGCCATCGGCGCGCTGGCCGCCGACGTGATGGCGCGAGCGGTGCTACGGGCGGTGATGAGTGCACGTGGAATCGCGGGACTGCCAAGTTACTCCGACTTACACGCGCGAGGTTAGGCCCCAGAGATCAGGTCCCACAAGAAAGTAGATCCGGCGGGCTGGAAGTAACGCACGCCGGACCGAAAAGGTAGGAGTGGAATTTGATCAGCTTCCTTGGCCGCGCTGTGCCTTCGCCTTGGGAGTCGAAAGATAACCAACCACCTCGTTCTTCTTCACAGTGTTTACCACGATTTCATAGGGCTGCCGGCTACCGGCGACATAGAGCTGCACCGGCTCATTGATCGTCTTGTCCCGTTTTTCAACGATTTTATCGTCGGCCAGCACTTGTAGCGTGTACCGATTGTGCTTGGGATCTGACTTCCTGAGGACCAACCGAATGTCGCCGACCTTTTGGGGTTCATTCGGTTTGCTGAGATCGAACTCGACGTAATTGCGTTCACCCAACTCACGTAGAGCTGCCAGCTCTTTGGCGTTGGTAGCCACTTGGCCGCTCACCACGCCGATATCGCCCGCCACTTGTTTCACGTCGGAGCCGGTCTTGTCGAGATCACCCGAAACTTGATTCAGCTTCGCACTGGCATCGTCCAGCTTAGCGCTCGTGTCGCTGATCTTCGCACTGGTCTCTTGTTTGAGATCAGATAACTGAGTCACCACGTCCTGATGGGCCTGCGACAGAGTCTTCTGAAGTTGCGAACTGCTGCGCCTGACATCAGAACGCGCTTGCCGCAAGGTAGCGTCGGCGGAGGTGGTCAGTTCACCTTTTAGCTCATCGAAGCGTTGCTGATCGAGTTGCAGCGCGGCGCTCGCGCTATCAGCCAGTTTGCTGATCTCCAACTGCGTGCTTCGTTCGTTTGCGGCCATATCTCTAGACATATGGACGCTCGTGGTGAGTTGATAGACATTCCCCGCCAGCGCCAGAACGAGCCCAACGAACAAAACCCATAACACGGCGGCATGGGTGCGCGACGACTTTCCGGATTCATTTGGGGACATACGATCTCCTTTTGGTGATGCCGGGAACATCCCGGTTCGGTCACGGCCAAAGAAGCGAGCAAGGCTCATTCCATATAAATTCAGAAGAAGCACACCAATAAGTTACGGTGACTTGGTCGTTATGTCGCGCAGTAACTACCTGTAAGATTTACCAAAGGCGTGTGCGCAGGGACACGCGCGCGCCGGGTTGCCGAGTTACTCGGACCTTCGGGGCGCACTAGTGGACGTTCCAGATGTCGAGTGTGTTCTGATCGTCGTCCACGGCGGCGATGCGGATATCGAACGGATCGCTCGAAATGGCGATACCGAACGCTCCACCGGCCGGGCCTGAGTCCAATTGATATTGCGCGACAAATCTGCCGAACGGTGTGAACTCGACGAGAGCATTTTGCGTGCCGCCCGCGAAGACTGCGTCGCCATTAGCAGTAATCAAATCGCCGTTGGGCGCGAGCGCTAATCCGAGCGGACCGTGTAAGCGCGTGCTGTCCCGGTAGATGAGGACGCCTTTATTCGCGTCCTGATTTGTGAGAGCGGCGAATGGTATCCCGAAAATAGCATTGTCGTCAGTGGAGGCCACATACAGGAAGCCGGTTAAGGGGTTATAAGCCAGGCCCGTGGGTCCGACGACAACAGCCGCGGCGTTAGGAGCGATTGCGTATCCATGCGCGATCTGGGTGGCGCTAAGAACATGCAAGCTACCATTGATTACGGATACATTCAAGCGAGTAACAGCTCCATTTAGCACATTGGAAACGAACACCTGGGCGAAGATTCCCAAATCGTTAACGGCCAAGTCCCATGGGCCATCCAATAGATTTGCGTTTTGGAGTGTAGTCACCAGATGTCCGAAGCGATCGATAACCAGCAGCGAACCTTGCTCCGCCGTGGCGCCGTTATTGATGGTGGGCACGTTTCCAACCAGCACGAATCCGGCCCGAAGAACGCCGAGCGCCGTGGTGAGCCCAAGCGGGGCTTGGCCTTGAAAGAAGGTGGAAAGCGTGCCGTTCGGGGCGATTTTGACGATGGTGCTCCCGGTTCCCTGCACGCCACTGCTGTCGTTGAAGTTTGAAACCAGTATGTCGCCCGGCTCCAACGGACCACCTTCGGGAAAGCCCGGCGGCACGAACGCGACACCATACGGGTTGACATCGCCGTTCGATGGAACGGTGGGCACGATGCGTTCCGGACTAGTTGGAAGCTGACCCAGAATGGACCCGATCGCAGGCTTCAGCGCCGAGGCGGCGGTCAGCGTGAGAAATACGGCAATTCGAAGTGGCAGTTTCATAGTCCTCCATTCTTCGATGGAAGGACGCCCTTACTGCATTCATTTGGGTGAAATCTTTGTAAAAAGAAATTTGAAGTCTTTTTAGTGAATTTTAGCTTTCTAGTGGAGCAAAGTGAATCCGTATAACGTATCGCCGGCGCCAACCACCACATATTGATGGCCATCCAACTCGTAAGTCATCGGCCCGTTACTTACCGTGGCGATCAGATGTGCGTGCCACAGAATTTTTCCGGATACCGGGTCGAAGACGATGAAGTTACCGGATGGATCGCCCGTAAATAGCAGTTTGCCGGCAGTCGTCAAGATTCCGATCAGGGGACCACCGCGATGATAATCGTGCGTCCAGCGAATTTGTCCAGTATGGTAATCAATGGCCTTGAGGGAGAGCGTGGAATAAACGCCGGAATCGCGTCCACCGTAACCCTCGGGTTTGTCGGCGGTGTCAGTGAGATAGAACAGGCTAAAGGACGATGACGCATTCACGTAGAACAGGCCGGTTTCCGGGTCGAAGCTGGGCGATGGCCAATTCGCCGCGCCGCCCTGAGCTGGGATCACAAGCGTGCCGTCTGGCTTGGGCTCCTTATCCGGATTACTGATGGGCTGGCCTTTCGCGTCCAGGCCTTTCGACCAATTGATATCGATGAAGGGCTTCGACAGGATATTCTTGCCGTTCGTGCGATCCAGAACAAAGAAGTAGCCGTTGCGGCTGGACTGCGCGAGCAACTTGCGCGGTTTGCCATCGATTTCGCCATCAATCAGCACCGGTGTTTCGGCGTCATCCCAATCGTGCGTGTCGTGCGGCGAGGCTTGAAAGTACCAGACCAACTTACCGGTGTCGGGATTCAACGCGACAATGGAACAAGTCCACAAGTTACTCCCTTTGCGGCCTTGGCCCGCCATTACTGGATTCGGATTTCCGGTGCCGAGATAGTAAAGATTTAGTTCGGGGTCGTAAGTGCCCGGCACCCACGTCATGCCCCCTCCGTGTTCCATCGCTTCAGGATTCGGCCAAGTGTCGGCGCCCGCCTCGCCTTTGCGCGGCGTAGTATTCCAGCGCCACTGTACCTGGCCGGTTTCCGGATCGCGTGATTCGAGATAACCCGGAACGTCGAGCGAATCCCCGCCTACGCCCACGATAATGTGATTGCGAATTACGATGGGCGCGGGCGTGGAAAAATACTCTTGATTCACGTCGGCGATTTCCATGTGCCAGCGTTCCGTGCCGTCTTTGGCGTTGAGTGAAACGAGAAAATTGTCGGGCGTTTCAAAATAGAGCCAGTTGCCATACATCCCAAAGCCCCGGCTGCCGATGTGAATGCCGCCGTGCGATTCCCATTGGTAATGCCAGATCTGGCGGCCGGTGCGAGCATCCACGGCCCAGGCGTGATCGGGTAGCGTGAAATAGAGCACGCCGTTGACTTCGAGCGGTGTGGATTTAATCGGCGACGTGAGCGTGCCGGCGCCAGGGTCGAGACGATACTCCCACGCCAAAGTCATTGCCGTGACGTTAGTCGAATTAATGCGCGCCAGCGGACTGAAACGGCGTCCCGAATAATCACCGTTGTAAGTGGGCCAAGTATCGGTCGGCAACTTGAGTAACTGGGCCGGATCGAGACTTTGCCCCATGAGCGGCCATGTTAGTAACTCGAATGTCAGGACTAAGGAAGCGCGAGTAAGTTTCATTTCAGAGTTACCAGGTAAGCCAGAATGTTGTGCATGTCGGCATCGGAATATTTCTTGAGGAGTTCGGCGTGAGCCGCCAGTGGGTCGCGGACCTCCACTTTCAGGTGAGCATCGCGAGAAAAAGAATGGTACTCGCCCGTGGAGTCGCGAAGGGCGACATCAAAATCGTCGAGATACTCAAGAGTGCCAGAAAATGACTTACCGGACGGCAGTTGCACGGTCACCTCCGAACGAGGCGGCTTCGAATCGCCCGGTCGAGCTGCTGGGTACAGGAAGCGGGATTGCAGTGTGACGGCGTCGTATTTCTTGCCGACGCCAGCGAGGTCGCCGGTCGGGGAATGACACATGCTGCAACGTCCTTCGCCGTTAAAATATTCCCGGCCCTTTTGCGCGTCGCCGGTCACCACGTTGAGAATCGTGTAAGCATTGCGATCGATGGCGGCTTGCTGGCGAGAGCGGAGGAAGGCCGCAATGTCCTGGATCTGGTCCGCCGGCAGATGAAAAGCGGGCATACCCTTGTTCGCCCTGCCTTGCAGGATCACAGGGCCGATTTTATCGCCGCGCTCGTCGTCCAGGGCAAGCGCGGAGCGCACCAGATCGGGTCCTGTGTCGCCGCCCTGAGCATTGGAGCCGTGGCAAAACCCGCAGTTGGCGGAGAAGACCTTCTGCCCGCGTTCGACGGCGGCCGGATCCGGCACGGAGCGGCTGATGAGCATGTTGCCGCGAGGGCGCGTGGGCTGTACGGGAGCTT
>DATHMO010000076.1:0-17068 GCA_035486995.1 Bryobacteraceae bacterium
CTCGCCGATGGATTCCTGAAGCCCGACGAGCGCATCGTTCTCTACAACACCGCCACCGGATTGAAATACCTGGAGGCATTTTCCACGCGATTTCCGGCCGGCAACTATTCGGAATATGACAAACTCGGCGGCTTGATTACACCTCGCTAGCCGTCCGGCCAGCCGGCGCTTTTGACACTGCCGCTTGACTTTTGGCAAACTGGTAGGGTGTTTTGGGAGTCAGCCCTTCCTCCCGGCTTCGGCCCTGCTGGTGATTTCGAGTCCGCGGTGAAACCTGCCTCTTCTGAAATGATTCCAAGGAGCCTTGTCAATGAAACTATTTGTAGGGAATCTCCCTTATGCGGCTACTGAAGCCGACTTAACGGATTTCTTCTCGCAAGCGGGTGTTGCCGTGGATAGCGTGAATGTGATGCGCGATCGTTTTACCGGCGAGGCTCGCGGATTCGGGTTCGTTGAAATCAACGACGATACCGCAGCTAATCGCGCTATTGAAGCTTGCAACGGACGCGACTTGATGGGCCGCGCGCTGGTAGTGAACGAAGCCCGTCCCATGGTTCCTCGCGAAGGCGGCGGTGGTGGCCGTCCCGGCGGTGGTGGCGGCGGACGCGAGCGGCGCGGCGGCCGGCCCGGTCGTTAGAACCTAGCTCAGCCCTCCAGAATTTTCGCGATTGCGTCCGCGTCGTTCGGCGCAACGATAGGCCGGTTGCCGAACCGTGCCTCAATCGCTCCGCCGTCCGGGTCCTGCAATTGACCCGTATGATACTTGTAAATGTAGTCGGGATCTTTCAGAACGTTGCCGGTGAGAACTGCGACAACGTCGTCGTCCGCACGAATCAAGCCCGCTTGCGTTAGCTTTCGAATCCCCGCGAGCGTAGCCGCCGAGGCCGGTTCGCACCCGATGCCGCATTGCCCGATGATGGCTTTCGCATCGGCAATTTCTTGCTCCGTGACTTTCTCCACCGTTCCGTTGGTGACGGTGAGCTCGTGCAGCGCCTTGGGCCAGGACACGGGATCGCCGATGCGGATCGCGGTGGCGAGCGTGCGCGGTTCCGGAACGCTTCGGAATTCGCCCTTCTTCTGCATGAACTCGTAGAACGGCGCAGCGCCTTCTGCCTGCACCACTGCCAGACGCGGCAGCTTGTGAATGAATCCAAACTGGCACAGCTCGCGGAGCGCTTTTCCGAACGCGGATGTGTTGCCGAGATTGCCGCCTGGCAGCACGATCCAATCCGGCGGATTCCAATCGCGCTGGTCCAGCATTTCGAAAATGATGGTCTTCTGTCCTTCAATGCGAAACGGATTGATCGAATTGAGCAGGTAAATGCCGAGGCGGTCGGCCAGCACGCGCACCAGCGCGAGGATCTGGTCGAAATTCGCTTCCACCTGTAGAGTGCGGGCGCCATATTCCAAAGCTTGCGCGAGCTTGCCGTACGAAATGTTGCCGTGCGGAATGAAGACGACCGGATCCAAACCCGCCGCGCTTGAATACGCCGCCATCGACGCCGACGTGTTGCCGGTGGAAACGCACGCGACGCGCTGCCGATCTAGCCGGATCGCCTGCGTCACTCCGCAGGTCATGCCGTTGTCCTTGAAAGACCCGGTGGGATTGAAGCCCTGATGCTTAAACGTGATGCGATCCAAGCCGCCGTAGCGTGCCGCGCGCGGAGCATCCAGCAGCGGGGTGTTGCCCTCCCGCAGCGATACCACCTGATGATGATGGCCGTCGAACGGCAGCAGTTCGCGATAGCGCCACACGCCGCTCTGATCGACAGGGTCGTTCGACATGCGCCGCGATCGCCAAGCCTGCTTCCACGATTGCACGTCCACGTGCCCCTCTTTGAAAACAACTTCCAGCAGACCTGTTCCACAAACCGGGCAATTATAAATCGCCTCATCGATCGGAAAACGCGCGCGACAATTCTGCTCGAAACACGCCAACTCAGCTAGCATGATTAAAGTATCCACAATATGCTCTCGGTTTGTCTCGACAACGGCGCGGTTTCAGTGCGCGGCGAACGATTGCCTCGCCGCCCGGAAGGATTCGCTTTGATCCGCTTGCTGTACGGCGGAATTTGCAACACCGATCTCGAGCTCCAGCGCGGCTATTACGGTTTTCGCGGAACCCCGGGCCACGAATTCATCGGCGAAGTTGTGGAGTCCGAGGATGGGCGCTGGATCGGCCAGCGGGTGGCTGGCGAAATCAATCTGGCGTGCGGAAAATGCGAGTGGTGCGCCCGCGGTTTGGGGCGCCACTGCCCGAAGCGAACGGTGCTTGGAATCGTGAAACAGCCCGGCGCGTTTCGCGAGTTCCTGACGCTGCCCGAGCGCAATTTGCGACGGGTGCCGCGCGAGATTTCATCGGAGCAAGCAGTGTTTGTCGAGCCATTGGCCGCGGCCTGCGAAATACTCGATCAAGTTCGCATTCCGCGCGGAACGCCCGTGGCCGTGCTGGGCGACGGAAAGCTGGGGCTGCTCGCGAGCCAGGTCTTACAAGCGCACGGCGCCGAGGTTCATCAATACGGCCGGCACAAAGAGAAACTGCGAATCGCCGAACAAGCGGGCGTCAGCACGGAGATCGCGAAGAAGCTGCCAGTGGCAAAATATGAATTTGTGGTGGAAGCGACGGGATCGAGCGAGGGACTGCGACAGGCGGTCCAAATGACTGTGCCGCGCGGAACGGTGGTGATGAAGTCGACGGTTCACGGATTGGTTTCGATCGATACCGCGCCGGTGATCGTCAACGAGATCACTCTAGTGGGGTCGCGCTGCGGACGTTTTGAACCTGCGCTGAAACTGCTGAAGAGCGGCAAGGTGAATGTGGATGCGATGATATCGGAAGTGCTGCCATTGAAAGATGCGCCGCGGGCTTTTCGGGCGGCTGCAAAATCAGGAGTTTTGAAGGTGCTGTTGCATGCTTAGATTCATATGGGGCCTTGCAGTAATCGTCTGTGTACACGCGCAGGCTCCGGAGTACGGCTATCAAGTGGTTCACGCGTACCCGCACGATCCCAACGCTTTCACGCAGGGATTGGAATATCGCGCTGGATTTCTTTATGAGGGAACGGGCCTGAAGGGCCATTCGTCGCTGAGAAAGGTAAAGCTCGAAACCGGCAAAGTGCTGCAGCAGATCGATCTTGATCCTGAGTATTTCGGCGAAGGGATTACGGTTCTAAATCAAAAGATCACTGAGCTGACGTGGCAGTCGGAAACCGGTTTTGTGTATGACCAATCGTCTTTCCGCAAAGAGCGAACCTTCAGTTATCTGGGCGAAGGCTGGGGACTCGCGAACGACGGCCAGAACATCTACATGAGCGACGGATCGCCGCAGATTCGCGTTTGGGATCCGGTGACGCTCAAAGAAAAGCGGCGGATTCTGGTGGTGGATCGCGGGCAGCCTGTACTGAACCTGAATGAGCTGGAATGGGTGCGCGGAGAAATCTACGCCAACATTTGGCAAAAGGACGAGATCGTGCGCATCTCGCCGGCCGATGGCCACGTATTGGGACGGATCGATCTGACGGGCATTTTGAACGCCGGCGATCGGACCGGCCGGGAGGATGTTTTAAACGGAATCGCCTACGATGCTTTGGGCGACCGGCTGTTTGTCACGGGCAAGCTGTGGCCCAAGCTTTTCGAGATCAAATTGGTTCCGAAGCACTAGCGGAACAGCCGGTGAAAACGATCCTTCATTTTGGCGTACCAGGAACTCTTCACCGTAGCTTCGGCCGGACTGGCCGTGCCGGCAACTAATTTCGCAGCATCCGGAGCCGGCGCGGCATTCTCCAACACGCGGCTGACCATGCGGACTCGAAAACCTTCGAACGAATACGTCTTGCGGTAGCGCTGTCCGTCGACGCCTTCCACGACAACCGAAAAGCTCGGCGACGAACCGGCGTTGTTCACGCGCACCGGATAATATCCCACGACGTTGCGTTCAATATAAGCGGTCTCGTAGCGATGATGCTTCAGACTCCACACGAACACCCGGAAGCTATCGAACTCGTAGGGCACGCCGCCCTTGGTGATGGTGGTCCACAGCCAATTGTTCTTCACCGTGCCGTCATCGTGCACTTGTCCAAGAGCAAAGTAGGACGTAATGCGATGGCCTTCGGCGTACTGCGCCACTTCATCGGGAATTGCCATGCTGAGCGGACGCGTAAGCACCCATCCCACTTTGCCGTCCAGCGTGCGGATCAAATTCCAATCGTCCATCGGAACCTCGACTGGAGCAACTGCGACGGCCGGCGTGGGAGCAGACGCGGGCGTATCGGGTTCGGCTTTGGGGACTGAAAGAGCCACCCAGTTGTCCGGGAGCTTGGGTCCGGGTGGACGAGGCGGCGGCCCGATTTTGGTTTGTGAAGATTTCGGTTTGGCCTTTTTGCGGGCCGGAGGCTTGACTGGCATGGTGAAGGAAGCCCCGGCATTTTGGACCCGCGGCATGAGCTTGTGGCCGATGACGTCGGCCTTACCGTTCTCGGGAATTTGCGCAAAGCTCGGTGAAGTGCGGCTAGGTTCGGTGTGCAAATTGAGGGATTCGAAAACCGTCGCTGAACCTTGCGATGGCGCGCGCGATGCATTTTCCGCCATGCCGCGCAGCGAGTCCATTTGTTCGGGCGTCAGAAGCTGGCGCGCGTCAGTCCAGCCCTCGGCGCCTTGCGGCGTGCGAACCTTTACCAGCCGATGCCGGTATTCGATGACCGCGAGCTTGTCGCCGTGTTTCAGCGTGGCGGTGACGGCTGACTTCGGCGCTAGTTCCTGGCGCAAATTGAGAGTGCTGGGACCGACGTAGGCGTCGCCGAGCGAATGTACTGGAGGCGGTTGATCGTTGCAAGAAAGTAGGAAGGCGAAGGAAAGAAATGCTACAGCGCGAGTCAATGTCACGAACTCTAGCTTCCAAGAACACGCGCAAAACGGAACGCGGCGCGAGTCTTCTTAGTTCGTCTGGAGGTGCGCGCCGCACCCTTTGCGCTTGCTGTTAGTGTATCAGTAATGCCCGAAGAAGTAAGTCGTCCGCAAGTGGAATTTTATTGTCCGCGATGTCACACGGCCGTAACCGATCCGTTGATGTGCGGCGATTGCTCGGCGATCATTTGCCGGATTTGCGGAACGCCGCTGGAAAAAATCGACGAGCTGGGAATCGGCTAGGGAATCCAGGTTCGCAGAAATTTCGCTGGGCCGTCAGGTTCAATTGAGAACGGCGGGCTGGCGGCGGGAATCAGCCAGGCCTCGCCCTCGCGAAACTGCTGGCCCGCGATGGTCCCCATGCCGCTGACGAAGATCAAGATGTGAAAGCGGCCAGGTTCCGGCTTGTACAACAAACTGGAAGCCGTTATTGCGAGCTCGGTGTGGAAGTACGGGCAATCGATAGGAAGCATCACGGATTTCGGCGAGCTGGCTTCGACGGAGGAAACCTGAATCGCTTTGTCCAGGTGCAATTCGCGCGGACGGCCGTAATCGTAGAGCCGATATGTAATATCGGAATATTGCTGGACTTCACATAAGGCGAGTCCGCCGCCAATGGCGTGAACGGTTCCGGCGGGAATGAAAAAAGCGTCGCCGGCTTGCACTTCGATCCAATTGAGCATCTGCTCGATCTCGCCGCTTAATGCAGATTCGAGCAATCGCTCGCGAGTGATGGATTCGCGAAAGCCGATGGCGAGGCGCGCGCCCGGATCGGCACGCATGACGTACCACATTTCGGTTTTACCGCGAGAATGTTCGTGTACGGCGGCGAACTCATCGTTAGGATGAACCTGCACCGACAGGCGCTCTGAGGCGAAGACGAACTTCACTAGCAGCGGGAGGTCGGCTTCGAACCAGACCTCGCCGATTTTCTTTTCGGAAGCCGGATACCAGGGTAAAAGATCCGGCGTGCCCCACACTTTTTCGAGGAACCGTGTGGGGAGCCGGCGAGGACTGTTATCGTTCACCTTTATCGCCCGGTAATAAAGCGATCGATGCGATCGAGGCCGCGTTCCAATTCTTTCATCGAAGTGGCGTAGGAGATGCGCACATGCTCGCTGGTTCCGAAAGCTTCGCCCGGAACGACGGCCACGTGCGCTTCGGACAAAAGTCTTTCCGAGAACTGCAGCGCGGACGTGATGCCGTTGCGGAAACCAACCGAGATATTCGGATAAGCGTAGAACGCACCGCGCGGCTCGGCGATTTTCACGCCTGGGATGGCGCGCAAGCGCTGAATCACAAAGTCACGACGGCGGCGATATTCGGCGAGCATGATCGGGATGGAATCCTGCGGCCCGCGCAACGCTTCGATGGCCGCTTTCTGCGCGATCGAGGTCGGGTTCGACGTGGTGTGGCTCTGCAGCTTGAGCATGGCGTCGATCAGCGGCTTGGGAGCGAGCGCAAACCCGACGCGCCAGCCAGTCATCGAATAAGTTTTCGAGAGCGATCCAGCGATGAGCACGTGCTCCTTGGCTCCAGGCATGGACGCGATGGAGAAAGGCTGGTCGTCATAAAGGAAGCGGCAGTAGCATTCGTCGGTCATCAATTGAACGCCGCGCTTCACGGCGAGGTGATAAATTCTCTCGAACTCCTCGCGACTGAGCACGGCGCCGCTAGGATTGCAGGGCGAATTGATAATCAGCAGCTTGGTCTTGTCCGTGATGTGGGGCGCGATGTCATCAGCGGTATAGGTGAAGCCGCTGGCTTCGTCGCTCTCGACAAAAACGCACTTGCCGCCGGCGTAGTTGACGACGTCTTTGTAGGTGACCCAATACGGCACGGGGATGACGACTTCGTCGCCCGGCTGGATAAGCGCCTGCATGATATTAAAGATGGCGTGCTTGCCGCCGACGGTGACCAGGCACTCGGCCGGCGTGTACGAAGTTCCGTAATCATCGTGGTGCCGGGCGCAAATGGCCTGCTTGATCTCCACCGTGCCGCCGGTGGGGGTGTACTTGGTGAAGTTGGCGTCGATAGCCGCGATGGCGGCCTTCTTGATGTTGTCGGGAGTGGGGAAATCGGGCTCGCCAGCGCCAAAATCCACGACGTCGACACCTTCGCGGCGAAGCCGGTCGGCATCGGCGGCGACTTTCATCGTAGAGGACTCGCTAATGAGCGAGATTCTGTCGGCTAGTTCCAAAAGTGCTTGCATGGAAAGTTATTCTTCTCCGGATTCTTCGAGGAGTCTTCTCTTTAGTCTACCCTCGATTGAGGGCGGAACGAGATCCGAGATGTTGCCTCCGAGGCGGATGACTTCTTTCACCAAACGCGAGCTGATGAAGGAGTGCGCTTCGCCGGCCATCAAGAAGACGGTCTCGATCTGGGGACGCAGGCGGCGATTCATCAAGGCCATCTGGAGTTCGTACTCGTAGTCGGAGACGGCGCGAATTCCGCGCAGGATGACGCTAGCGCTGCACTCGGCGGCATAGTCGACCAGGAGTCCGCCGAAGGAACCGACTTCGACGTTGGGGAGATCGCGCGCGACCTCGCGCAACATTTCGATGCGTTCGTCCAAGCCGAAGAGCGGGCGTTTTTCATCGTTGCGAAGGATGGCGACGATCAGGCGATCGAAGAGGGCCGAGCCGCGCTGGATGAGATCCAGGTGGCCATTGGTAATGGGGTCGAACGAGCCGGGATAGATGGCCACGACGGACGCGGGTTTGGGTCTCAAGGTGGAAGTCTATCAGATTGGGTTCCGCAAAACGGAGGGCCGGAGGCGGAAAATTCGCGGATAAGCTAATGGCGCTTCAGCGGCAATCGCACTTGAAAAGTTGTTCGCCCTGGTTGAGACTCAAACGAGACCTCTCCGCGATGGGCGCGCACGATCCGGTACACGGTGTCCAATCCGATTCCCGTGCCGTCGCCGACGCCCTTGGTGGTGAAGAACGGCTCAAACAGATGCGGCTTCACCGCGTCGGGAATTCCGGGTCCATTGTCGATAATCTCAATGAGAACGAAATCGAGCTCCCTGGAAGTTCGAATGATCAATTCGCCCTTGCCGCCCATGGCATCGACGGCATTGTCGATGAGATTCGTCCAAACCTGGTTCAACTCACTTCCTCGCGCCAATATTCGCGGAATGTTGAGGTCAAACTCGCGCTTTACTTCCACACCGCGTTTCAGGCGGAATTTCAACATCGTCAGGGTGCTTTCCAAACCGCGATGAATGTCGATTTCCTGTTCCGGCGCCTGGTCCATGTAGGTGTATTCTTTGATGGCCCGGACCAGCTCGGAAATTCGGCCTGTACTGATCTCGATTTCACGCGTCAGTCTTTCAGCGCCGACGGACGAAACCAGGCGTGCGAGGACATGCGCCATCACGTCGTCTTTAAAACGTCCGCCAAGCCGCTCTAGCGCGGCGCTATCCACGCCGGCTTCCACCAGGCCTGAAGCAAGCCGGGACGCGTTCGGGATTTTTCGCCGGTTGAGCCAGGCGGCAAGCTCCTCTTCGATATCGTTCTGTTCCAAGGCGTCCAGCGCAGGCTTGGATGCCAAATGGTCCATCAAATTCTCCTCCAAGGAAGCCAGTTCCGAACGTTCCAGGCAAGAAAGCGAATCGTCATCCAGCGTCTTGTTGATTTTCCGGAGCTCGTGCATGCACTCGCGCAGACCCTGTGCCGCCCGGACAGCCGCCGCGGCTGGATTGTTCAATTCGTGAGCCAGTCCGGCGGAAAGTTTGCCAAGGGCGCTTAACTTGTCGCGCTGCTGTTCCGCACGGCTGTATTCCCGAATTCGATCGGCCAGCACGCCGATCAGGCGGGGGAGAAGTTCAGGAATGCGCTGGAGCATTTCCTGAAAATGATCTTTGTGCAGACGGAGACCCCAGGTGGGCGTAGTAGCACGAGCCGTCATCCCGAAGTGCGTCATGCGGGAGAACGGCAGCATGCCGGTTACTTGCCCGGCCTGCGCCACAAAGCCTGGCGAGTCTCCTGCTCCGCTTTCGCGCCGTCCGCGCACTTCACCGCTGAGCAAAACGAACAGCGCATCCGCCGGATCGCCTTCGTGTATGACAATGTCGCCGGGAGAAAGCCTGATTTCGTTTGCGCTGGATACAAACCAGTGCAGTTGGCCGTCGCTGAGATCGGAGAAGATATCGATTTTCCGCAGCGCGGCTTCGGGAGTCTCGTGGGTTCCGGGACTGTCTTGAGGTGATGAGAGCGGATTGGTCACGATACGTTGCTCAAGTATTGATGAACGAACTGGATTGCGACAGAGCCTTCGCCCACCCCGGAGGCCACGCGCTTCACCGAACCATAACGGACGTCGCCCACCGCAAAGACGCCCGGGATGTTCGTCTCAAGCAGGCTGGGATCACGCTCCAACGTCCAGCCCCGAGGGCGCTTGCCGGGCTTGAGCAGATCCGGACCGGTAAGTATAAACCCACGCTCATCGCGCTCGATCGCTCCTTCCAGCCAGGAAGTCCGAGGCTCCGCGCCGATGAATACGAACAGCGAATTTGCCGGCACGCGGTTTACCTCACCGGTGCGATCGCAGACCAAAGACACAGCTTCCAAATGATCGTCGCCGTGGACCTCTACCACGCGCGTGCGATATTGCACGTGAATGTTCGCGGTATTCTGAACTTGCTCCACCAGGTATTGCGACATAGTGGCGCCCAGTGAATCGCCTCGAACTAACAGGACCACACGCTGCGCGTACTGCGAGTAAGACATGGCCGCTTGTCCCGCGGAGTTTGCGCCCCCGACGATGTACACGTCCTCGTCCTTGCACGAAGGCGCTTCCGTCATGCTGCCGCCATAGTAAACGCCCGCTCCCTGCAAACGATCCATGCCGGGAATGTCCAGTTTGCGCCACTGAACGCCGGTTGCGAGCAGCATGGCATGGCAGGACAACTCGGTGCCATCGTTCAAGCGCAAGAAGCGATACGGGCCGTCCACCCGTAACGCAGTGACTTCCTGCGGCGAGACGATCTCCACGCCAAACCGCCGCGCTTGAGCCACAGCGCGCCGCGCCAGGTCGCCGCCGGTGAGACCCGAAGGGAAGCCGAGGTAGTTTTCAATTCGCCCACTCAGTCCGGCTTGGCCTCCGGGCGCCTCCCGTTCGACCATGATGGTCTTCAAGCCCTCGGAAGCGCCATACACCGCTGCCGCCAGTCCGGCGGGACCGCCGCCCACAATCGCCAGATCGTAGAATTCAAGTCCGGCCCGGGTGCGCAAGCCAAGTCTCTCGGCAAGATCCTGTGTATTCGGTTCGGATACACACTTCCCGTCCGGGAACATAACCAGCGGCAGCTTGAGCTCATCGGAAGCGAAACTCTTCATTAGATGGTCTACTTCTTCGTCGCGGTTGGCAGCGTCGGCATCCAGCCACTGATAGGGAACCTGGTTTCTCGCGAGAAAATTGCGAATGTCGTAGGACTTGGAAGACCAGCGCGTCCCCAGCACGCGAATTCCTTCGAAGGGCGGATGGAAGTTGGCGGACCAGTCATTGAGCAAATCGTCGAGGACGGGGAACAATTCCTGCTCCGGCGGGTCCCATGGTTTTAGCAGGTAGTGATTGAGTTGAACGTCGTTGATGGCTTTAATCGCCGCGTCGGTATCTGCGTAAGCGGTGAGCAGGGTCCGCTTGGCGTTGGGATAAAGTTTAATCGCCTCCTGGAGCAATTCCACGCCGTTCATTTCCGGCATACGATGATCCACCACCAGCAGCGCCACGGCATCGTTCCGCTGCTTCAGCCGGCGCAAAAGGTCGAGTGCGGCGCGGCCGGATTCCGCACGCAGCACGCGATAGTGCTCCTCATAGTGCTTCTTCAAGTCGCGTTCCACGGCCCGGAGAACTTCCGGATCGTCGTCCACGGTTAGTATGACTGGCTTCTGCATGCTTCGCTCAACCTTAGTTTATTATTGCTTGCTATTCGTGGGCGGTTAACGATCCACACCAGTAGCACCTATCTAGGGAATGATGCAACTGGTGGTCCAAAGAAAGGCAGCCCTCTAATGCTTGTGGTGAAGGACTTACATGCGATAACGAGATGCGTTTCCTGGAGAGCCGGGCAATGTGTCGAGATTTTTCGACACGGTTGACTCTCAACCGGCAATCGCACAGGAGCTCTCTTCAAACCGGCGTTCGGACCGGAATCACTTTGTTGCCGTGGCGGCGATAAATCCGGAAATCTCCATCCAGAGTGAACACCTCGGCCGCGCCCTGGATCTCAGACAGTCGAACGAGACACGCGTCCGCCAAGGACATCGGCCTCGCGGCCCTCACGCTTCAGGAGAAATGCGGCTTCCGTGAGTACCGGCTCACAGCTGAGCATGGGAGGGCAGTTGCTTCAACTGTCCACCGCCCAATAACGTGGTCTAAGATGGCGCTCTTTCACTCGCCGAAACCTTCCATGCATTTCGGATTGTGCGCCAGATCGCGCGGCAGACCCTTCACTGTTCCGGCTAGATCCCGAGCCAGGCCGTAACAGGAAGCCGCACGGCGCGGACGTCGGCGAAGAGCCGCTTCGAGGCTCTCACGCACCAGAACCGATTTCGTGATTCGTCCGAGATGGTCTGCAAATGTTCTTATGGTATTACCCTCCGTAATGGTGCTCAATACCGAGCAGGCGGAGTCCGGCAAAGATGTCGGCTAACGAGATAGAAAGGCTTTAATCCCATCGGCCAGTTGTCCAGGCTGTTCGATCGGTGAGAGGTGTCCGCTCTCATGCACCACCTCCAGCCGCGCTCCGGGAATTCGTGGAAGGACGTCGGATTGTTGCAGATGGAGCGGGTCCTGCCGGTCCTGATCGCCTGCAAGGATCAGGGTGGGGACATTAATTTGCTTGACGCGTTCCGAGATGTCCTCGTAGGCGGCCGAAGTCGGCCACGCCAATTTCGCAGCTGCTGATCCGCGCAGGCTATCATCAACGATCTGTTTTACCGTCGATTCATTCGGTGCGTGCGCCGTTAAGAAAGCAATTGCCTGCAGCACGGTGTCGCGGGTGTCGTACGCATGCAACTGGGCTTGTTTTGCCGCCTCGGGGATATTCTGCGGTAGGGGAGAAGCCGGCGCTACCAGAACCAGAGCTTCCAATCCTGTTGGCCGTTGCGCTGCGAGGTATTGCGCGGCCTTGCCTCCCATGGAATGTCCCACCAGCACGTAGCGCTTGAGATCGAGGGCGCGAATCAGGGCCGCGGCGTCGCCAGCTAAGTCTGAAATGGTATAGCCATCCGCCGGAGCGTCAGACTCACCCCAACCGCGCTGATCGTAGGCGATGCACCGAAACGTCGAGGAAAGCTGCCCGATAACGTGGTTCCAGGTCCGCGCGGAGCCGCCCCAATAATGCAAGAACAGGAGCGCTGGTTCCCCGACGCCGGATTCCAAAACATTCAAGGAGAGCGTCCCGACGTTGACCTTCATATGCCGACTATTATCGGACGGGACGCACGGCTGCGAGGGTGGCTGGCAAGTTTCTGAAAACGCAGGAGTGCAACGTTGCGTGCCTACTGAAGCTTCATCTCGGCCCAGGCTCCGGCGAAACTCGTAGCCGGAGGAAACATGATTCGACGAACCCGCGCGAGCCACATATTAGCTGGACTTATATTTCTATCGGCGCAGGCCGCCCTGGCCAGCTCGATCAACTACCTGGATCTCTCGACCGAGTCCTACAACGGAGGGGATTCGATCGGACAAGTGTCGGGACTTGTGACCTACAACAGCACCACCGGGGCAACCGCCAGCATCGGGAGTGGAGGCGGGACTACATACAGCGAGCCCTCGGCTCTCGGCTTGACCTCGGCGACCATCCAAACTTCTAGCTCCGATTTCGTTGATTCTTGCATTCCAGGCGGCTGCAGTATCGGCACCGTGACATCATCCGCGCTAGCCACGGGCGATCTGGCGACTGGATCGGTAGGAGTTTACGCTTTCCCCTCCCAGGTTGGTGGCGTGGTTTCCGAGGCTACCGCCAGCGCGATGCTCAAGGATTCCCTCACGTTCAATATAGCGGGGGCCAGTAGTTCAACCGTCACCGATATCGGCGTCACGTTCACGGTGGATGGCAATGTGTCTTATGCGAACGGCAGCGGCGCCGAATTGACCGACTCAATGCTCTTCGGAGGGGCAAATATCGACTACGTATATGACTCGGCCGGCTCAGATCCGAACCACATTGTTGAGGTAGGAGGCTGGGCGTCATACGACATCACTTCTGAGTCTGCCGACAGCTTCGTCTTATCGGGCGTCTATGCTCTTACCGGATCCAGCGATGTGCTGACCACTCAACTCCTCCTGTCGCTCCAGTGCCAAGGGGACGCGTCCTGCGACGTCAGCCACACCGGAGCGATTAGTCTCAGCCTTCCCTCCAACGTCACATTCACTTCCGATTCCGGCGTATTCCTGAGTCAACCTTTGACGACGGCCACGCCCGAGCCGTCTTATGCGGGTTTGCTCGGGCTTGGATTCGCTGGAACGTTACTCGTGGCCAGGCGCATACGGGGCCGCGCAGTCCGGCAGAACTAGTACCCGCAGGAATCGTTCCGGAGCGTTTGGGCGGCGGTCCTCTGTTTTTGGTCAGCTATACTGACCGAAGGCGGAAGGAATCGTCGCCTCATGAGTTCCCATCCGGATGCTACGGCGAAGCCTGTCCTTGAGCCGGGCCAGGTGGCACAGGTGCGCGAACAGCTGGACCGAGTTGCAGCTTCTCCGGGTTTTTCGAACTCCCAACGCAAGACGCAACTTCTGCGTTACTTAGTGGAGGCGGCCTTAGCCGGGCGCGGCGCCGAAGTCAACGAATACGCCATTGGTCTGGACGTATTCGAGCGGCCTGCCTCATTCGATCCCAGAATTGACTCTACCGTTCGCGCCGAAATCAGCCGTTTTCGAGCGAAGTTGAAGGAGTATTATGCGGGACCAGGCAGCAAGGATGCGGTCTGGATCGACCTTGGATCGAGGGGATACGCGGCTACTTTCATCTTTCGGGATCACGAAGCGTCCACCACCACCGCCGTTCCAGAGCCGGTCGCCTTGGAGGTACGGACTCGACCTAAGAAAGGATTTCGCCTCATCGCGGTGCTTGCCTCTGCGGCCGTGGTGGCTCTCGCGGTAGTCGTTTTTGTTTTGCGATCGAGAGGCGTTGCTGACCGGCCCGTCCGCTCGATGGTGGTGCTACCGTTTGAAAATCTCTCCTCGGATCCACGGAACGAATATTTGGCCGACGGATTGACGGAAGAGCTGACGAATGAGCTGGCGCAATGGCAGGATCTCCGGGTGGTGGCGCGCACGTCGGCGTTTCAGTTCAAGGGCAAGGGCATCGACGTGCGTGAAGTCGGCCGGCTGCTGGACGTGGATGCGGTGCTGGAGGGAAGTATCGATCGCCAGGGGGACCGGCTGCGCGTTACCGCGCAACTGAATCGCGCCTCGAATGGATATCACATCTGGTCACGCGAGTTTGAGGCGCGTTCGGGAGACACCATGGCGCTCGAGGACGAGATTGCGCGCGCCATCGCGACTGCGATTCGAGCCAAGGGCCAGTCGCTGCCGGAGCTCGCCAGTGCGACGGCCAATGCAGAGGCGCACGATCTTTACCTGCAGGGAATGTATCAGTATTCGTTCCAAACGGCCGATTCGTGCCGCAAGGCGATCGGGCTGCTGCAATCGGCACTGGCAAAAGATCCCATGTACGGCAGTGCATACATCGGGATTGCGCGGGCGCACATTTCGCTGGTCCATCTGACCGCCGAAGCACCGGAGGAAGGCCAGAAGAACGCCAAAGCGGCTCTCGAAAAAGCGATCGATCTTGATCCGCACAACGCTGAGGCTCACGGACAGATCGCCCAGTTGATTTATGTTTGGGATTGGAATTGGCCGCTGGCGGAGCAGCAATTTCAGAGCGCCATCCATGACGGGGCGCAATCCACAACGCGCTCTTACTATGGATGGGCGCTGGCGACGCGCGGGC
Organism: Bryobacteraceae bacterium; assembly: GCA_035486995.1. Taxonomy (GTDB): domain Bacteria; phylum Acidobacteriota; class Terriglobia; order Bryobacterales; family Bryobacteraceae; genus Palsa-89. Next base: position 14,867 of record DATHMO010000076.1, read on the forward strand.
GTTTTGAGGAAGCTCACCGCGAGTTTCGGATCGCTCAGGATCTGGATCCGCTCGGGATGGGACCGCGCACTAATGAAGTGATGGCCTATTTGCTCGAACGGAACTATGGGAAGGCGGAGCAGTTGCTGCACGGAATCCTGGATCGCCGTCCGAACGCGTTGGACGCCCACCTTCTTTTGGGATTGATTGGCGCGATGCGGCACGATTGCCCAGCGACGGCCGACAATTTTGGCTGGAGCGCGCATGCGATGCAAGGACCCGTGACGACGTTTGGTCTTGCGATGATCAGCGCCTGCAGGCAGCAGCCGGCGATGGCGCGTAAATATCTTCAGGAAGCGGCTACCGGAAAGGGTGCAGGCTTCGTCTCTCCTTACCAATTGGCGATCGGTTACGCATATCTCGGGGACCGGGAGCAGGCGGTGGCGTATCTTGAAAAATCGGCAGCTGCGAAGGAAGGGCAGGTTCTGTATATCAAGTACGATCCAGCGTTCGATCAGATTCGCTTCGATGCGCACTTCACCGCTCTCGAGAACAAATTGGGGCTCGGTTCCCTTTAGGGCGATGCAAGCTTTCCTGCGGGATCTTCATTTCGGCGCTCGCATGCTGAGCAAGAATCTCGGATTCTCGCTCGCGGCGATTGTGATTCTGGCCGTCGGAATTGGAGCAAACACGGCGATTTTCACCGTGACCAACGCTCTTCTGCTGCGGCCGTTTCCTTACCATGATCCGGAGCAACTGGTGAGCGTGGGGGCGAAGGACAGGTCCAAGGATTTCGGCAGCACGCTGCTCCGATATGAGCTGGTGCGGGACCGCGATCGATCGTTCCAGTCGGTGGCGGTGTGGGCCAACGACAACCTAAATGTGACGGGGCACGGCGAACCGCTGCAGGCGCAGGTGGCGCGCGTTTCGGCCAATTTCTTCTCGGTGCTCGCGATACAGCCTCAGCTTGGGCGCACGTTCATTGAAGACGAAGGCCGGCCGGAAGGTAAGCCCGTGGTGATCATCAGCGATGCCATGTGGCGCAGCCGCTTCGGTCGGGATCGCAACATCATCGGGCAAACGATCGCGCTCGACACCACTCCGCACACCATCGTCGGCGTACTGCCGGCTGGCGTTCAGTTCCCTTTCGTGGGCCTGACGGACATCTGGACACCGCGTTACTTCGAGTATTCCCTCATGACTCCGCAGCGGCTGCGAATGGGCGTCGGCTATCTCAGCATGTTGGCGCGACTGCGGCCGGGAGCATCGATTGAGAGCGCGAACGCCGAGCTTGGCGTGTTGAATCGCCGCTACCGTGAGGAGAATCCCGCGGCGCCCGACTCCGATCCCGCTGTGGAAATGACGGCCGAGCCTTTGCGCAATCTGGTAGTGGCCGACGTGCGCGAAAAGGTGTTGATCCTCTTCGGTTCAGTGGCCGTTGTGCTGCTGATTGCTTGCGCCAACGTCGCGAGCCTGCTGCTTTCGCGCGCGCTGGCCCGCCGAAGGGAAATAGCGGTTCGCACGGCGCTGGGAGCAAGCCGCGGCGTGATTGTCCGGCAACTGCTGGCCGAGAGTCTGCTGCTGGCGCTGGCTGCCGGCGTCCTCGGTGTAGGGCTGAGTTGGGTGGGGACGCGCGCGCTCGTCACTTGGGGAGCAAGCCAAGTTCCCCAGGGGATTCCGATCGGAATCGACACGCGCGTGCTGTTGTTTACGCTCATCAGTTCGCTGCTCGCAGGAATTTTCTTCGGGACGTTTCCCGCACTTCAGCTTGCGAGGCTGGATGTGGAAACGTCGCTGCGCGATGAGGGCCGCGGGACGTCAACCGGCCAGGCGCGGACGCAAATCAAGAGCTTACTGGTGGTGGGACAGGTGGCGCTTTCGTTGCTGCTGCTCATCGGCGCAGGACTGCTGCTGCGCAGTTTCGGACGGCTGGTCGCCGTCGACCCTGGCTTTGACGCTCACAACGTGCTCACGATGAATATTTCGCTGCCTACCGTGAAATACGCAAAGCCAGCGCAGCAGACTGCATTTTTTGACGAACTGTTGCGCCGCGTTTCCGTGCTGCCCGGTGTGCGCAACGCCGCGATATCGGCCGCGCTGCCGCTGAGCTGGAAGCGAATTACGCCGGTGTTGCCGGAAGGCCAGCCCAACGTGCCTCTGGCGCAGCGACCGTTCGTTGATATTGAGGCGGTGAGTCCAGAGTGGTTCCGGACGATGCGTGTT
>DATHMO010000077.1:0-40900 GCA_035486995.1 Bryobacteraceae bacterium
TGGTGGCTGGACTTCTGCTGTCTGCGGTGGCATGCCGGCGCTTCCGCTTCAGCGGATCTCCAAACGCATCTCGTTCGTCGATTTGAAGCCCAGCGCTTCGTAAAGCGCCCGGCCTTCATTACTGGCGTGCAGAATCACCGCGCGAATGCCATTGTCTCGGCACCAGCCGAGCGCCGTCTCCATAAGCGTGCGCGCCAAGCCCAGCCGCCGGCTGTGCGGCTCCGTATAAACATTCAGGATGTTGCCCCGCCGCGCGCCCGGGCCGATCATGTGCGGGGGCCAGTCCATTAGCCAGAGCCCCAGACCCGCGGCCACAGCGCCGTCCGCGCTTACCGCAAACCACGCCAGATACTCGCCGGTTTCCATCCTGCCGGCCAGCCACGGCTCAAACGCGACGCACATTTTGTCGAGAGCCTGCTCGTCCTGATATCCCATTTCACGGAACATCGCACGACGGTGAGCTACCACTGTCCCGGCCTCGCTGGCCGCGCCTTTGCGGATCAGAAAACCCTGCGCCAGGTCATTTTGTTTTCGGGCTTCGATCAGTTTTCACCCTTGATGGCGTAGTAGCCTTTGCGGGCCTGGACCTTCCAGTCCTTATTGCCGGTCTTGATCTCGATCTTGCGGAAAGTCCCATCTTTCGCCGGATTGGCCGGCGTGTAGCCGATCGCATATTGGCTGCGCATTTCGTCTTGCAGTTCGTCGAAGGCCTGCTGCAGCGTCATCCTCCGATCGACATGGAACACGTGGCCACCGGTATCTTCCGACATCTGGCGCAGCGCCGCGTCGCTACCGCCCGCGAAGACCATGCCGTGCGACATGTAGAAGCCGCGGTCCACGTAATAGAAACCGTAGACGATCGCGTCAGCCTTCTGGGCGGCTTCAATGGCCTGGGTGATCTTGTACTTGCTGCCCTCGTCCTCACCGTCGGTGATGAGCACCAGAACCTTACGCCCCACTTGTCCCTTCAGCTGATCGGCGGACGCCACATAGACGGCGTCGTACAAAACCGTGCCGCGGGGCTGCGAAATCGTCGGCACCGGCCCCGGTCCAAACCCGCCGACACCCGAGCTTACGTGCAGATCTTCCAGCCCGGCGCGCAGCAGCTTAGGCGAATTCGTGTAATCCTGAAGCAACTCCGAATCCTCGCCAAAACTGATCAGAAACGCCAGATCCTGCTTGCGCAGCACGGAACCGAAGAATTGATAGGCGGCGTTCTTCTCGATATCAATCAGGTTCATCTGGCTGGCGCTGACGTCGATGAGCAGCCCGATGGTCAGCGGCAAATCGGTCTCACGGTTGAAATACTTGACCTGCTGCTCCTTGCCGTCCTCAAAAATCTTGAAGTCGTCCTTGCTCAGATTGCCGACCAGCCCGCCCTTCTTGTCGCGAACATTGAAGAGAATGTTGACGAGGTTCACTTCCACTTTCAGCGTGGTGTCGTCCTGCGCCGAAACAAGCACGGGCGCAAGGATCGTGGAAACGGCGAGCAAAGCGATGGTCCGCATGGGATTAATATTGCGCATGGAAGTATTATTGATAGATGCGCGGCTCTGAAATCTAGTTCCAATGCGTAAAGCCATTATCCACCTCAAGAAATCCGATCCCGTAATGCGCGCGATCATCGAACGCGTCGGGACCTATAAAATTGAGCATAGCGAACCTGGCTTCGGTACGCTCGTCACATCCATTGTCAACCAACAGCTCAGCGGCCGGGTGGCGGACGTCATCCTGGGACGGCTGATCGCTATGCTGCCGGGCGGCAAGGTGACACCGGAAGCGATTCTCAAACTCACTCCCGTTCGCATGCGAAAGGCCGGGCTCTCCAAGCAGAAAACCGCCTATATTCGCGATCTGGCGCGAAAAACTCTGAAGGGCCACGTCAAGTTCGAGACGCTGCCGGACCTGCCGGATGCCGAAGTGATCGAGCACCTGACCCAGGTGAAAGGCATCGGCGTCTGGACCGCGCACATGTTCCTGATCTTCGCCCTGCGCCGCCCGGATATTCTGGCGACCGGCGACCTAGGAGTTCGCAATGCGATCCGCAAGGCGTACCAATTGGAGGAGCTGCCGCGTCCCGAGCAGATTGAGGAAATCGCCGTCACCTGGCGGCCGTATAGTTCGGTGGCGATGTGGTATTTGTGGCGCAGCCTGGAAGGCCCGGCGAAGCTCTAATCCTTAAGGATCTGGTGCGCCGCGTTGTACCCCGGCGCGCCCATTACTCCCCCGCCCGGATGCGTTCCGGACCCGCATAAATACAGGCCATGAACGGGCGTCTTGTATCTCGCGCTGCCCGCCACCGGCCGCATCACGAACATCTGATCCAAACTCATCTCGCCGTGAAAGATGTTGCCGCCCGTCAGCCCAAATCGGCGCTCCAAATCGAGCGGCGTCAGCACCTGCTTGTCGATGATGAGATCGCGAAACCCGGGTGCGTATTCTTCGATCAGATCGAACGCTCGATACGCGAATGGCTCGCGCAGTTCGTCCCAATTGCCATCGCGCAGAGTGTAAGGCGCGTATTGAATAAAGATGCCCATAATGTGTTTACCGGCGGGCGCTAGCGAGGGGTCATACATTGTCGGCACGGTCAATTCCAGCAGCGGCGATTGCGACGGGCGGCCATACTTGGCATCGTCCCAGGCCCGTTCCACATATTCCAGCGATGGACAAATGTGCATGGTGGCGCGATGCTGCGGGCCCTCCGCACCGGGCAAAGCGCGGAAATTCGGCAGGCCGCTCAACGCCAGGTTAATCTTGCACGACGTGCCCTCGCTGCGGTACTTGCGGATGGCGCCGAGAAAGTCCGATGGCAGATCGCGCGGCTCGATCAAATGCAAGAACGTCAGCTGCGGCGTCAGGTTGCTGATCACGAGCGAGGCGTCGATCTCTTCCCCGCCCTCCAGCACCACACCGCGCGCGCGGCCGTTCGCGATCTTGATATGCGCGACACTCGCATTCGTGCGAATCTCGACGCCACGGCTCTTGGCCGACGCTGCGATCGCGTTCGAAACCGCGCCCATGCCGCCTCGCACGAAGCCCCACAGTCCACGATGACCGCCCACGCTCCCCATCACGTGATGTAGCAGGATGTACGCAGTCCCTGGCGATCGTGGACCGCCGTTTGCTCCGATCACGCCGTCGGTCGCGAGCGTGACTTTGATTTCGCCCGACTCGAACCATTCGTCCAGGAACTCGACGGCGCTTTGCGTGAAGATCTTCACCAGCCCCACGATCTCTTTCGAGCTGAGGCCGCGCATCCTAGCTGCAAGCTTCAAGTAATCGACGAAATCGCCCAGCCCTTGCGGCGGAAACTCGGGCGGCGTGGTGAGCAGGAGGCTTTCGACAACTTGCGAAAGGCGCTCCAGATGGTCTTCGTAGGCCGGGAACACTTCCGCATCGTGCCGTGAGAATTTCGCGATTTCAGCCAGCGTCTTCTCGCGATCCTGCCACATGAAAAGATGGCGGCCATCGGGAAATGGCGAGAAGAACGCCGGGTCCTTCGCATCCACGCGATAGCCGAAGCGCTCGAGTTCGAGATCGCGAATCACGCGCTCCTGCAACAGGCTGGTGAGGTACGCGGCGGTTGAGACCTTGTAACCGGGCCAGATCTCTTCAGTAACGGCGCATCCGCCCACTAACTCGCGGCGTTCGAGAACCAGCACGCGGCGGCCAGCTAGGGCGAGATATGCGGCGCAGACTAGGCCGTTGTGCCCGGCCCCAATGATGATTGCGTCAGGATTTTCCAATCCCGATTGTAACTTGGCCTAAGTCGGCGACTCGAAAACCACCACCGCGAGCGGCGGCAGCGTAATCGACAAGCTGTGGTAGTGATGATTGTAGGAAATCGGCTCCGACCCGACATATCCGCCGTTGCCCAGGTTGCTCCCGCCCCACAATTCCGAATCGGTGTTCAGAATTTCGCGATAAGTGCCCGGATCGGGAACGCCCACGCGATAGTTCATGCGTGGCACAGGCGTAAAATTGCACACGAACAGTAGAAACGGCTTGCCGTCTTGCGGGCGGCGAATAAACGAGATCGTGGAGCCGTCTACATCCCCCAAATCCACCCATTGGAATCCGGCCCAATGGAAGTCGACTTCGTGATAAGCCGGATACGCGCGGTACAAGCGATTCAACTCGCCGACCAAAGCCTGCAGCTTGCGATGAAAATCGTAGTGCAGCAGCTCCCAGGGCAGCCCTTGCTCGGAATACCATTCGTCCCAGACGCCGATTTCCGATCCCATAAACAGTAATTTCTTTCCCGGATGCCCATACATATAAGCGAGAAATGCGCGCACGTTCGCGAATTTCTGCCACATATCGCCCGGCATTTTACTCAACAGCGCGTTCTTGCCATGGACGACTTCATCGTGCGAGATGGGAAGAATGAAGTTCTCCGTGAACGCGTACAACATGCTGAAGGTGATGGTGTTGTGATGATACTTGCGATGCACGGGATCCTTACTGAAGTAATCCAGCATGTCGTGCATCCAGCCCATGTTCCACTTCATGGTGAAGCCCAGGCCATTTAAGTAGGTCGGCCTCGAGACGCCAGTGAACGCGGTGGATTCTTCAGCCGCCGTCATCGCACCGGGAACCTGATGCGCAAGTTCGTTGAAGCGGCGCAGGAAATCCACAGCCTCCAGATTCTCGTTGCCGCCGTACATGTTGGGGATCCACTCGCCGGGCTGGCGCGAGTAATCCAGATACAACATGGACGCCACGGCATCCACCCGCAATCCATCGATGTGATACACCTTCAGCCAAAACAGCGCGTTCGAAATCAGAAACGTGCGGACTTCGTTGCGGCCGTAGTTGAAGATCAGCGTCCCCCACTCCTTGTGCTCGCCCTTGCGCGGATCGGCGTGTTCGTAAAGTGCCGTTCCATCGAACTTCGCCAGACCGTGCGCATCCTTCGGAAAATGCCCTGGCACCCAATCGACGATCACGCCGATCCCGGCCTGGTGACAACGGTCGACGAAATACATAAAGTCGTGCGGCGATCCGAAACGCGACGTGGGCGCGTAGTAGCCAACCACTTGGTAACCCCACGACACGGCCAACGGATGTTCCATCACCGGCAGCAATTCCAGGTGCGTGTAACCTAGACGCACCGCATATTCCACCAATTTGTCGGCCAATTCGCGATAACTCAGATAGGAGTTGTTTGGACCGCGCAACCAGGAACCCAGATGCACTTCGTAAATCGAGAGGGGCTCCTTCAAGTGATCCTTGTGAGCACGCGCATCCATCCAGCCCTGATCATTCCACTGGTACGAAAGATCGCACACGATGGACGCCGACTGCGGTGGAACCTCCATGAAGAATCCGTACGGATCCGCCTTCTGCTGCCGAAATCCGCTCGCGGGCGCCCGGACGGAATATTTGTAGTTCGTGCCCGCTGCCACGCCAGGCAGGAAAATCTCCCACACGCCGCCGGAACGCTTGCGCATGGGATGCCGCCGCTCATCCCACTCGTTGAAATCGCCCACCACGCTGACAACTTCCGCGTTCGGCGCCCACACAGCAAAGCGGACACCCCACACACCCAGGCACTCCACGATATGCGCCCCCATCGTGCGATAGCTCTCGTACTGCGTACCCTCGCCGTGGATGTGCAGGTCAAAGTCTGAGATCAGACGCGGGAACCGATAGGGATCCTCAATTTCCTGATGCGACCCGTTCCACAGAGTCAGATCGATCGTGTAATTCCCCGGATCGTGCCCCAGCCTGACCGTGAACAAACCTTCCGAGCTCGCCTTCCACATAGGATTCATCGCGCCGCCGGCGCGGACAGCCGCGTCCATGGCTTGTGGAAGGAAGGCGCGTACTTCCCAACCCTCGTCGGTCTGATGGGGTCCCAGCACGTGAAAAGGGTCGCCGTGCGTGCCGTTGAGGATGGCTTCGAGTTCTTGCGGAGTCATGCACAGTTATTATGGCAGAGGGATGTAAGGATGCAGAAGTGAGCGACAGGTTTCGATCAATGAAGAAGGCCGAGTTGCATGTTCATCTGGAAGGCTCCATCGGGCCGGAAACGTTGATGGCGATCGACCCATCGCTAACGCGCGCGGAGATCGAGGCCAATTTGAAATGCGGCTCGTTCCCTGAGTTTCTTCGAGGTTACATCTGGGTAAGTCAGAAACTGGAAAAGCCGGAGCATTATGCCCTGGCGACGCGCCACTTACTCGACTCACTCGCGGCCCAGGAGGTGACTTACGCCGAAGTTACTTTGTCGGCTGGAGTGGTGCTGTGGAAACAGCAGGATTTGGCCGCCGTTTATGACGCGGTATGGCGCGAATCTGAACGGTCGCCCGTGAAGACCCGCTGGATATTGGATGCGATCCGTCAGTTCGGTCCGGAGAAAGGCATGGAGGTGGCGGAGTTTGCCGTCTCGCGCCGTGATGCAGGGGCCATCGCATACGGAATCGGGGGCGACGAAGTGCGGGGCCCTGCACATTGGTTTCGCGACGTGTTTGCTTACGCCCGCGACGGCGGCCTGCGCCTGGTCTGCCACGCAGGTGAGACCGATGGTCCGGGGTCCATCTGGGCCGCGCTCGCGATCGGGGCCGAACGAATCGGGCATGGGATAGCCGCGGCGAAGGATCCGGCGCTGATGGCGCGTCTGCGTGACGACAATGTCCCGCTCGAAGTCTGCATATCGAGCAACGTGTGCACGGGCGCGGTGACGTCGTTGGACGTGCATCCGGTACGCGAGTTGTATCAGGCCGGCGTGCCAATCACGATCCATACCGACGATCCTGCGTTTTTTCAGACGACACTCGATCGGGAGTATGAATTAGCCGAGAAAATGTTCGGATTGCCGGCTGAGGAAATGGCGGCCAACAGTTTCCGGTATGCGTTTCAACCCAGCGAGTGACTCTGATAATACCGGCAGGCGTCCGTCAGCGGACATTCGCGGCAGATAGGCGCCGAATACTTGCAGTGTTCCATGCCGTGCTGACGCAGCAGCTGGTGAGCTTCGATGAGGGGCGCGCACTTGTCCGGAATCTCGCCCGCGATTGCCTCCCGAACCGACCGATACGTCGCCGAATAGTTCTTTTGCTCTTGCCCGTATCCGAACCGCAGCAGCACGCGAAGCCCATTTGAATCGAGGCTAAGAACTGCATGGCTCTTCGAGAACAGCAAAATTTTTTCGGCGCCCGGCTCGCCGATGCACGGAAACCTCTGCAATGCTTTCTTGCCTTGCGGGAGAGGAAGGCGTAGCACGCCGTCCAGATCGCCACCGAATTCCGTAGCCACGATATGCGCGATTCGGAGCCAGCGCTCCACGCGAACCTCGGGCCGCATTCCACCCAACTTCGCGATTTCAGACAGCGTCGCTGGCTTGGCAGATAGAATATCGCGCGGTTTCAAACCGACGCGTTCCCGCAGCAGGTCGAAGACCTCTTGGCGGCGCTCATCGCTGAGAAGATAAGCCGCATTCTCCCAGAAAACCAACTCCAGAGGATCGTTCGATGGAGGCGGCTTGGGACGGCCGTACTTCTTTCGCAGACGCTGGATCATCGCCGCGAACGGCAATTCAGCGGATGCCATGGGAAGCGCCGGCTAGATCGCGCCCTCTTCGCCCAGCTTAATGCGCACGTTGATCGTACGGCCATTCCGGAAAATGGTCAGCTCCAGCGTATCGCCAGTGCGCTTCTTCGCGAGAGCTCGGCTAATCGCATCGTCGCGCTCCACCGGCTGGCCGTCGATCGACATAATTAGATCGCCTCCCACCAGTACCTGCGCATTGCCGATCTGCACTTCCTGCCGGCCGCCCCTCAAGCCCGCGCGAGCCGCCGCTGAATCCGCGTCCACTTCCTGAATGAGCAATCCGCCCTGTGTAGGCAAACTCAGGGCGTCAGCGTAGTCACCTGAAATCGGCACAACCGAGACACCGAGCTTCGGGCGCTTCCGGCCCGCCTGGAAGTCGTCGAGCATCAGTTTGGCGCGATTGATAGGCATCGCGAATCCGATGCCGATGTTGCCGTTCGGCCCCAGAATCGCCGTGTTGATGCCAACCACATTGCCTGCGGAATCCAGCAGCGGTCCACCGCTATTGCCGGGATTGATAGCGGCGTCGGTTTGGATCAAGCCCTCGAGCGTACGCTCGTTCTCGCCGCGAATGCTGCGCCCAAGCGAACTCACGATGCCAACCGTCAACGTGCCCTCGAGTCCAAATGGATTTCCAATGGCGAGCACTTTCTGCCCAACCTGCAATCCGTCGGAATCGCCCAAACGCAGCGTGGGCAGCTTGCCGCGTGGCTGAATTTGCAACAGCGCCACGTCGTTGGCTTCATCGCGGCTCAACAGTGTGGCTTTATAGCGCGATTGATCGGGCAGCGTGACCTCAAGCTGCCGCTCGTTGGCAACCACGTGGCTGTTGGTCAGGATCTTGCCGTCCTGACTAATCAAGAACCCCGAACCCTGGTCCTTGGATGGATAAACTTCAAAGAAAATCGTCCGCCGGTAGATCGTGCTCGTGATATTTACCGTTGCGGTGTGCGCGTTTTTGTAAATATCGATGTTGTTGTTTTCATCGGCGCTTAAGCTGGTGGCGTGCGCTTCCGAAGGCCCGGACCATAGCGGCCCCCCGTTCGCTGAGTTCGAGAGACGGCGCTGTCCCCAGTCGGTCTTGGTGGTCACGAACAAAAATCCGCTCACGAGCAAAGCGGTGATGACAAAAACTCGCAATTTCATACTGATAAACTCCGCAGCGTTTCGTACACGGCCCGCACCTGTTCGAGCGTGCTTTCCTTCGAGCCGGACGTATCAATCACGTAATCGGCCACGCGCACCTTATCGGCGAGAGGCAACTGCCGGCTGATCCGCGACAGCACCTCCTCTTTACTATACGAACCCCGCTTCATCGCGCGTTCCATTTGTTGCTCCGCGGTACAGGTCACGACAATCAGCTTGTCAAAACGCTTATAACTACCAGTTTCGACCAGAATCGCCGCCTCCACAACTGCGATCGCATGGGGATCGGCCTGGGCGATCTCGTCCATGCGCCGTTCTTCGCGCGCCCATACCGCGGGATGCACGAAGCTATTGAGCTTTTCGAGGCGCTCAGGATGGTCCCAAACCAGCGCGCTTAGCTTGCGGCGATCGATCTGGCCGTTCGGATCGAGGATGCCGCCTCCAAATTCCTGCACGATGGCGTCGTATGCCTCGGCGCCCTGCTGCATCACTTCATGGCCCAGTTTATCGGCTTCGATGAGATAGCATCCCAGCTCGGCCAGCGCGTGGCCCACAAAACTTTTCCCCGACGCCAGACCGCCGGTCAACCCCACGCGAAGCATAGGCCCTAGGCGGCGCCCGATCGTGACAAGCCCAGTCGATGCTCCGCAATCTCCACGGTGTTCGCCATCAGCATAGCGATCGTCAACGGCCCCACACCGCCCGGCACCGGCGTATAAGCACTAGCGAGCGCCTTGGCGTCTTCCGGATTCACATCGCCCACCACTTTTCCGTCCGGCTTGCGATTCATCCCTACATCGATCACCGTCGCGCCCGGCTTGATATGCTCGCGCGTGAGCAGGCCCGCGCGGCCGATAGCTGCCACCAGGACGTCGGCGCGTTTGCACTCCTCCGCCAGATTCGACGTATGAGAGTGGCAAATGGTCACGGTCGCGTTGGCGTGCAGCAGGAGCAATGCCATCGGTTTTCCCACGATATCGCTGCGGCCAACCACTACGGCTTTGCGCCCGGCCACGGGAATGTCGTAGCGCCGCAACATTTCCATGATTCCGACCGGCGTGCAGGCGCGCGGCCCTGGAATGTTTTCCACCAACGCGCCGACGTTCAGCGGATGGAACCCATCCACGTCTTTGTCAGGGCTCATGGCGCGCAGAACCCGGTCTTTATCCACGTGCGGAGGCAGAGGCGTTTGAACCAGAATGCCGTCGATTTCGGGCCGCTGGTTCAAGCCCTCGATGATCCCCAGCAGATCGCCGGTCGTGATCGTTTCCGGCGGCGTGATTTTCTCGCTGTAGATTCCAAGCTCCCCGCAGGTCTTGATCTTGAGACGGACATAGATTTCCGAACCCGGATCGTTGCCCACCAGGATCACGGCCAGCCCGGGCGGGCGGTGCGCGGCGGTGAGCTTCTGAACGCGCGGCTTCAACTCGCCCAGGATCTGGTCGCGCACCCATTTTCCGTCCAGAACGCGAGCAGCGGTTTCATTGGCAGACATTGTGCGAACTAGCGCAAAGGCGTTTGGTGCCCGTTTTGCGTGATCTAAGAAAGGATAACAGGCGAGCCGCGCTGGTTCAATGGGAGGCCTCCGAGCGCAACTTGAGCGCCTTCCTCGGATCATTAGTAACGATCGCTTCCACCAGCGGCCGCTTCAAAAGCCTGCGCGTGAGCACTGGATTGTCCACTGTCCAAACGAACAACGGCTTTCCGATCTCCTCGGCTTTTTTGGCCAAGCGGTAATGCGCGACGAGAATATCGGCGTCCGACGTGACCACGCCATCGCCCCACATCGCGAAGATCAGCCCGGTTCGAATCCCTGGATGGATCGAGCGAATCTCGCGAATGGCCGGCGTCAGAAATGAGGTGACACAAAAGTCGGTCAGAGGAAAATACCGGAGCATCAGATCAACGGCATCCCGCTCGCAACCGAGCTCCTTCAGTTCCACATCGAGTTTGATCCGGCCTCGCGTCAGGCGCAGCGTGTCTTCGAATGTAGGCAGGTCCAACCCAGCCCCTCGCACCGGATCGTGTGAAATCACAAGCCTTCCATCCGGCGCGCGCCGCAGGTCGAATTCGATCATATCGGCGCCGATCTCGATCGCCTTGGCAAACGCGGCCAGCGTGTTTTCGGGCGCTTCTCGCGATGCACCCCGATGGGCGACGATTTGGGTCAAACTGCTGCGGCTCAACTCCCGGATTTGTGCGCCGGCTTCGATTTGGCGGGCGCCCCATCGTTCAGCAGCTTCTGCAGTTCATCACGCATGTGCTGCTCCTGCTGATCGTCGAAGAACGCTTCGTCAACTCCGGTGTATTGCGCTCGAATCACACCCTTCCGATCGATGAACACCACAAACGGAACCAGCGGTCGCCGGTCTTTCGGCCACTGGATGTAGTCCACCGCCGACAACACACCCGCTGTCCCCACCGGAAATGGCACCTTGTACTGCGCGACAAATCCGGGAATGTCCGGGTTCGTATTGAGCGCGGCTTCCACCACCTCCATGCCTTTGGGCCCGAGGTCCTTATAAATGCCTTCCAGCAATTGCGTGGTCTTCTGGCAGTGCGGGCAGGTGGTGAGGATGAAAACCAGACACAGCACCTTGCCGCGATAATCGCTGATCTTCACCTGCTTGCCGTCGGGCAGCGGAATGGCGAGATCGGGAGCGGGACGCGGAATCTCGGCGGACCACAGAGAGCCGGCGAACAAAGCCAAAGTGAGTAATGTAGGTGCGCGCATAATGAAAATCTGAGTATACAGGAGCCATTACCAGCTCCGGGAGCGCGCAGCCACGCACGCCTCAGTCCTTGCGCAGTTCGTGGTCCAGATCGGTCATCACCTGATCCCGCTTGCCATCGGTTAGATCTTTTTCCAGACGGCGCAGCGCCAGCCCAACGATGTCGCGATGATGCAACTTCGATCCGACGCCTTCGCAGTCGCACAGCCGCAACCACAGATCGTGCAAGCGGTCGACATCTTCCGGCCAAAGCCGCGGAGGGTGCGGCCCCAGGTTCACGTACATCGACGGCCGGTCTTTGCTGATCACTTCCAACGAAAACGCGTGGCGTGGCTCCGGCTGGCTTTCCCACGCTAACCCGATCTGCCGCGCAAGCTCTTCGGACGGCATCTTTGGGGACACGCCAGTCACCAGACGCGACGCCTTGAGCCTGGACGCAGTCTGTACAACCGCGTCAAAAGGATTCACGGCCGGCACCACCAGCAACTCCACCGGTTTGCCTTCCTTCTCGGCCATCTCCACTACGTGGCTGAACAGTTCCTTCTCGTAGTCGCTGAAGATCTGTTCGTCGGAAAGATCGTACTCGCCCGCGCCAGTCGAAATGGTGCGGACCGTCATCACCACAATATCGTGGCGTCGCAAATTGATCTTTTCGAGCACCTTCTTGAGATGCTCCATGTTGTGGTAATCGCGCACCGCCACTAGAACGCAGGCCGGACGCGCGTGCAATGTCGCGGCGTTCACTTGCGGCTGGTGATCCAGGTTGAACTCTTCCAGCGGTTTGTGGTCGGCGGACAGCTTGCGCTTCTTCGAGTTGATGTGCTCGGAAAGCGTGAACACGGCGAACACGATCAGCGTGAAGCCCACGCCGTAAATGGTCGCGTATTTCTTCGAGAACAGATTCGCGATCGCGACGAAACCCAGGATCAGTGTCGTAACGCCGAGCCCCACCGGAATCTCGACGCCGCCGATCCGAAAATTGAACGGGAACTTGTATTCCTGATCGTGCCTTTGGTAGCGCAGCGCCAGCACGCCGGCCGACTTCAGGAAGAAGCTCCACACCACGCCGAACGCGTACGCTTCACCCAGCAGATAAACGTCGCCGCGGCTCATGAGGATCGTGAGGATTTGCAGCAGCGCGATCATGTTCACGATGCGGTAGGTGGTGCCGAACCGCTTGTGAGGCTTGCGGAACCAATCGAGCAAAACGCCGTCTTCCGCCACCCGATTCAAAACACCGTTGGCGCCGATGATGGACGTGTTCACCGCACCCGACAGAATCAGCACACCCACGATCACAACGAAAATGTGGAACGCCAGCTTCAGCAGTTCAGGCCCCACCAGGCGCATCGCCAAGCCGCCCAGCAGATCGTCGGAAAAGAGGTTTTTGATGTCGGAAGGGCTGATGATCATCCCTGCGAACACCGTAATCACGCCCGTGCAGATCACCGCGTACCAGCACACGATGTTCGCAGTAATCTTCAGATTCTTCATCTTCGGATATGCGATTTCCCGATACACCTGCGCCAGCGTCTCGAAACCGCTCATGGAAAGCAGCGAGTGCCCGATCGCGATCATCAAAGCAATCGCCCCAACACTGGGGAAAATCGTGCCCTTGAACCAGCCCAGCGATTCGTCGCCGAATTGCAAATTGCGCGGGAGCGGCGCGGGCGGCAGCGTGATGTGCCCCCGCAGAATGATGGTTAGCGGACACCAGATCAATAACGCCACCACCATTACAGTGGTGATCTGCATAATGCGCAGCGCCTTGCCGCTCGATTCGTGCATCCCTTTGGTGTTCTGCCACCAGAAGTACACGGTCACGATCACCGCGAAGAACGCCGAAAAATAGTTCACATTGAACGGGAACGACTGGCCAAGCATCTTCGCGATTTCATCCAGCAAGTGGCCCAGATATTGGCCAGCGCTCACCACGCTAATGGGTCCCGTGAGAATGTAATCGAACACCAGCGACGACACCGACAGCCGCGCCACGAACGGCCCCATGCTGTCCTTCACCACGATGTACACGCCGCCGCGCACGAACATGCTGCAGCTTTCCATGTAGACCGAGCGAACAGCAAAACTGAAGAGCATCACCCCGAGCACAAACCAGGGAGCCGCTGGTCCGACGGCCGTCTCGGCGATGCCGCCGGCATAAAATGCTGACGAGGCTAAATCGGCCAGTACGATGGATGCGCCGCGCCAAAAGCTGATGAAGGAAAGAGCGACGGTGGTGGCAACTACGACCTTGGCGGTGGTCGATGACGTCTTGCCTACACCTGCGGACATGATTGGGCCTGTTCCCATGCTTATTTTACTTGAGCCGAATGTTCTATCTTACGATGATTCTATGAGCCTGACCCTATGAGCCGTACTGGGGCAATCGAGATCGCGGCGAAGCTACGCACACGAGGCTTCCAGGCCTGGCTGGTCGGCGGCTGCGTGCGCGACTTGGTTTTGGGGCGCGAACCGAAGGACTATGATATCGCAACGGAGGCCCGCCCGGAGCAATTATTACGCTTGTTTCCGAAGGCCCAACTGGTGGGCGCGCAGTTCGGCGTAGTACTCGTAGACAGTGTCGAAATCGCGACTTTCCGCAGCGATCACGCCTATGCCGACGGTCGCCATCCCGAGGGCGTTACGTTTGAAACAGATCCCAAGCAAGATGTACTGCGCCGCGACTTCACCATCAACGCACTGTTGCTCGACCCGTCAGCATTAAATTCCCCGTCTCCCTTGTCTTCCCAAATCCTCGACTACGTCGGCGGTCTATCTGACCTACGTGCCGGCATCATCCGCGCCATCGGCGATCCCGTGCAGCGTTTCGAAGAAGATCATCTGCGGATGCTCCGTGCCGTGCGATTCGCGGCACGCTTCGGCTTCGAGATCGATCCCGCCACCATGGCCGCCATCCAGAAACTGCACGCGCAGATTCTGCGAGTTTCCCCCGAGCGAATTCGTGACGAACTGGTCCGCATCCTCACCGAAGGCGGTGCGCGCCGTGGGTTCGAATTGCTCGACACCTCCGGACTCCTCCGCGACATATTGCCCGAGGTGGCCGCTATGAAAGGTGTGGAGCAGCCACCCGAGTTTCATCCCGAAGGCGACGTGTGGACGCACACGCTCATCATGCTGGAAGGCTTGCAATCGCCATCCCCCGCACTCGCTCTCGGCGTCTTGCTGCACGACGTCGGCAAACCCGGCACGTTCCGCATCGCCGGCCGCATCCGATTCGATGGCCATGTCGAACTCGGAGAACGAATCGCGCGCGACATTTTGAATCGCCTGCGGCTCTCCAACGCGGAGATCGACCAGGTGATCGCCCTGATCGCCAATCACATGCGTTTCTCGCACGTGCATAAAATGCGCGAGAGCACGCTGAAGCGGATGCTGCGCCTGGATCGATTTGACGAGCACCTGGAACTGCATCGTCTCGATTGCTCGTCCAGTCACGGCCATCTCGACAATTACGAATTCGCAAAGACCAAGTTCGAACAGTCGGCGCCTGAAGAGCTGCGGCCCGTACGGTTGGTCAACGGAGATGACTTAATCGCCGCCGGTTATGCACCCGGTCCGGACTTCTCGCGCATGCTGGAGTTGGCCGAAGACGCCCAGTTGGAGGCTCGCATTCACAATAAAGAGGAAGGTTTGGAACTCGTACGATCCACCTTCGGACCGCCGCACCGGCTCGCCCGATAAGCGGTGCCCGATAACCGGCACGCCCCCTCCCCCTCTGTTACACTTTCACCGTGCCCGCTCCAGCAACACAGCAGGCCTACTCGCGCGAAGAAGTTCGCCGGCGGCTGGGCGTCTCGAAGCGTCAACTTCAGAGCTGGGAAAAGCAGAATCTGCTCTCGGCCGGCGGTTCCTTCAGCTTTTCCGACATTCTGGCGCTCCGGACTTTGGTCGGTCTGCGCAAGAACCATGTCCCGGCGGCGCAAATCCGCAACGCCATCCAAGCCATTCGAAAACATCTGCGCGGTGTGGAGAACCCGCTCAGCGAGCTCAAGATCTACTCGCACGGCAAAAAAATCGAGGTTCAATTCGCCGGCCAGAAAATGGAGCCGATCTCGGGGCAATTGCTCCTGGATTTCGACGCCGCCGAGATCACCAAGCTCCTCTCCTTCCCTGGGCAAAATGAAGCCGCGTCCGCCGCCGCGCAAGCCGTGAAAGCGCGCCGTGAAGCGGAACATTGGTTTGAAAAAGGGCTCGATCTCGAACAGCGAGGTGCGCCCGTTGACGAGGTCATCGCCGCGTATCTCAAGGCCGCCGAAATCGATCCCACTTCGGCTGGCGCCCTAGTCAACTTGGGAACACTCTATTTCAATGCCAAGGCTTGGAAGGAAGCCGAAAGCTACTATCGCAAGGCCGTGGAAGTGGACCCCGAGTACGCGCTTGCCCATTTCAATCTCGGTAATCTTTACGATGAGCGTGGCGACCGGCCCGCCGCCTTGACGCATTACGTGGCCGCGATTCGCATTCATCCCCGCTACGCCGACGCGCACTACAACATCGCGCTACTCCACCAATCCATGGGCCAGCCGCTGAAGGCCGTGCGCCATTGGAAGGCGTACCTCGCCCTGGATCCGGGCAGCGCCTGGGCAGCTATCGCGCGCCGCGAGTTGGCCCGCATCAAAGAAACCGCCATCGTGCGCGGCCCGCAACAACGTTAACGCAATTTTTCAGCGAACCACTCCCGCGCCAACGTGGCCACCCGCTCCAGGGTACCGGGCTCCTCGAACAAGTGTCCCGCGCCCGGAATCAACTCCAACCGTTTCACGCAATTCATCCGCGCCAAGGCTTTGCGATTCAAGTCCAGCACCACAGTATCGTTGCCACCCACGATTGCCAGCGTCGGCGCCCGCACCTTTGCGGTTGCAGCACCGGCCAAATCGATCCGTCCGCCCCGGGAAACTACAGCATGAACGCGTTCTGGAATCTCCGCTGCCGCCACTAACGCCGCGCCCGCTCCCGTGCTGGCGCCAAAATAGCCGAGCTTCAAATCGGCTGCCTGGCGCTGGTGACTCAACCACTGCGCAATGACCACCAGCCGATCCGCCAGAAATGGAATGTCGAACCGAAGCTGCGCAGTTTGCAGATCAACTTCCTGCTCGTCTTCAGTGAGCAGGTCGATCAGCAGCGTCGCCAATCCGCCCTCGTTGAGCAACTCCGCGACGTGCCGATTCCGCGGGCTACGCCGCGAACTGCCGCTGCCGTGCGCAAAGATCACAGCTCCCGCCGCAGGTTCCGGCACTGTCAATTCGCCTTCCAGCCCCGCTACCCGAACTTTCACAAAGACGACGCCACGTGGGACCGAGACGCCAGCAAACTGCGCACCTCTTCGTCGCTGGTTTGCGAAAAATCTTCATACCAGTTGCTGACCGCGTGAAATTCGGCTGGCACGGTCAGGCAAACGACATCGGCTTCATCGCGCAAACTGTCTGCGGTGTCCCGCGCCGCCACGGGTACGGCGATCACGATGCGTTTTGGACCGCTCAGCCGTAGCGCCCGCACTGCCGCCCGCATTGTGGACCCGGTGGCCAAACCATCGTCTACAACAATGACGGTCCGGCCCGCCATATCCGCAAAAGGCGCATCACTCCGATACGCCCGTTGCTGCCGCTCCAACTCCACTAATTCCTTGGCGGCCACGGCCTCTACCGCCGCCGGAGGAATCCTCAAACCGTCGATTACATCCGGATTGAGAACCCGCACGCCTCCGCTTGCGATCGCTCCCATCGCTAGTTCACGATGCCCGGGTACGCCCAGTTTCCGCACCACAAACACATCGAGAGGAGCATGCAGCGCCCGCGCTACTTCATACGCAACCGGCACGCCGCCACGCGGAAGCCCCAGTACCAGCACGCTCGGATCCCGAGCGTAACTCGTAAGTTTCGCGGCCAGTTCCCGGCCCGCCTCGCGACGATCTTGAAATAGGAGGGACATCGCGCCTGTAGCATTGCAACCGAACAACCATTCTGAACTTCGCGCCGCTGCTACCGGCAGTGTAACCTAACAAGTCCGCGAAAATCGTCACTCCGCTCGCAACGCCACCATCGGATCCACGCGTGACGCCCGGCGCGCCGGCACATAACAGGCCAGCATGGCGACGGCCGCCAGAATCGATGCCGCTGCACCGTACACCAACGGATCGCCGGGGCGCACTTCAAACAGCATCCCTGACATCAGCCGCGTCACATTCATCGCCGCGATCAGTCCGATCCCGATGCCTGTCCCGCTGAGCAGCAGACCCTGCCACAGAACCAGCCTGAGCATATCCGCGCGGCTGGCTCCCAGCGCCAAGCGAATGCCGAATTCCTGGGTGCGTTGCGCCACCGAATAGGCGATCACCCCGTAGGCTCCAATCACCGCCAGCGCCAATGCGGCCATCGCGAAGATGCCCACCATTTGTGCCGCAAAGCGCTCTAACCCAGCGGCCTCACCGACGATTTCGTCCATGGTCCTCACCTTGCCCACCGGCAAATCAGGATCCAGCGCGCGGAGGGAATCCATAATCGTGTTGGCTCCCACCGGGCCGCGCACCGTCAACGCGATATAGGGCCACGGCGATTGAACCAGCGGCACATAGACGCTTCCACTCGCTGGCTCTTCAATGTGGTTTTGTTTCACGCTTCCCACCACGCCTACCACCGTGAGCCATCGATCCACTTCTCCGTGGCCTTTGAAATAGCGGATGCGTTGGCCAATCGCATTGCTCGTGGGCCAGTATTGCCGGGCCGTTTGCTCGTCGATAATCGCAACTCCTGGCCCGGTTTCGTTATCGGCTTCGCTGAATGCCCGCCCGCGCAGCAGCGGAATTCCCATCAGGCTGAAATAATCGAGGCTCACCATCCGCTTGTCCGCAACAGGCAGGTCTTGGAGCGACTTCACCTCCGGACGCCCTTCGATTTTGAAGCTGTTGTAGTTGCTGTGGCCTTGCAAAGGGAGCGCCGACACCAGCGCCGTTTGCGTCAATCCTGGCAGTGCGTGAATCTTGGCAAGCAGACGGTTGTAGAAGATCACCTTCTGTTGATCTTGCGCGTAGCCGCTATCGGGAAGCGAAAGCTCCATCGTTAAGATGCCACTACTGCGGAAACCCGAGTTCGATCGCACCAGCCGCAAAAAGCTCTGCACCAACAGTCCCGCGCCAACCAGCAGAACCAGCGACACCGCCACTTCGGCCACTGCCAACAGATTGCGCAGGCGTTGCCGAGTGACTCCCGTTGTCCCGGCCCGCCCGCCTTCGCGCAGCGACTCATTCAGGTTGAATCTTGAACCTTGCAATGCGGGCACCAGGCCGAAGAGCAGCCCAACCAGCACCGAGATCGTGAGCGTGAATCCAAACGCCGGCGCAGTCAGCGTGGGAACCTCGATGCCGGTTCCTCTAACCGCCTCGGGAATTGACTTCATCAAGAGGTCTGAACTCCACATCGCGATCAGCAACCCCGCCGCGCCGGCCACGCAGGATAGCAGCAGACTTTCGGTGAGCAGTTGGCGGATGATTCGCCCGCGGCTTCCCCCCAACGCCATCCGTACCGCCACCTCGCGCCGCCGTCCGGTCGCCCGGGCCAGATTCAGATTTGCCACGTTAGCGCAGGCAAGCAGCAGCACAAAACCCACTGCGATAGCCAAAACGAAAAGCGCTGGACGAACGGCACCCACGAACAGCTCGGAGAGTTGCACCACCGTCACACCATAACCTGTATTGGTCTTTGGATAAGCGCTCGCCAGGCGCAGCGCAATGGTGTCCATCTCAGTCTGGGCCTCTCGGAGCGAGACTTGCGGCTGCAGCCGCGCCAGCACAATCTCATTGTGGGAACCGCGATCGTTCGCAAGGGCCGGCGTATACACGATCGGTCTCCACAAATCCCCGCCGAGCGATTTGAACCGCTTCGGCAAAACCCCAATAATTGTGTGATTCGCGCCGTCGAGCGTAATCGTTTTCCCCACGACGTTTCGGTCGCCTCCGAAACTTCGCTGCCAGAACGCGTAGTCCAGAACCGCCACACGCCGCCCGGCCTGTTCATCCTCGGCCACGAACCCCCGCCCCAACGCCGGCTGCATTCCGAGCAGCGAAAAAACGTTGGCGGACGCCTCGAAAACTTGAATCCGCTCCGGCCTTCCAACGCCCGTCATGTTCGCGGCAGCGCCTTGGATCGCCGCCATCTGCTGGAACGCGTGATTCTGCGCGCGCCAATCCAGAAAATCCGGAACGGAGGAAGCAAACTGCGGGATACCCAGCCTCGGAATCGTGCTCCACACGCTGACCAGCCGGTCCGCGTCCGGATACGGGAGCGGATGCAGCAGCACCTGGTTGACGACGTTGAAAATCGCCGTGTTCGCTCCGATCCCGAGCGCCAGCGAGAGCAGCGCCACCACCGTGAATCCGGGGCTTTTCAGCAACATCCGCAAGCCGTAAACGGCGTCTTTGGGCATGCCGAGAACCCTGCAACAACGTGGCCACAGCCTTGCGCCGCGCTCTCAATCCCTTAGACTCGCCCTTTGGAAAACGGGACGTCCGTTTCCGGGACTTGCTTCGCGAAACCGGACGGCACCTCCAGCCCAGCAGTGGTGTCTAAGTTGCTTATGGCAGCGACAGCTACCGATTTCGAATATCGCCATCAGACTTTGCTCCATTTGCTGATTGTCGGCCTTGCGGTTTCCACCTATTTCCTCACTCGCGACGACATCGTGTGGGCTTTGGTCCGCCGCCACTCGAACAGCGCATTTCTCGAACGGCTTGCTTTCGGAGCCGGAACGCTGATGCTTCTCAGTTGTGCCGTTCTCGAGACTTGGGCGCGCGCGCATGCCCAGCTCAGTGCTTCGTCCATCCCGGCTCTGCTCGCCGCACGCCTTCTCTTCGCCCTCGTCTTGGGACTCCTCGTGCCTCTTCCGGGAACCATCGTCATCCTTGCCGGCGAAGCGGTCCTGACCGTGCGCCTGCTCCTCTGCGATCGCGAAAGCGCTCCCACCGGCCGTCCCCATGCCGACTGGGCCGCCGCCTTTCGTCAGGCCGCCGCTAAATGGGGATTCGCCGCCAGCATGATCGCATTTACCTTGACGCTGCGCGACAGCATCGCCGAAATCGGCGGAGCCCTCAGCTTCCTCCTGTGGGTCGCACTCAATTTTTGGCCGTGGCGGCTCCAAACCCCATAAGCGTTACTGCCCCTTCAACTGCGCATACACCATGTGCACGAACCGGTCCGCGCTCGTGCCTGCGCCGGCCGCCAGCAACCCTCCCGGAACTTGCGCGTCATAAGGCGCCGTCACCTTCGCGGCCACCACTTCATCCTCGGTCTTGCCCTCACGGATCATCTGCCGCACCTTGGCCTGCACACTGAGGATCATGTCGCGATACGGAACAATGTCGGTCCGATTGATAATCGTGCCGTGCCCCGGCACCAGCCGCGTGTTCGGACCGGCCAGCGTCATCGTCTCGTCCAGTGCTTCCAGCGCACCCTTCAACGTCCCGCCGTTATTGGTATCGATGAACGGGTACCCGTAATTGCGATAAAAATCGCCGATCATGATCACATCCGCATTTTCAAACCGGATCATCGTATCGCCGCCGGTATGCGCCGCCCGCACCGGAATCAGATCCACGATTTCGCCGTTCAAGCGAAGCTTCACCGGATCCCCCATCCCGTAGGTCACCGCCGGGAGCCGCGCCGGATCACGCACGGGAGCGGCGTTACCAGCAGCCACCGGCACAGGCCGCGACATCTCCTCGCGCAGCTCCTCCCGCCCAAACAGAAGCGCGCCCATCTTCACAAAGTTCGCATTGCCGCCCGTGTGGTCGCCGTGCAGATGCGTGTTCACCAGATACCGAATCGGCTCAGCGCTGATCTTCCGAATCGCCGCGACCACCTTGTCCGTGATCTGTGCGTACTGCGCATCCACCATGAAGATGCCATCCGGCCCCGCGAGCACCGCGATCCTTCCACCCGCCGCGTCCTGATGCCCCGGATCCGCCCCCGCCGACCCGCTGAGCAGGTAAAGATTCGGCCCGATCTTCTCCGTCAGGATTTCAATCTTGGCGTAATCGATCCCCTGCCCCCAGGAACTCCAGGAGACGGCGATCATGGCCACGGCCGCGAGCGAAAATTGCTTTGCGAGTTTCATCCCACCGATTGTCTCACCGGCGTGGGGCGGACGCCCTCGTCCGCGCCGGACCCCGGGTCCGGCCTCAGTCCTTTGCAGTGCTGAGAGGACCGCGCTCGCCAGATCGGTCACTTCGCAATTCCCTCTTTCTCCCCTTCCCCCTCATCACCTTACCCACCCCACCCGCTCCAGCAGCTTCCCCTCGCGCTATTCTTCCATCAGCATGTTGACCGCGCGCCTACCAGCCTCCAGCCACCAATCACCAGCCACTGGGGCCGCGACGCCGCTCGCCGCCAATCCCGAAAAAAATCACCACCAAACACAAAACTACCCCTGATGCGCCACCTCCTCCGGAAAGTTTCTCGCCCCGCCGCAAACCACCAGCCACTAGTCACTAGTCACCAGCCACTAGCCCGCGTTGTATCCTGATCTAGAGGATCATTTTGAGCAGGATTTCACTCGCGTTCCGCAGTTTCTTCGCCATTCTCTTTTCCGGCCAGCTCCCCGCCGACATCGCGCAAGCCCTCGGCCTTTCGCAAAAAAAAGCGCCACCCGCACCGAAGCCCTCCACCCCCACTCGCACCGCCCAGCCGTCCGATGGCGCGCTCCAAATTCTCGGAATCCTCCAGCGCGACGCCCGCCTCATCGATTTCCTAATGGAGGACATCGCCGCATATTCTGACGACCAGGTCGGCGCCGCAGTCCGAAATCTCCACGAGCAGTGCCGCGATTCGCTCGCACGCTATCTCCGCCTCGCCCCCGTCATCGATGGCGTCGAGGGTACGTTCACCAAGCTCGATTCGAACGACCCGTCCTCCGTCAAGCTCCTCGGCAACGTCCCGGTCAACGGCAAAGCGCCCGGCGGCGTGCTCCGTCATAAAGGATGGAAGGCCGAAAAGATCGACCTGCCGCCCATCGCCCCGAGTGCAAGCGCCGTCATCATCGCGCCCGCAGAAGTTGAAATCGAATAGCGCGCCCCAACAGCAATGAACATTGGCATCGACCTCGGCACGACGAACTCGGCCCTCGCCTACATCGAGGAAATTCACGGCGAACTGCCCGACTATCCCGAGATCAAGGTCCTCTCGATCCCGCAATACGTTGCTCCCGGCCAGGTCGAAGCGCGCCGAACGTTGCCGTCGTTTTTGTTTTTGGGCGATCAGCGCTACGTTGGCGCATACGCGCGTGAACAAGGCGCCCTCGTCCCCACCAAATCGGTTCACTCCGCCAAGTCCTGGCTTTCGAATCCCGAGGTCGATCGCACCGCGCAAATTCTTCCCTGGGACGCGCAGGAGGGCGGCCGCGTTCTTTCGCCCGTCGATGTGTCGGCCGCGATTCTCACCACCATCCGTGACGCCTGGGATCAGACCCATCCCAACGCACCGCTGGCTTCGCAGGACATCGTCCTTACCGTCCCCGCATCATTCGATGAAGAAGCCCGCGAGCTCACCGTCCAAGCCGCCCGCGAAGCCGGACTCGAAAAGCTCACTCTCGTCGAAGAGCCGGCCGCGGCGTTTTATTCCTGGATCGCCAATCACCTCGCGCAATCGCAGAAGAGCCTGTTCGATGGCCAGCTCGTGCTCGTCTGCGACGTCGGTGGCGGCACCAGCGATTTCACCCTGATCCGCGTCCATCGCGATGGCGATCGCATCGAGTTCACCCGCACCGCCGTCGGCAAACACCTGCTGCTCGGCGGCGACAATCTCGATCTCACGCTCGCCTGGCTGGTCGAATCCAAGCTTGGTACACAACTTTCAATACGCCAGCGCACCGCTCTTCGACGCCAATGCGCCGCTGCCAAAGAGCGCATGCTCGCCGACGCATCCTTAAAGAGTGTCGAGATCACCGTGCTCGGCGCGGGATCGTCGCTCGTCGGCGGCACGCTCAAGTCGGAAATCACTCGCGAAGAAGCGCTCGAACTCACGCTCGAAGGTTTCTTGCCATTCTGCGATATCCACGACAAACCGGCCGAAGAGAAGCGCAGCCTGTTTCGCGAACTCGGATTGCCCTACGTCTCGGACCCCGCCGTCACCAAACATCTGGCCGCATTCTTGAGCGCCAATGAAGACGCCAAGCCAGACACCGTTCTATTCAACGGTGGCTTCTTCATCCCCGAGCTTTGCCAGCAGCGCGTCGCCGACGTGATGGAGCGCTGGTATGGCAAGCGACCGCTCATTCTGGAAAATCGCGATCTCGATCTCGCGGTCGCAGTCGGCGCGGCGTATTATTCCTACGTCAAAGCCACTGGCGCCGGACTCCTCGTCCGTGGCGGACTCCCGCGCTCCTATTATGTCGGCGTGGGCGATAACGAAGCGGTCTGCCTGGTTCCGCGCGGCGCCGAGGAAGGCCAAACTCTGGAGCTCGACAGTCAAGATCTGCACCTCGTGGCCAATCGTCCCGTGTCATTCCGGCTCTACAGTTCGCTCACTCGCGTCGATGATTCCGTGGGTCTACTGCTTCCTAGCACCGACACAGCTGACCTTCATCTCCATGCTCCGCTCAATGCCGTCATCCGATTCGGAAAAGCCGGCGAGCGACTGGTCCCGGTCAAACTGCGCGCGCATTTAACTGAAGTCGGAACTCTCGAAGTCTGGGCCGATTCCAAAATCAGTGAACACCACTGGCGTTTGCAATTCGAATTGCGCAAAACCGCAGACGCGCGATCCAGCAGTAAGCCTGCCGCAGTGGTCAGTGACGATTCCATTGCGCAAGCCGAAGCATTGCTCGAAGCCGCGTTTCGCAACGGAACCCTGACGCCCGAGGAGCTTCCCGGCAAGTTGGAACAGACGCTGGCACTCGGACGCAATTCCTGGCCTCTGAGCGCGATTCGGAAATTCGGCGATCGGTTGCTCGATCTCGCCGAGATGCGAAGGAAGTCCCCCGCTCTCGAAATGCGCTGGCTAAATCTCACCGGATTCGCTCTGCGGCCCGGCTTCGGATTTCCAGGCGACGATTTTCGCATCGAGCAAGCTCGCCGCATCTACGCCGGCGGACTTCAGTTCCCCAATCAAGTCCAGAATGAAATCGACTGGTGGATCTTTTGGGGCCGCGTCGCTGGCGGTTTGAACAAGAATCAACAGGTGGACATTTTCCAGCGTCTCTCGCCGATTCTTTTGCCGCGCGGAAGCAAGCGACCGCGCATCAACAACAGTCTTCTTCGCGAAATGTGGCGGACCGGCGCGAGCTTGGAATTGCTTCCGTTGCAAACCAAAACACAACTGGGCGACGCGCTGATTGCGCAAGTGAAAAAGGGCGAGTTTGTGGACACCGGCTTGTGGTGCCTTTCGAGAATCGGCGCGCGCAAGTTGTTCTACGGTCCGATCAATCAAGTGGTGCCGGTGCAGGCAGCGACGAAATGGGTGGACGCGCTTTTGAAAGTCCCAAAAACGGATGACGCTGTAGTCGCAATAGCTCGGCGCACGGGCGATTCTACACGCGATCTAAGCCCCGCCACAATTGACAATATCCGCAAACGAATTCCCGAGGCTCTGCTGCCGGCGCTCGAAGGTGAAGTTGAAGAGGATCTTGGCAAAGTGTTTGGCGAAGAGCTGCCATCCGGCCTGGTGGCTTCCGGGGCCGTAATCCAAGACATCACGTGACCGAAGACAGCATTACGCGAAAGCTTCGGCGGAGTTCTCCGCTGATCGGCGACGATTGCGCGGTAATCCCCTCTCAGTCGGGCCGAGACTTGCTCTTCACCACGGACCTCTCCATTGAGGGCGTTCACTTCACGCGAGATTCGACAGCGAAACAAATCGGCGTTCGGGCAATTGCTCGCAGCCTAAGCGATATCGCGGCCATGGGGGGAACACCGTTGTATTGCCTGATTTCATTGGCGCTCGCGCCTTGGACGGACCAGCCTTGGATCGACGGCTTTTATCGCGGCGTTCATAAAATACTGCGCAAAGCGAAAACGGAACTTGCCGGTGGCGATATTTCGCACGCCGATCAATTCGTCTGCGATGTCATGATCTGCGGCTCGGTTGCCAAAGGCAAAGCGCTCTTACGCTCCGGCGCAAAACCAGGTGATCTGATTTATGTTTCAGGACCGCTCGGCGGTTGGCGACACAAAACACTGATCGTTCCGCGCCTCGAATTCGGCCGAAAGCTAATCGGCATTGCCTCCGCCTGCATGGACATCAGTGACGGCATGGCGCTCGATCTGCATCGGCTATGCCGCGAATCCGGAGTCACGGCGGAGTTGGATGAAGTTCCATTGCTCAAAGGCGCGACGCTCGATCAAGCGCTGCACGATGGTGAAGATTACGAATTACTTTTCACTGCCTCGCCTCGCACAAAAGCTCCGGGTATTCCGATCGGCCGAATCGTCAAAGGCAAACCCGGCGCAGTTCGTTTTCAAGGCCGCATCCTCAAACCTATTGGCTATGACCACACCCGACAAAATCCTTGAGCTCATCGACGCGTTCCGGCGATCGAAGACCATGTTCGCAGCAGTCAGACTCGGCATTTTCGATGGCGTTCGGCCGTCCGATCACAGGGCTTTGCCCCGTTTGCTCGATGCCTGCGTTGCGCTTGGTTTGCTCGAGAAGCGCGATGGCAAATACGTCAATACTCCAGAGGCCGACAAATACCTGCGAGCGGAAAGCCCCGATTCGCTGACGGGCTACATTCACTATTCCAACGAAGCGCTCTTTCCTATGTGGGCACATTTGGAAGACGCCGTTCGCGAAGGTACGCCGCGCTGGAAGCAGACGTTTGGCGTCGAAGGCGGAATCTTTTCGGGCTTCTTCAAAACCGAACACGACAAAATCGAGTTCCTGAAAGGCATGCACGGATTTGGGCGCCTCAGTTCGCCTGCAGTTGCGGCGGCTTTTGACCTGAGCCGCTTTCATCGGTTGATCGATCTTGGCGGCGCGAGCGGTCATCTGGCGGAGGCGGTTCACGAACGGTATCCGCAGATCGATGCGGAAGTTTTCGATCTTCCGGAAGTCGCCGAACTTTATCCAGGCACGATTGCCGGCAACTTCTTCACCGATCCGCTGCCGTCAGCCGATCTTTACAGCCTCGGCCGAATTTTGCACGATTGGTCCGATGAAAGGATTCAGCCGTTTCTGGCAAAGATCCATGCAGCTCTGCCCGTCGGCGGAGGTTTACTGATCGCCGAGAAGCTGCTCGCGACGGATAATGTTTCGGCGCACATGCAATCGCTGAATATGCTGATCGGAACGGAAGGCCGCGAGCGATCGGCAGCCGAATACGAAGCGTTTCTGCGCGCGGCAGGTTTTTCGCAAGTCGAAAGC
Organism: Bryobacteraceae bacterium; assembly: GCA_035486995.1. Taxonomy (GTDB): domain Bacteria; phylum Acidobacteriota; class Terriglobia; order Bryobacterales; family Bryobacteraceae; genus Palsa-89. The sequence goes on from DATHMO010000077.1 coordinate 26,801, forward strand.
CGGGTCACCGGCGCTTACCTAGACGCAGTCCTCGCGATCAAATGACATCCGCGAAACTCTTCCTGAGCCTGTAAAACCAAACGTGGCCGAAGAAAAACAGAACCAACCCGATAACCCAAAGTTTCACCAGAGGGTAGATTTCCGGAGCATGTCCCTCAAGAAACACTTCGCGATATTCACGCACCAAAATGTACAGCGGATTCTGGCGCATCAGAGCCGCTATCGCGGGCGATAGGCTAGTCGACTCGGGATAGCAAATCGGCGTGATGAAAAACCAGATCGTCAAAACGAGCGCCATGATCTGGCCGAGATCGCGCATGTAGACTCCCAGCGCCGCGAGAAACCAGCAGATTCCCAAAGTGAATAGCAATTGCGGAATCAGCAATACCGGAAGCCACAGTACCGCGGCGGGCACTGCGTGGCGGATGATCAACAATGCGGCGACGAAAATTCCGGCTCCGAAAAGTTCCGTAACCAATCCCGAAACCACTTGATTCACCGGCAAGGTGTCGAGAGGGAAAACCAGCTTCTTGACGAAATTGCGGTATTCGAGAATCACAAAAGCCGCGCGGCCGACAGGCTCCGAAAACGCGAGCCAAGGAAGCATTCCCGCGAGAAAATAGAGAGCGAAAGCGCTGCGGCTTTGATCGGGTCTTCGAAGCACGACGCCGAAAACGAAAAAATAGGTCGCCATCAGCAGCAGTGGATTCAACACGGTCCAGAAAACGTCGCCGAACGAGCCGCGATACCGCGCGAGAATGTCCCGGCGCGCCATGGAACGAATGAGGCGATGGTTTTGAGCGATCGCGCGCACCGGAGCAGCGATCAACTTTGGAAGCGCCCGAAAAAAACGCCGCCAGCGCAACGAACGGACAGTGGTAATTTCCTGACCTAAGATTTGAAGCTGGCTATTTTCGGCCGAGACATTGACGCGAAGGAATCTCTCGCCCCGATCATAAGACCAGCCGGACGGCGTTTGGATGGGTGAAACGTAAACTTCATAGCTGCCGGAATCAGGCTGAAAGGGAATGACAATTTCGAATTTTGCGGTCGAGTCCGGCGGAACATCGGTGGATACAGGCGTCCAGGCGCCTTCTTCAATGAAGACTTTAGACTGCGGATCGTAGAGTTGCCACCCGAGCGAAAAGTTTTCGGGGGTCCAGACCTGACGTGATCGATTCTCGAGCGTGACGGAGATTTGGAGTTCGGTCCCCACCGCACGGACTTCGGCGGTCATTGGTATAACCAGACCGGATAACGTTCGCGCACCGGTCCGCGCTTCCGGCCGACGGCGTAAATGCCGTCGCCGCGTAAATCTGCCGGCATTTCATAGCGTTCGATCAAATTCTTCACCCACTCGTGCTCTGGATGGGGTTCATCGCGGAAGGGCCCGGTTTCCAAGAGCGTGATGTCGAAACCGGCATAGTAAAACAAATGCACGATTTCGCGAGCGGTGTACTCGCGATTGTGGCGCGCCTCGGGTTCTTCGCCCGCGGCACGGGGCCGAATGTAGGCGGGAAAGAATCCGGGATGGTAGCCGGCCAGAATCGCGGCGATTGCGCGCAGCGATCCGATGTTGGGAGTGGTGAGCACCAGATGGCCATCGGGCCGCAAGATGCGGTGGATCTCGGTCATCATGTGCATCGGGTCTTCGGTGAGATGCTCCACCAATTCGCAGCACAGGACGGTTGAGAAGTAACCGTCGTCGTAGGGAAATCGATCCTTCTCAGCGTCGAAAAGTTCCAGCGCGCATTCAAACCGCTCGCCATCGATTGACGTCACACTGCGATGATCCACTTGGCCGGAGGGCCCGTAGTAGCAGCCGCGCACTTCGCCATAGCCGAGGCGCGTTTTCAGAGCGGGCGTGATTTGAAGATACGAACCCATTTCTAAAATTCGATCTTCGGGCCCACCGGGCGGAGTTATGGCAAGTGTCTTTTCGAAGCGGGTCAGGTGAGTTTCGATGTAGCCTTGGGCGGCTTCGTCGGGCGCCCAGGAGAGGATGTATTCCGGTTCGACGGGCCGAATTTCCACGGGTTTCTCAGGCTCGGCGATTGTGATTGGGGAGCCCGAACTGGCCGTGCCATTGGTTGCGACGCGTTCGAGAAACTCGGCATAACGGAGCGCGACCTGGGACCACGTACATTCGGTCTCCACCCATTCGCGAGCTCTGTCGCCAAGCGCGCGCCGGACCTCGGGACGGCTCACGAGCAAGTTGAGAAACTCAAATATGTGATCTTCTTCGCTTGCGTCGACGGGAGCCTTCAGGCAGATGGAGTCAGGCAATTCGCTAAAGGATCCGATGTCGGAAACAACGACGGCCTTGCCTAATCCAAGCGCGCGCATCAAGGTACCGGAGTTTTCGCCGACGGTGGGATACCGCAGATTGAGAACGATGTCGCAGGCCGCAATATAACCGACGAACTCCTCGATAGGGCGGAAGCCAAGAACGCGCACGTGCGCGCCGATTCCGAGCGATTGAATGAGAGACTGCAATTTAAGCTCGGGGTGGGGTTCGCCGACCAGAATCATTTTCGCCGCGGGATGTAGCCGCAAAAGGCGGCGGAATGCGCGCAAGGATTCCGCTATGCGTTTATACGGCTTTAGAAAACCGAAGACTCCGATCAGGGGAATGAATTCCTCGAGTCCCAAGCGATGGCGAAACTCGGAACGGCTGGCGCTGGGAATCCACGCGCCGTGTGGAATGCGGGCCACCGCGCCGGAGAAACCGGACTCGCGCAAGTCCGTCTCGACGCAGCCACTATGGACGATGGCGGCTTTGGAGCTAGCCAGCAGCCGGCGTAACATGGGAAGGCCTTCGTAATCGGGCCCGACTTCGAGAGCACGGACGCGCCGGGCAAAGGCCAAAGCTTTGTCGCCACCTTCGTGTTCGACGGCGCGCATGTACGCGTCCCAATCGTCGCGCTTGATGGTGATGTCGGCGATTAAATGGTGCAGGTTCGCTTCATGCACCACGACGACGCCGGGATGCTCAAGCGCCATCTCGTAACAGAAATCGTGATGGACGTTGTTGCCGACTTGATAGAGCACGACATCGAAGTCCTGGGGACGAAAGGACGGCGGCTTGGAAGAAAACACCTCGACGTCAACCAATTTTCGCAATTCTTCCAATAATGCGGCGGAATAATCGGCAATGCCGCTACGCGTCGGTGGAAGCGGGGAGAAAAAAGCGAGCTTAAGAGCCACGGGGTCCGTTGGAAGGAACTATTTCACCAGTTCCATCGAGAATTTACCTAGCGCGAGCGGCACGCGCACCAGTGCGAGCGTGTGAGCAGGATCCTTCAGAAACAACATTTCAAAACTGATATTGGAGGACGGGCCAGATGCCTGCGCACTGATTCGGTCGGCGTCTACCGGTGCGCCTCCGACTTTGATGCTTTCGGTTCCGGCCGCGCTCAGGCGGATTTCGTAGGGCGCGCCAAAGAATACGGTCTCATGCTGCGGCAGGCGGCCCTGGCTTAGCTCCTCGCGCAGAAAATAGAGGAATGCGAGAGCGTCCTTGCCGCATGGATTGGCGCTCAATTGCGATTGGCCGGAGCCTGAACCACGAGTCACTGTTCCAGATTCAGCGTCGAAGGTTTCTTTGTCGTCGGCCCGCTTCGGTCCATGCGAAATGGATTTCTCAAACTCGGCGGAGCAAAAAGTTCCGGATGCCTCGGAGCGGTAGCGATCGCTGATGGTAAATCCGGGCGCGCCAGCGTCCAAATCAAACACAAAATGCATGTGGCCTGGTTGGCCTGAGGCGCCAGGCGAACTGGAAGCGACTAATGTGGCTTCGCCCAGGCTTACGCCGGTGGGCCAGTTGACGCTGTAGTGCAAGCTTTCATTGGGGAGCGTGGGTGCGTAGATGGGCGCCGCGGCGATAAGCCCGGTTATCAGGATTGGAGCAGTGAGGTTGGCGAGCAAATACTTCATCGGCGTACAGCGGATACGGACTTACTTAGGACTTCGGGCGCGGTGTTGGCACGCCCACCAACAGCATAATACAGATCCAACGTCCGAGCCGCCGTCCCTTCCCAACTGAATAGGGAGGCGCGCTGCGTGCCCAAGCGCTCCATCCGCATCCGCAATTCCGGATTCAGCAACAGGTCGCGCATGGACGTAACGATGTCGTGCTGGGAGTAAGGATCGAAAAGTATCGCGGCCGAATCGGCCACTTCGGGCATCGCCGACGTATTCGAGCAGGCCACGGCGCGCCCGCAAGCCATCGCTTCCAGGATCGGCAAACCGAATCCTTCGTAGAAGGACGGATACACCATCAGATCGCAAGCGCCGTATAAGCGGTGCAGCTGATCGTCATCCACAAAGCCGGTGAAGTGAATGCGATCGTGCACAAACGATTTCTTGGCCGCGGCCCGAACGGCTGGGGCGTACCAGGTTTCCTTGCCGACGATGACTAAGTGATGAGGTAACTGCGAGTAAGTGCGCAGCAACTCCTCGAAGGCGTGAATGAGTCCTAAGTGATTCTTGCGCGGCTGCAGATCGCCGACGGTTAGGATAAAAGGTCCCGGGATATTGAGCGAGGCAGGAAGAGTACGGCGCGCGGCCTCGCGCGATACCGGATGGAACGCCGAGCTGACACCGTTGGGCAGCACCACGACCTTCTCTTCCTCGAGTTGGTAGGCCTCTAAGATTCGGCGCTTGGAGAAGTCGCTTGGTGTAAGCACGCACGCCGCGGACCGGACTGTACGTCGCACCGTCAAACGCAATTGGATGGCGCGGAAGGCAGTGAAATATTCGGGATGCTCGAGATAACTGACGTCGTGCACGCTTACAACAATGGGAGCCGAGCATTGGATCGGCGCGGTATATTGCACGTGCAAGAGATTAGGCCGGTCTTGAGCGACACGGCGAGGGAGATCGTAACCCAGCCGCAGATACGGGTTGACTGCGACACGCTTCTTTTGAAAACGATCGGGCACTTGATCGAACGCGTCGCGCCGCGAAACGTACGCTACAAATTCCGCTTTGTCATCCAAGACGGCGAAACAATTCAGCAGATTCCTGATGTATGTTTCGTTCCCCGTTAAGTGTTGGCCGATCGCATGAGCGTCTACCGAAAAGCGCATGACCATCTCCAGTATAGAGGGTTTCCTGCCAAATGCGGACTTTTCACAAAACGTTTACCTTGTGAAAGTTGTGGCGTGGGAGTCGAACAGTTCTCACGGTTACCTTAGACCGGGGAAAATGGGATCTAACGCGTTCCAAGCAGCCTGCCAAGTATAACTTTCCTCATAGAGGCGGCGTCCAGCGGCCGCAATGCGAGCGCGATCATCGGGCAGTGCGAGAAGCTCCGAGACCGCGGTGGCGAAGTTTTCCGGATGGTCGGCCAGGACCAGATGTTCCCCGTCGCGGCATTCCAAGCCCTCGGCGCCCAGGGTGGTGGAAACGACGGGCGTGCGTGCAGCCCAAGCTTCCAAGATTTTGATGCGGGTACCGCTGCCGGCGAGCACGGGCACGATGGCTATTTGCGATTGGGCCAGAACCGAGATGGCGTCGTCGACAAAACCGGTCAGCTCAATGTGTGGATCGCGCGCCGCGAGATTTTGGATAGCGGCGGGGTTCCTGCTCAAGATCTTCCATCGCAATGCGGGCCAGCGGGACTGGAGCGCGGGCCAAACTTTATCGTGAAACCATCGGACGGCTTGGATGTTGGGCGGATACTCGAGATTGCCGCTGAAGACGATCTCGAGACGCTCGGCGCGCGGTGGGGGCGCGATGTAGGGGAGTGCGTTGGGATACACGGATACGCGGGCGGCGGGAACGATGGCACGAACCAGATTGGCGTCGCTCGAGGACGTGGTGAGGATGTCATCGAATTGCGGAAGCCAGAGACGCTCGAGTTCGAGGGAAGCCTGGGCGAATCGACGGAATGCAAAAGCGGGTAGGCCGCGCTCGGAATCGGCGATGCTGTGATGCCAGGCCGAATCGACGTTGTGAAGGTCCAGGACCAGGCGCTGCGCGCGGTCGCGCAACACGGCTGCATAGGGGGCGGTCCAGAAGTGATCGAGAATGGCGAGGTCGTATTTTTGGCCGGAGACGATGGCTGCGATCTGTGGTTCAAATCCGGAGAAGCGGTCCAGCAGCGGCGGGCGATTGCGGGCCAGACGGGAAGCATTACGGAGGACGCGAGCGAGGGGATGCTTGGAATGAAATGGGAGATCGACGGTTTCGATTTTGTGCACGAGGCCGGGAGGGATGGCGGCGGCGGGATGAGGGGCGCCCGGTTCTCGAAAAAAGATGGTATGGAGCGAGAAATTCCTGGCTAAATACTCGAGGAGCGAGGCAGTGCGAATCGCGCCGCCACCGACCATCGGGTAGGGCGCTTCGGCGGCCACCAAGAGTGCGGCAGGCTTACTTCCGAAATCTGCGGATGGCCTGTTCATACACGGCTTTCGTTAAGGTGGCGGTTTTGGTCCAAGAGAATTCGGCGGATCGAGCGATGGCGCTCTGGCGGAGTGGGCTCATTTTTTCGGGCTGCGTGATGGCGGTACGGAGGGCGTCGAGCCAAGCGGAGCGATCGCGGACGTCGAGCAGAATCGCACTGCCAGAAGCAACTTCGAGGATCGAAGGATCATTCGATGCGATCACGGCTGCGCCGCATTGCATGGCTTCGAGAACGGGCAGCCCGAATCCCTCGTAGAACGACGGGTAAAGGCAAGCGACGGCGCCGGAATAGAGACGCGGCAAATCCTCTTCGGGGGTGAGACCTGGCAAGTGCAGGCCGGGCTCGGGCGGGATCTCGGGAAAATCGGCGCGGCGGCGGCCAGCGAGGATAAGATCGATCGGATGATCGCGGCGAAGCTCGCGCCAAAGATCCAGCACGAGGCCGATGTTTTTTCTGGGTTCGAGAGTGCCGACATATAGAAGATACGGCGGTGCCTCGGGAGGCGGGCGCTCGGGTGTTGGATGAAAGGCGGGGTTGGCGCCGTGCGGCACCGCGACCACACGATCGTTGGATAGATGAAATCGGTCGATGGCCTGGCGTTTCACGGCTTCCGAAGGAGTGATGATCATGGTGGCGAGGCCGAGGCGGAGCAGCATGGGGGTGCGGCCGCGCACGCGATCCGATTGTGCGTGCCAGGAGGGGTCCATCCAGGGCGAGAGATCGTGCAGGGTCATGACGCTGGGACGCAGGGGCAGATAGGGGACCGCGAAATCGGTGCCGTGAAAGACGTCGATGCCGAGGCGCGAGATTTCGCCCTGCAGTCCCCAGGACCACCAGCGGCGTTCGAGCATGTTGCGAGGACCGTGGCCGGTTTTGACATTGGGCCGCGAGAATGGCGCGGTGAACTTTTGATCGGAGAGGAGCCAGAGCTGATCGTCGGGGAAGGTTTGGGCGAGGGCTCGGGTGAGTTCCTCGGTGTAGCGCCGGACACCGCCGCTGGGGACGGTGAGGGGAGTCGCGTCGAGCGCGATCTTCATCATTCGATCATAGAGGATGAATTCAGAAGGCAGAAGGCGGAAGGCAGTGGGCAGAATTCAGTAGAATCAAACATGACCAAAGAAGAGATCCTTCTGGCTCAGAGCGAGCACCTCTTTCCGTGCGTGTTCCATTACTACAAGGAACCGCTCGTTATCTCACACGCCAAGAACCAATACGTTTGGGATATCGACGGCAATCAGTTCCTGGATTTTTTCGGCGGCATCGTCACGGTCAGCGTGGGGCATTGCAACGATGCGGTGAACAAGGCGCTGCATGCGCAGATCGACAAACTGCAGCACGTGTCCACGGTGTTCGCGAATGAGCCGCAGGCCGCGCTGGCGAAGAAGCTGGCCGAGATTACGCCGGGCGGGAAGCTGACGAAATCGTTCTTCACTTCGAGCGGCACGGAAGCGAACGAGATGGCGATTCTGGCGGCGCGGTGCTATACGGGATCGACGGAGGTTGTCGCGCTGCGCTATGCGTACCACGGCCGGTCGTCGATGGCCATGAGCCTGACGGCGCAATCGAGCTGGAGGCTGGGGCCGGTGACGCAAGCGGGCATCGTTCATGCGGTGAATGCGTATTGTTATCGCTGCCCGTATGGGCTGGAATATCCGTCGTGCGAAGTGCGGTGCGCGCAGGATGTGGGTGAAGTGATTCGCACTACGACGTCGGGACGGATTGCCGGATTTATCGCTGAGCCTATCCAGGGCGTGGCCGGGTTCATCACGCCTCCGAAGGAATATTTTCCGATCGTGGCGGAGACGGTGAAGAAGCACGGCGGCGTGTTCATCAGCGACGAAGTGCAGACGGCGTGGGGACGCACTGGCGGCAAGTGGTTCGGCATCGAGCAGTGGGGCGTGCAGCCGGACATTATTACGAGCGCCAAGGGACTGGCGAACGGGACACCGATTGGTTTGACGATTGCGCGGCCGGAGATCGCGGACGCGGTGAAAGGCGCGACGATTTCGACGTTTGGCGGGAATCCGATTGCGACTACCGCGGCAAAGGCTGTGATCGATTTCATCGAGGATCAGAAGCTCGGGATCAATGCGGCGGAAGTGGGCGCCTATTTCCACGACAAATTGCGCGAGCTGCAGGGGAAGCATCCGATCATCGGCGATGTGCGTGGCATGGGATTGCTGCAGGCCATCGAGCTGGTGGAGGATCCCGTGAGCAAGAAGCCTGCCACGGCGCAGACGACGGCGATCATGGAAGCGGCGCGCGAAAACCGAATCTTACTCGGCAAAGGCGGACTGCACGGCAACGTGCTGCGGTTCTCGCCGCCGCTGAATATTAGCAAGTCGGACGTGGACGAATTCGCGCGGCTACTGGATGCGAGTTTGGTGCGAGCCTCGGCGTTTGCGGTAGCGTAGGGAAAGCAAAAAATGTCAATGGACGAAAAAGCATTCTACAAAGAATCACGGACGACGAAGCCGATCACTTTGAATTGCCCGTTTTGCCGGACGGCGGATTCGTACGATCTGCCGTGGCTGGTGCGGACCAAGGTGGACCGGTTACCGGGGCACGCCGACGAGCGGGACCGAGCGAAGTTCAAGAAGGCGGCCAGCTACATGGTCCTGCTGGACGATAAAGTGATGTGCAAGAACATGCGCTGCCGGAAGCGGTTTGACGTTTCCGGGATTAAGACGACGGCGTTTATTTAGGAGCTGGACCAGGGGTCCGGCGCAGACGAGGGCGTCTGCCCACTACTTGAATGTCAAGGTTGAGTCGGCGGTGAACTTGCGGTAATTGTCGTAGTCGACATCGTTCTTGATGAGCGCCTTGCCGTCGCGCGAGCGCAGCTCGAAATTCAGCGGGAGCAGATAGCTGGCATCGCCGATTTGCGTGTACTCGTAGTCGAGCATGAGACTGACATCTTGCACCGGGAAGGCGGGCGGGATGCCATCGGCGTGCAGCGTGATGCGGTGAATGAAATGCCTGCGGTCATCGATGAAGACCAGTCCGTGATAGGCGGTGACGAGGGAGCCGGGCCGGCCCTGGACCACGATGTGGTAATCGGAATTCGCCTGCGAGACCCGGTAATTGTACACGTGCATTTTCTGGCCGCGCAGCGTGAACCAGGCTTGCCAATGAAACTCGGTGGTGGGCGCGAAAACCCCTTTCATGACCGAACCGAATTCACCCGATGATGACGCGCCGCCGAGTTGATCGTGGGCGAGGTGGGAGGGAAGTCCGTTGAACTCGAGCACTTTGTAGTCTTCCTGGTGGTCGAAGTAGGTGAGCCGTTCGACAATCATGTCGACGGGCCGGAATTCTTCTCGTCCGGAAAAATCCTGGAAGCGGCGGGTGGTTTGGGTACAGATGAAATTCGGCAGATCGCGCTCGTGATGGGCAGCGTATTCGGTAGCGTCGGCGAGAATCTTCTGCGCGAGCGCCGGGTCGGGAGGTTCCTGGCCGCACAGAGGGCAGGCGAGGGCCGCGGCCACCAGGACGGTCAGGTTACGGGCGGGGGAAAACAATATCACAAGCTACACTGGCCTAAAGATGACTATAGAGATTCGGACCCTCGGGGCGCAAGACGCCGACGCTTTCTGGCATCTGCGTCTGGAGGCGCTGGAGCGGGAACCGCTGGCGTTCGGCGAATCGGCTGAGGAGCATCGGGCGACGCCACGGGACATTTTCGAGCGTCGTCTGGGCGCCGCGAGCGCGGAAAACTATGTGCTGGGCGCATTCCTCGGAGGCGTCCTGGTGGGGACGGTGGGGTTCGGGCGGAACACGCGGCACAAGCAACGGCACAAGGCACGAATCTGGGGCGTTTTTGTACAGGAAGAGCATCGGGGCGCTGGAATCGCGCGGCGCTTAATGGACGAAGTGCTGCGGCGGGCGCGGACGCTGGCGGGTCTGGAACAAATCATCCTGACGGTGGGCGACAACCAAGCCGCGGCCAAGAAGCTTTATGGGTCGCTCGGGTTCACGGTGTTTGGGCGCGAACCGGCGGCACTGAAGATCGGGGACGTCGTGGTGGATGAAGATCTGATGCTCTATCCGATCGGAAGTTAGGCAATATTTGCCCGTCCAGAAATTCTTGCCCGGTTGCAGACGGTCCGCCCGGCCGCCGTGCTTATGGCATAACAGATAGATTTTGAACGACTTACCTGCCTAAGTTCTAGCCATACGATCTTGGTACTCCAACTGCAATTCTTGTGAAACGAAAGCCGAGAAGGCTAATTTTCCAAGGGAGCTCATCTGACGATGACTTGTGAAGAATACGGCAACGCATACAAAAAAGGGTACAATCTGACGGTTCGCTTTCTTGTCTCGCGCGGCCTTTCCTATGATGGGGCGCAAGAGACCGCGCAAGCTGCGTGGGTGAAGGGCTGGGAGCGGCTGGGACAATTGCGCGATTCCAACATGGTGCTCACTTGGATGAACAGCATCGCGCTCAACATTCATCGGAGCTGCATGCGCCGCGAGCCTTTCCTGCAAACGCTGCCGGAAATCTCGACGCCGCCGAAGGTGAATCTGGCCGCAATCGACGTCCGCAGAATTCTGAAGACATGCAAGAAGAATGACCGGATGGTGCTGCAACGGCATTATCTGGAAGGCTACAAGGTGCAAGAGATTGCGCGAGCGCATGGCTGGACCGAGACTGCGGTTCGCATCCGCCTGCTGCGGGCACGGCGCGCGGTGGGAAAACGGTTCGCTGCATAGTTGTTTTGTACGACGTCAGGCGAGGTCATAGTGTAGTGCAAATTACATTCAAACTCGCCTGATAATATTTTTTGCAATCCTAGCGCAATTCGAGTTAGGATAGTGGGTCAACAGGACTCGAAAACTGGATGGCCCAGCTCTTCCACCGCAGTGCAAATAGCATTTCTAAAATCAGCCTCGCAGCCGCTGTTGTCGGGGCCGGAGCCTTGCTCGCATTTGCCTACACGATGGACCGTGGTCACTACATCACGGACGTCGCCGTAGTCAAAGAACAACCAGTTCCATTCAGCCATAAGCATCACGTGACGGACGACGGCATCGACTGCCGCTACTGCCACACGTCGGTAGAAACGTCGTCATTCGCCGGCATTCCCGCCACTGAGATTTGCATGAGCTGTCATTCGCAGATCTGGTCGAACGCGGAGATTCTGGAGCCGGTGCGCACCAGCTACCGCACGGGTGAATCGCTGCAATGGACCCGTATTCACGACCTGCCGGATTTCGTATACTTCAACCACAGCATTCACATTAACAAGGGCGTCGGATGCGCCACCTGCCATGGCCGCGTGGATCAGATGCCGCTCATGTACAAGCAAAACACTCTGTACATGAACTGGTGCGTGAACTGCCACCGCAACCCGGAAAAATATGTACGCCCGCGCGATCAGGTGTTCAACATGGCCTATGAAGCGCCAGCGAATCAAGAAGAGCTTGGCCGAAAGCTCGTTGACGAATACCACATTCAAAGTTTGACGGATTGCTACACTTGCCACCGATGAACGAGAACGAGAAACCCGCTCTTGATTTAAACAAGATTCGGGCTCGGCTGGAATCAGCCCAGGGACCACAGTACTGGAAGAGCCTCGAAGAGCTGGCGGAAACGAAAGAGTTTCAGGCTTTCGTCGACGATGAACTCGCCGACCGGACCCCCAATTGGTTGGATCCGGCCCACCGCCGCAATTTTTTGAAGCTCGCTGCCGCGTCGCTGGCTATGGCCGGCATCACGGCGTGCACCAAGCAGCCCAAGGAAACCATTGTTCCCTACGTGCGCCAACCGGAGGAGTTTATTCCGGGGGTTCCTTTGTATTTCGCGACTGCGATGCAGATGGGCGGCGTTGGGACGGGGCTTCTGGCGACCAGTTATCTGGGCCGGCCGACCAAGATCGACGGTAATCCGGATCATCCCGGAAGCCTGGGCGCGTCGGACTATTTCCAGCAGGCGTCGCTGCTGACGATGTACGATCCGGACCGTGCGCAGTCGGTGATCCAGAAGGACCTGATCAGCAGTTGGGTGTCTTTCCAGGCGGCACTATTCGCGCGCCGGGAGCAGGCGGCTGTTAGCAAGGGCGATGGCCTGCGGATTCTGACCGAAACGATTACGTCGCCGACGCTCGCGGCGGGAATCAACGCGATCCTCAAAGAATTTCCTGCCGCCAAGTGGCATCAATATGAAGCGTGCGGGCGGCACGGTGCGCATCAGGGCGCGATGCTGGCATTCGGACGGCCGGTCAACACGATTTATCATTTCGATCAAGCCGATGTCGTGGTGTCGCTCGATGCGGATTTCCTAGCGTGCGGGCCGGGCAATCTTCGACACGCGCGGAACTTCGCGGACAAGCGCCGCGTGCAGAGCAACGTCACGCATACGCCGCAACCCAAGGAAGATTGGCAGGAAGGCTATCAGGCTGGGTCGATTCCGGCGCGCACCAATCAATCGGCGCAGTATCAAGCTGATAATCGCGGGCCGCTGCATCTGCCGGCGCAGGTGCAGGCCGAGGGTAAGGCGCCGAGCGAAACGGTTCTGAATCGTTTGTATGTCGTGGAGCCGTCTCCATCGCCGACGGCCAGCATGGCGGATCATCATTTCGTGCTGAAGGCGAGCGAAGTTGCAGATTGGGCTCGGGATCTGGCGGCGGCGTTGGGCCTGGGCGGGCAATCGAGCGGCAAATACAAGGAAATCGCCGCGATCGCGAAGGATTTGCAGGCGCACAAGGGCGCTTCGATCGTAGTCGCGGGCGAATATCAATCCGCCGAAGTGCACGCGCTGGCGCATGCGATCAACGGGGCGCTGGGCAACGCGGGGAAGACGGTTACGTACACCGATTCTGTGGAAGCGAATCCGACGGATCAGCCGGAATCACTGCGGCAGTTGGTGGCGGATATGAGCGCGGGTAGGGTGGACACGCTGCTGATCCTGGGCGGCAATCCCGTGTATAGCGCGCCGGCCGATTTGGATTTCGCTGGAGCACTGAAGAAAGTTCAGTGGAAAGCGTATTTGGGGCTGTATTCGGATGAGACTGCGCGGCAGTGCATCTGGACCGTACCCGAGGCGCACTATCTGGAATCGTGGGGCGATGTACGTGGCTTCGACGGCACGGTGAGTTTTGTGCAGCCGCTGATCGCTCCGCTGTATGGCGGCAAGACGGCGCTCGAAGTGATCGCGACGTTGGGCGGCCAGCCTGACAAATCGGATCATGACCTGGTGCAGGCCTACTGGCAAGGCCAGGCCAAGGTTCCGAATTTCGACATCTTCTGGCAGAAGGCGCTGCACGATGGCGTGGTGCCGAATACCGCACTGGCGGCGATCAATGTGACGGCGAAGATGCCACCGGCCGCGGCGGCCAAGTCGGCGCAAGGTCTCGAGATTATGTTCCGGCCGGATCCGACCATTTGGGACGGATCGTTCTCGAATAACGGATGGCTGCAAGAACTGCCCAAGCCGCAAACCAAGATGACTTGGGACAACGCGGTCTGGATCAGTCCCACCACGGCGCAGCAAAAGAATCTGAATAACGGCGACATGGTGGAGCTGAAGTACCAGGGGCGGACCGTCACTGGCCCCGTGTGGATCATGCCGGGGCACGCGAATGACAGCGCCACGGTGCATCTCGGCTTCGGCCGGACGTTCGCGGGCCACGTAGGCAACGAGGTTGGGTTCAACGCCTACCTGCTGCGTACCTCGGCTGAGCCAAACGGCG
>DATHMO010000078.1:0-24179 GCA_035486995.1 Bryobacteraceae bacterium
GGCGGGAGTCGAACCCGCGTCCGAGAAAGCCCGCCGTGAAAAGAACTACGTGCGTTTCCGATTCGGTAGTTGTCGGCCGCCGCATTAGAACCGGCAAGAAAACGGCGGCTTAGCCCGATTGTCGTCAGCCTGCTGCTCCGAGCAGAAGCCCTCGGCCCAATCCTTGAAGATGACGCCCGATGAATGCCGTCAAGGCCCAGCATCCGAGGCGGCTACTTAATTAATTAAGCAGCGTAAGCGAACTGTTGATTGGCAGTTCTGGTTTTCCGATCGTTTAACGGGAGCTCGGAACCCGGCACGCCTTCCCACAACGATTCAATCCCGTCGAATCCGTTGCGCCCCCTTCTATTTCGATAATAGCATCCTCCTGCGGCTATCATAAGAAATGAACGCATGCCGCCGGCCACGACCCTAAATCCTTCAACCACCAAGGACACGCACGACCAGCACGCGCCGCTCTACAACGTCGTGCTTCTCAACGACGACGATCACACCGCCGAGTACGTCATCGAGATGCTCGAGAAGCTGTTTGCCATTGGCCAGACGCAAGCCTGGAAACACGTGATTGAGGTGGACAGCACGGGCCGCACCATCGTCGTGACGTGCGATCTTCCGGTGGCCGAATTCGGGCGGGATCAGATTCATGCCTTCGGAGCGGACCGGCGGATTCCGCGCTGTAAGGGGTCGATGTCGGCGACGGTAGAACCGTGCACCGACTGAGCTAATTTACTGGTGTCGGAAATGTTTTCGAGATGTGATCGTGCCAGGTGAGCGTCTCTTCGTCCACCAAGCTCCACAGCAAGCCGATGCCGGCCGCCAGGATGCTGAGGAGCCCCGAAGCCAGGCGATAGAACCTCTGAGTCCGGGTGGGCCTTCGCCCATCGAAATTCACCAGGCGTAACCGGGTCCAACGCTGGCCGGCAGAATCGCCATTCGCCATGCACCACAGCACCCGATAGAACACCACGACGCAGGCTGCGGCAGCCAGGAACATGGGCGCAGTCTTCGCGTTGAGGATCAGTCCGCCTTCCAGGTGGAACAGGATTTCCGCCAGGTGGAAGATAAGGCCGAACATCGCCAGCGCGATGACAACGATGCTGGCATCAACCGCGGCCGCCATGGCGCGATGGGCGGGAACCGCTACTGGAGCGTCGCAATAAATTACGCCTTCCACGGCCTGGGGCGAACGCGCCGCATATGTGAAGTCGATGCTTTGCTGGCCGGGAATCGGTTTGCGATGCCGCGGGCGAGGAGCTTGCGTCCTGCGCTGCGACGGCTGGGTCTTGCGTGCCGGATGGGGCGCCAAGTCCGGAGCGATGGTTTCAAAGGGGACCACGCGCGGAAGCTCACGCGAGCTGAACAGTGACGGCTGGTAAGTAACGGGCCGACGTGGAGCGGCTGGTTCCAGTGTGGGATGGGCATCAGTCCGGCTTATTGATTGCGGGCCGGAACGAACGGCTTCTGCGGGCGCGTACTCCAAAACCGGCGCAGCCGCATACTCCAAAACCGGCGCAGCCGCTGAAGATGCCGTGTATGCCGGACCCGTTTGCAAGCGGCGTCCACACCGCCGGCAGCGATGATCGTCATCAGCGTTCACGGATTGGCAGTATCGGCATTCCATCAAAACACCTCATCGGAAAAAGTTCCGGTTGCGGATCTCCGCACATCCATGCTACGGTTTTCGCTTGAAGCCTCGTTCCGTAGCTTCCGCAGACAGCCCTTCCCCTCAAAACCTCGCGCTGGAGGTTCATTATCTTCGTAACACATTTAAGAACAAATGTCACGAACTTTGTTTGGGAGTTGTAACGGTGATTTTGGTGGCTGCCTGGCTGGCCGCCGCCGTCCCGCTCCCTGGGCAGGTGCCTCCGCCGCCTCCACCGCCCACGATCACCGGACCGGCGCCCGCGCAACCTGAACCTCCCAACGCGGCGAATCCGGATCAACGGCTGAAATACACGCGGCTCGGCGCGCCTAATCCCGAGGATTATGACGTCACTTCCGACACGCAGGAGGTTGACGGCGATCTGCGCCATCTAAGCGGCCACGTCCACATGGAGAGCATCGACAAAAAGTTCGACGCCGACAAGGTGGATTATAACGACGATACGGGTGATGTGGAGGCGTGGGGCAATATCCGGTACGAGAATTTCCTGGACGGCACCAGGCTCACCTGCGATCACCTGAAGTACAACGTCACTACCGAGAGCGGCATCTTCTGGGATATCAAGGGTACGTCAGAGCCCCAGATCATCACGCGGCCCGGGCTGTTGATTACGAACAATCCCTTCTATTTCGAAGGCAAGTGGGGCGAACGGGTGGACGGAAAATACATCATCCACGAGGGCTTCGTCACGGATTGCAAAGTTCCGAAACCTTGGTGGCGGCTCACCAGTTTCAAGTTCGATATCCTTCCGAACGAACGGGCGATCACCCATCGCGCCTGGTTTCGGATAAAGACGGTCCCGATTTTCTATTTCCCCGTTTACTACAAATCGCTGAAGAAGCTGCCGAGGCAGAGCGGGTTCCTCACGCCGAACATCGGGCACAGCTCGGTCTACGGGGAGATGTTCGGCCTGGCATATTATTGGGCCATTAACCGCAGTTACGATGCACTCTATCGCATTCAATACTTCACTCTGCGAGGCCCCGCGCACACGCTCGAAATGCGCGGCAAGGTGCGGCCGGGGACCGATTTCAGTCTCAATGTTTACGCCGTGGAAGACAAAGGCGTGAATATTGGGGGCGGCGTGATTCAGAAGCAGGGCGGCGAGGACTTAACTTTCGACGGCCATTCCGATCTCGGCGATGGCTGGTTCGCGCGCGTGCACGTGGATTACCTGAGCTCGTTTCTATTCCGTCTGGCTTTCAGCCAATCGTTCCACGACACCATCTTTTCGGAAACCCATTCGGTGGGAGTGGTGATGAAACACTGGTCGAGCTACGTATTTGACGTGGCCGCCGACCGCGACGAAGAATTTAAGGACGCCCTTAGCCCCAATGACCGCATCATAATCAAGAAGCTTCCCGAGGTCGAGTTTCAGGGCCGCGACAACCAGATCCTGGACGGACCGATCCCGGTTTGGTTTTCCTTCAACAGCAGCGCGGGCTTTCTGGACCGGACCCAGCCCGGGTATCAGACGCGTGAGTTAGTGGACCGGCTGGACGCGTATCCGGAGCTCACCACAGCGTTCCATTTCGCCGGTTTTAGCATGAGCGCCAGTGGCGCCTTGCGCGAAACCGAGTATGGTTCCAGCATCGTGGATGGCGTCATCACTGGCCGGGACCTGGTCCGCAGCGCGCGCGAGATTCGCGTGGAGCTGATCCCGCCGGCGTTCGAGAAGATCTATCAGTCGCCTAAGTGGCTGGGCGGCGATAAAGTAAAACACGTTATCGAGCCGCGCATTCGCTACCACTTTGTCGACGGCATTGACAACTTTAACGAGATTATCCGGTTCGATGAAACCGATTTGATGTCGGACACCAACTCGGTGACTCTTTCGCTCACCAATCGCCTCTACGTAAAAGATAAGAACGGCAATGTGAACGAGGTGCTCAGCTTGGAAGTGGCGCAAAGCCGCTATTTCAATCCGACCTTCGGAGGCGCCGTGGTCGCTGGTCAGCGCAACGTGGTGGACGACTCCGAGGAACTGGATGGTTACGCGTTCCTGAATGGCCCGCGTAATTACTCGCCCGTCGTTTCCGCGTTACGCTTTCAACACATCGTGGGCTTTGAGTGGCGCCTGGACTACGATCCGCTGCTCGGCCGTATCACCAACACCACCTTTAACGGAAATGTCCGATTTTCCAATAAGTATACGATTGGCGTTGGCCACAGCGAAGGCCACAACGATCCGCTGGTGGCCGGCCCCAGCGATCAGCTCAACGTCATATTCGCCGTCGGGAATCAAAACCGCAAGGGATGGAATGCGGCGTTCAATGCCTTTTACGATCTCCGCTTGCACGTACTGGACTTCGGCACGACTGAGGTCACTTACAACACCGACTGTTGCGGCATTAGCGTTGAATACCGGCGTTATAATTTCGGAATTCGTGACGATACGCAATATCGGCTCTCCTTCACCATCGCCAACATCGGTTCCTTTGGGAATATGCGCAAGCAGGAGAGAATTTACTAGAATTCCTGGTGTAGGGCGGCCCACGTCGGTAGTGCCGCTCAGGAGCCAATAGTCCATGACATTTTCGATTGGAAAGCCAAGCACGCTCGTGTTCTCGCTCGCCGCCATGGTGTTTGCGGCAGGACTGCTCACCTTCACCATCGCCGGAGCCGATGCACCTTCCACCTCGGTTCAATTCAGCACGCACCTTATTACCGATCAACTGCGCGGCGGGTACAGCGTGGCCATTGCCGACGTCAATCACGATGGCAAGCTCGATATTGTTCCAGTGGCGGCGGGCCAACCCGAGCTCGCGTGGTACGAGAATCCGAGCTGGGAACGTCACGTGATGCTGAACGACAAGAAGGCGATGCTATGGGCGTCTCCCGCCGATATCGATGGCGACGGCATCCCCGAATTCGCGCTGCTCGCCGATTTCGGCCAGGATCCCAAAACCAGCAAAGGCTCCGTCTGGCTGCTCAAAAGCCAGGGCGACCCAAAGGCCCTTTGGAAGTCGTACCCGGTGGATGCCGTGCCCACCGCGCATCGCGTTACCTGGGCCGATCTTGAAGGTAACGGCAAGAAGGAAATCGTGATGGCGCCTTTTGTCGGATTAAAGGGCTGGCAAGAGCCGAAATATCAGGACAATGTGCCGCTTTTATTCTGGCGCGTTCCCGCCAAACTCGATGACCAATGGAAACGCGAGACCGTTGACGACAAGTTGTACGGTGTGGTCCACCATCTGCACGCGGTGAAATGGAACCCGGGCAAGCGCGACGACCTGATGATCGCTGGCTTCGACGGAATCATGCTTTACACGCCCTCGGGCAAGGGCGACAAGCTGAAGTTCGATCGCAAGCAATTAGCCAAGGGCGACGAGCCGCGAGACGTGCCCGGCGCGGGCGGAATGACGAAGGGGAGCAACGACGTTTATCCGATCCACATCAAGGGCAAGCGGTTTCTGGCGGCGCAGGAGCCCTGGCACGGCGACGAAATCGTGGTCTACGCGGAGAAGGGCGGTGAGTGGCAGCGCAACGTCATCTTCAAAGGCTTGGTACAGGGCCACGAGATCGCGGTGGGCGATCTGAATGGCGATGGACGCGACGACATTGTTGCCGTCGACGTCACCAATCGCGGCAAGCCGACTCCCGCGAGCGTTCATATTTTCTATTCCATGGATGACTCGGGGACGCAATGGCGCCACGAACTGCTGGACGAGAATATGATGGCGGGGTCCGGCGTGATGGTGGCCGACATTAACGGCGACGGGCGGCCCGATATCGTCGCCATTAGCGGTAGTTCAGTGAAGTATTACGAGAATTTGGGAATCGGCAAGTAAGACGCGCCGTTACTGCGCCGGGCCGTTGTATGATGATGCTGGTCTAAGGAGAAGCCATGCAGCTCATCAAAACCGCCGTAACGGCGGGCGCCTTGTTCTCGATGCTCAGCGCGGGTGCCATGTTCGCGCAGGCCGCCACGCAGGAATCGGCCGGACCCGCCGTCGGAGTCCGCGCCATCATCCATTCGGTTGGCGACCTCGAAAAAACCGTCAGCTTTTATCGCGACGGGCTGGGTCTTGCGATGTTCGGCCCGGGCGGTAAGGCCGTCACCAAGCTACCGGCGCCAATGCCGCTCGATGAATCGCTCTCGAAGTTCACTGCCACGCACGGCGCCAGTTTCCGCAATGCGTCGTTCAAGATTCCCGGCGCGAAATTCGATCTCGAGCTCACCGAGTTCACTTACGCCGCGCGCAAAAGCGCACAACCGCACATGCAGGATCCCGGTGCTGCGACATTAGTGCTGATCGTTCGCGACGTCGACGCGGCCCTCGCCGGCGTCAATAAAACCGGCGGTTCTGTGCTCAGTATCGGCGGGCAACCGATGAAGATCGGCGCTGAAACGAGCAAGAGCCGCTCCGTTTTCGTGCGCGATCCCGACGGCTTCATGCTCGAACTCGCCGCCATCCAACCGCTGCCTCCGACAACTGCTCCCGCGAGCAGCAACGTTACCGGCGGACGCATCGGCGTCACTATCGAGAACACAGATCAGACGATGAAGTTCTATCACGACGTGCTCGGTTTTGAAACCAAGCCGGCGCCGGCCGAATTCGCTACCGACAAAACTATCGCGACGCTCATCGACGCACCAGGCGCGCATTGGCGCATCAGTTCCGCGAAGGTGCCCGGCACGTCCGTCGATTGGGAGTTCCTCGAATTCAAGGGCGTGAAGCGGACGCCGTTCCACTTGGCTGTGCCCGACGTCGGATCGCCCGCCGTTTCGGTGATGGTGAAGGATGTGCATGCCGCGCTCGAAGCGGTGAAAGCGGGCGGCGGTTCGGTTGTGACTGCGGGCGGCGAACCTGTGAAGCTGGGCAACGCGATCGGGATTTTTGTGCGCGATCCTAACGGATTGCTGATCGAGCTGATTCCTGGGACTTAATCAGCCTGAAGCACACCAGGTGCCCGGCCTGGGCGATGATCTCGTTCGCAACGTGGCCATCCACATCGGCGCGATATGCATTCGCGTCTACAATGAAAACGCGCGTTTGCGGATGCGCGACCGCGTCGGGTAATTTGCCGGGTTCCAGCACCGCGACGAAGTAGCGATCGCCGTACCACAGCAATTGATTCATCTCGTCGAAGCGCGGCGCGCCGTCGTCATAGAACGTGATCAGCTCGTTGGGTGCGGTGGCGCGTGTGGATTCGAGCGCAATGGGCCGCGTTTCCGTAGCGTGCCAAATCACTGGCGGCCGGATCGCAACCACTAGCACTACAACAGCCAGCAGCGGCGTCAGAACGCGCAGTCCGTTGCGAAGGTAGCGCTCAGGAATCAGCCACAGCATTCCGATCGCCGCGAGAATCGCGAAAGCCGGATACGCAGGCAGCATGTAACGCAGAACGCGGCTCTTAGTGATCGCGCACAGAACATAGATCACCGCGACCCATGCAATCAGCAGGCGCAACTTTGGATCGCGCTTGCGTATCACAACCACCAACCCCGCCACCATCGCGGGCAGCCATGGCCAATACGATTTCGCGACCATCCAGATGTATTCGGGAGCTCCGGTGTAGCGCCGCCACGCAGGCGATAGCTCGCCGGTGACTTCCTGATTCATGTACATGGAATGGCGCACGAAAAACTCTTCGCCGTAGCGATAGATCCATTGCGCGTACCACGCGACCGGCGGGACGAACGCCAGAGCTAATCCAGCGGCGAGATATCCCAGCGGACGCCGCCGTCGATTCATTAGCATATCCACCGCAAACAGCAGCGGAATGCTGACGCCCATCAGCGCGCGCGTCAACTGCGCGAGGCCCGCGAATGCTCCGGCAGCTAGCAGCCAGCGCGGATCATCTTCGCTCAGCACCCAGCTGCACACCGCCGCCAGAAAGAAGAACGTGAATGGAACATCGGTCATCGCGCGTGAGGCGTATTTGATGAAGTAGATGCTGGTGGCCATCACGAACATCGCGAGCGCGCCGGTGAACGGATCGCCAGTCATCCGCCGGCCGAGCCAGGCCACCAGAAGAATCACACCCAGGCCGCATAGCGCGGAAGGAAGCTTGGCGAGCGAATCCGAGAGGCCGAACGGAACAAACAGCGCCGCCTCCATCCACGAGAAGAGCGGCGGATGTTCCAGCGCCGGCCCGCCATTGCTTTCGATCTCGAGCCAGTGCCCCGATTGAACAACGTGCTTGGCCACCAGGGCGTAGCGCGCGTCGTCATACCCGGCCAGATCGCCCACGCGAATGGGCGCCAGCAGCAACAAAGCCGACAAAATAGCTAGCGTCCAGAAGAACCGGGCGTCGCTTTGCAGCGGATCAAGCGCGCGGGTGATGAAACGAAACAACGGTCCATTATCACATGTACCTTTAGAACGCCTTGATTCGATCTCGAATGCTGATACAATTCGAAAAGCTCGCGTCCATCCTTGGGGGATTTCATATGCTGCTCCGTGCTTCTGTTCTCTTATTCGCCGGGCTTTTGGGTTGTGCCGCGCTGAACGCTCAGCAGGGCGAGGGAGGAATCCCGCTGCCGCCTGCGCCGTGTACGGTGTCCGTCGCCACGGCGACTCTAACGTGCCCTCAGGGGTTCGACCTGTACTATGATTTGGGTCAAATATACGAACCGCTCGCCGCTGCCTTCGCCCAGCTTGGGGGCGAGGATGGCGCGTTCTTCACTTACAATTTTGCGATCACCGGCGGAAACCCGCCGCCTGGCTTGAGCTTGAGCCCGAGCGGCGTATTCAGCGGCGCACTCACTACCGCGGGACAGTTCGACTTCGTGTTCACGATCTCCATATCCTTCGGAGCGGAGGGCGTGACGATTGAAAACGTTTCACACGCCAACCCCGCCGTATTGATAGTCACGCCCACCACCGGTCCTCCGGCAAGCATTAATCGCGCGTCGATGAACTTCAGCCTGACGCAGAACGGGGCCGCCGTCACGCAATCGGCGACCGTCTCCAACTACGGTAGTTCACCGCTCGAATTCACCGCTTCCGCAAGCACGACGTCCGGCGGGAATTGGCTCGCGCTCTCGTCGTCTTCCGGTTCGATACCTTCCGCTGGTTTGTCGTCTCTCTCCGTCACCGCGGATCCATCGCAATTAGCGCCCGGCACATATTCTGGAACGGTAACAGTCTCCATCACGGGAGGGCAGACGTTCGTGATCTCAGTGGTGGCGGTGGTGACGGGGACGCAGCCGATCATGGAGCTCACGCAATCCGGGTTGACGTTTAATGCGGTCGTCGGGGGAAGCGCGACTGGGCCGCAGTCCATCACCGTTCTTAATTCAGGAGCGGGGACAGTGAACTTCTCCGCCTCGGCGTCCACGATTTCAGGCGGGAGCTGGTTGAACGTATCGCCCTCATCCGGATCGAGCAGCGCATCATCGTCCGGTTCGGTTACTGTCAGCGTGAACCCCGCCGGATTACAGCCGGGCACCTATTACGGCAAGATTTCGTTTTCCTCCACCAACGCGACCAATTCACCGCAAATCGCGTCCGTAGTGCTGAACGTCGTGTCGCCGGCCAATAGCCCTGGGGCCTCAGTGGCGCCTACCGGGCTAATTTTCGTGGCCGACCAGGGCGGAACCAATCCAGCCGCGCAAACGGTCTCGATTACCAATCCATCTCCCAATGCCCTGGCGTTTGCGGTGACGGCATTCAGCAACAATGCGGCAACATGGTTGGCCGCCACGCCGTCGACCGGCAGCGTAAGCGCTACGCAGCCTGCCACACTCAGTGTCCAGCCCACTTTGCAAGGGCTCCAACCTGGCGTCTACCTCGGGAGCTTGACGGTCACCATCGTACCGGCCATGGCCACGGGAGCCGCTAACGCTGTTCAGAGTTTCCAGATCGAGGTCTTGCTGATCGTGCTGCCCTCCGGCACCATTTCCGCGGACAAACCGGCTCTTCAGCCGCGGGCATCCACATGCACGCCATCTCAGCTTCTGCCTGTCTTCACGCTGCTCGGCACGGGCTTCAGTGTGAACGCTGGATGGCCGACGGCGATCGAAGTCACGGTAGTGGATGACTGCGGAAATCCGTTGACCACCGGCAGCGTCACAGCGACATTTTCCACGGGTGATCCGGCATTGTCGCTCGCATCGCTCGGCGGCGGCCGTTGGACCTCGACATGGAACGCCAGCAAGGCATCTCCCACGGTGACCATCACGGCGCAAGCGCAGGAAATAACGCCGGCATTGACAGGAAAGGCGCAGATCGGCGGTGCTTTGCAGCCCAATGCCGTGCCATCGGTCAACTCCGGAGGCGTCGTCAGCGCGATCAGTTTTGTGAACAATCAGCCGTTGGCGCCAGGAGCGTACGCTGCCATCTTCGGAGCGAATCTCAGCCAGAAGCTCGCCGGCTCCAGTACATTCCCGCTCGACAACGAGCTCGCAAGTACTTCGGTATTTCTGAATGGCGAACAATTGCCGTTGTTGTTCGCGAGCGGCGGGCAAGTCAATGCGGTGGTGCCGTATGATGTGCCCGTCAACAGCTCGCAGCAATTGTTGGTGCAGCAGGGCACGGCGATTTCGATCCCGCAGTCGGTGGTGATTGCGGCCGCGCAGCCTGCCATAGTTACTCAGAACGGCACCGGCTCGGGACCGGCGCTGTACGGCGCGTACAACTCGTCTGGCCAGGGATTGGCGGCTAACAGTCCGGTCGGTGCGGGATATCTCGTCGTGTTTTATTGTTCGGGGCTGGGGGCAGTGAATCCGTCCGTTGCCGCCGGAGCCCAGACGCCACTCTCGCCGCTGAGCAAGACCGTGAATCCGGTGACGGTCAACTTCGGATCTACCCAAGTGTCGGCCGAATTCGCAGGTTTGGCGCCAGGATTCGCGCAGCTTTACCAAGTGAACGCTGTGATCCCGAAGGGACTGCCCTCGGGGAACGCCACCGTAACGCTATCCGTTGCCGGGCAGACCAGCGCCCCGGTTACGATTACGATTCAATAACCGGTAACCACCGCATGCCCGAACTTCCGGACATCGTGGTGTACATTGAGGCGCTCGAAAAGCGCATTCTCGGGCAGTTGCTCGATGATCTCCGGCTGGTCAGCCCGTTCCTGCTGCGAACGGCCGATCCGCCTCTCGCGAGCGTGAAAGGCAAGCGCGTGCGCGAACTGCGGCGCATTGGAAAACGAATCGCGATCGGGCTAGAAGACGATCTATGGCTGGTTCTGCATCTCATGATTGCGGGACGCCTGCACTGGCACAAGCGCGGCGCCAAAGTATCGCGGCCGCGTGGACTCGCCGCGTTTGATTTCCCAAACGGCACGCTGCTGTGGACCGAAGCGGGATCGCAGAAGCGGGCTTCCCTGCACGTTGTTCGTGGCGAAGCCGGGCTTAGCGCGCTCGACCCAGGCGGCCTGGAAGTGCTGGATACCGATGTCGATCACTTCGCGGCTGTTCTCACGTCGGCGAATCACACGCTCAAGCGCGCGCTCACCGATCCGCGCCTGTTCAGCGGCATCGGCAATGCGTATTCCGACGAGATTCTTTTCGAAGCGAAGCTTTCGCCGCTCGCGTTGACTCAGAAGCTATCGCGCGAAGAGATCGAACGGCTGTTTGTCGCCATACGCACGACGCTGGCGCGCTGGGTCGACGAGTTACGCGTCGAAACCGGCGACGGCTTTCCCGAGAAGGTGACGGCGTTTCGCGAAAACATGGCCGTGCACGGCCGTTACAAGCAGCCCTGCGTGCGTTGCGGCGCGAAGATCCAGCGCATCCGCTACGCCGCGAACGAGACCAACTATTGTCCCGAGTGCCAGACCCACGGAAAACTGCTGGCCGATCGCGCCCTATCACGGCTCTTACGCGAGGACTGGCCGCGAACGCTCGAAGAGCTCGAGCTACTGACGAAAAAATGAGCCGCGCGCCAGCAGCACACCCGGAGACCAACGTAAGTCGTGCACTGGAGAACATCGACTCGAAGAAGACTGGACGAGTGGCGCGTGAGCAAGCGGGTTACTACTTCTTGTGCCCTCCGCCACCGCCGCCGCCGTGGGCTGCTGGTGCCGCATGACCGCCGCCTCCGCCTCCACTAGGCCTCGCTGCCGCTGCATGAGCTTGTGGACGAGCGCCGCCGCCCCCACCTGCGGGCCGTGCTGCCGCTGCTGGACGACCTGCCGGACGTCCCGCTGGACGTGCTTCTGAACGCGCCGCTTGAGCGCGTCCTGCTTCCGGACGTCCTGCTGGACGCCCCGCCGGCCGCCCCTCTGGACGTCCCGCCGGACGTCCCGCCGGTCCCCGCGCTCCTTCCGCACGAACGCCGCCTGGACGGCCCGCACCTTCGCGCGCGAAGCTCGCACGCGTCGCGCCTGGATGGAAGCCCGCCGGAACGCCCCGGCCCGCGTGTTCGAAAACACCGCGGTTGTAGCCGCCAAAGTGGCCGTGATTGAAGACTGTGGCGCTGCGCGAATAGTAGGCGGCGTGGTTATAAAACACCGGTCCGCCGCGCCAGTTGGGCGCCCAGCTACCCCAGCCCCAGCCGTAGTGAGCAAACAGTCCAATGGAAATGCCCGCGAAGAATCCGATCCCAAGTCCCACAGCCCAGCCCGGAGGCCCAGGCGCCAGATAGTACCCGCCCCAGGGCGAAACCCAGCCCGCGCCGTACACGGCCCACGGGTTGTAGTAAGGCACGTACACCAGCGCAGGATTCACCGGAGCAATCAGGATCTGGCCGCCGTCCACATAAACGCGCTGTTGCGCCGTGGTCCGCAAGAAGCCGCTTTGCTGCGCCTGCACGCGCGCGGCTTGCACGGCGTTCATCACGTCGCCGGGCTGGTTGTAGTAAGCGTTGCCGAGCGACGTCATCCAAGGGGTGTTACGCGCCAGGCTATCCAGCACGGTGGGAAAAGCGGTGAGCGCCTTCACGCTTGGATCCCATGGCATACCGTTGGCCTGATCGGCACGCGCTTGTGGCGGCAGCCCGGCGTTTTGGTGCGACCAATTGTCGGCATCGGCCACTTGCTGGGGATACGTGGCGGCTGTCAGAATTTGCGCCACCAGCGAATCCGGGTATAACGCAATGGGCGCCACCAACTGATCGAGCCCTGGGGCATCGAGCGGTGTATATGGGGCTTGCGCAAATAGATTTCCGGATGCAAACGGAATTAGCAAAACCGATAGCGTTAGCGCGATTGACTGCCGCGCGATTTGATAACCTGAAACTGCCTGGGCTCGCTTCATGTTTGTCCCTTTCATTCTTGACCGCTCCGTCATCATGGACGCACCCACGCTCTCCCCTGGTTCAACTTCCAGGGCGCATCCCCATTAAAAACATTAACCCAGAGCTCGCCTAGAAGGTAGCATGCCATATTACGAAAAAGAATTGGCGCAGATTGTCGCGGAGCTGAACCGGGCGGCTCCGGCAACTCGCGACGCAGCCGCTTCCGCGTTTGAGACTGCCCCGGTTCAGACCAGCTCGGTTCAGAATCTCGAATCGCTCGATCAGCTTCTCGAATATGGCGTCCGTCAAGGCGCATCCGACGTTTTGCTGATCGCCGGAGCGCCCATCGTCATGCGAGTAGGAGGAGTTCTTTCGCCATCCAACGGGGCTCCGCTTGAGGCCGAAGACACACGCAGCTTGCTGCTGCCCCTGCTCGCGCCCGCTCAAGTTCAGGAGCTTGGGCGCAATCGTTCCGTGGATTTTTGTTTTGAGCGCCAGGGGATAGGACGCTTCCGCGCCAATTTGCATTACCAGCGCGGCACGCTGGCGGGCAGCCTGCGATTGCTGCCGGCCAAGATCCCGACGCTTGAATCGCTCAATCTGCCGCCCACCCTGCGCCACTTGGCTGAAGCGCGGCAAGGGCTGGTGTTGGTTACGGGGCCCACTGGCTGTGGCAAAAGCTCGACGCTCGCGGCGCTGGTCGACTTGATCAACACACACCGGCACGTCCACGTGGTGACGATCGAAGATCCGATCGAGTTCACGCATTCCAACCGGCAGTCGATTATCGAGCAGATTGAAGTTGGGCAAGATGCGCCGGATTTCGCCGGGTCGTTGCGCAGTATTCTGCGACAGAATCCGGATGTGATTCTCGCCGGTGAGATGCGTGATCCGGAAACCATGGCCACCGTTCTGACGGCCGCGGAAACCGGGCACTTGGTGCTGTCCACGTTGCACACCAACGATGCGTCCCAGGCGGTCTCGCGGATACTGGACTCATTTCCAACCGCGAATCAACCGCAGATCCGGCAGCAGCTCTCTTTGGCATTATTGTCCGTTGTAGCTCAGCAGCTGGTTCCTTCCGCCGATAAAGCCCAGCGCTATCCGGCGGTAGAAATCTTGATGGCCAGCAGCGGAGTGCGCAGCCTGATTCGCAAAGGAGAAGACCATCAGATTTACAGCGCAATCTCAACGGGACGGGGGGAGGGAATGATCAGCATGGAACAATCCCTCGCCGAACTGGTGCGTGGCGGCCGCATCACGCGCGAGACCGCCACTGCGCACTGCTTCCATCCCGAAGAGCTGCGCCGCTACCTGCCCGCGTAGTTGACTAGTCGTGCTTTCTTGGATAGCGGTCTAGCTCGGAAATCAGGACGCTAGCTCCATTGGGCGCGGGAACTTCGCCTTCCACAATGGCCTTGTTGCTGACTTCGTGGCCGTACAGCTTGCGATCCTCGCCGCCGTCTTTGCTCACCACCGTGCCGTCCAGCGAAACACCGGCGAATGCGCCGTGCGCGCGCGAATACGACAAGATTTCAGCATGCAGCGACGCATCGGTATCGGCTGCGGCCGTGCGGCCCACAGGTCCGGCTGCCGCGGAAGCGTCCGCGCCCACGGTAAATTTATCTTCCGTCAGTTTCTCCATCCCTTTGCGATCCATGATCAGCATCACAACGTCGGTTGATTCCAGGCCAATCTGCGCGCCGAAGCTTCCGCCGCCAAATTTGATCGCC
Organism: Bryobacteraceae bacterium; assembly: GCA_035486995.1. Taxonomy (GTDB): domain Bacteria; phylum Acidobacteriota; class Terriglobia; order Bryobacterales; family Bryobacteraceae; genus Palsa-89. Next base: position 14,526 of record DATHMO010000078.1, read on the forward strand.
GCCGGTCCGCCCCAACTACCGTGATGGCGGCAGACAGCGTATCCGCGTCCATAATCACCGCCGACCAGGAAGGCAGCTTTCTTCAGGCCGGGAACAATGACAACACATTGCGCCCGTTCGAGCGTGTCGCGCGGAATACCCTTGTCCGGGGCCGCCATGATTTCGTGAAAAACCTCAGCCGATGACCGTAGCCGATGATCTGGCGTCTCTTCCTGCGCCCAGGCGACCACGCCCAGTGATGCGGCCGCGGCCGCGATAAATGTCAGTTTTTTCAGCATAGATTAGCCCCCTTCGAGGGATGCCCTCCCACCCGGTAGACGCCAGTAGCTGTAATAATGTGTCTAGCTTTTCGTGGTTGCGTCTAATCGCTTATGTCTCAAACAATCTCCAACTTACGAAGCAATCGTACAGTCTTTCCGATCCTATTCGCCCTGATTTGCTGCAGCGCGGGCTTACAAGCCGACGATCCGAAGCCCGGACCGGACGTTCTCTTATTCACCGACGGAGAACGATTGACGGGGCATTTCGTCAAGTCCGCTGGATCTTCAGTGACGTTCAAGAGCGATGCACTCGGCGAAATCACCGTGGATTGGACGAAGGTAAAGGAATTGGAAACGTCGGCGAAAGTCGCCGTGATCCCGAAGAACGTGAAGCTGCGCAAGCACACCGATGTCGCGATTCCAACTGGAACATTGTCGATGCAGGATCAGCAGGTGCGCTTGACCAACCCACCCGCCGAAGCGCCACGATCCATTCCGGTGGCCGATACTGGCCAGATTATCGATCAGGCCGCTTTTCAAAACGCGATGACGCATGAGCCCGGATTCTTCAGTGCGTGGAAGGGGACTGCGACGGTCGGCGCCGCGGTGGTGAATGCGACCCAAGACAGCGAGTCCTTCACGGGCGCGGTCAGCCTGGTGCGCGCTATCCCGACCGAAGGTTGGCTCACGCCGAGCAACCGCACCAGCTTGAATCTCAACGCGGCTTATGGCGAGGTGACGCAGCCCGCGACGCCGAGTATCAAGACGGCGATCTTTCACGGTGACCTGGAGCGCGATGAATATTTCAGCCCGCGCTTCTACGGCTTCGGACAAGGCGCGTTCGATCACAATTTTTCGCAGGGCTTGGATCTGCAGCAGACCTACAGCGGCGGAATCGGCTGGACCTTGATTGATAGCGCCAATGAGACGCTGGATCTGAAAGGCAGCTTGAGCTACGTCCGGCAGCAATTCTCTGGAGCGCCCGGCGAGGAACTCGTCGGATCGATCTTCGCGGAAGCGTTCAAGCGAAAATTCAAACACGGGTTGACGTTCGATCAGCATCTGACATTGATACCGACCTGGAACGATACCAACGCCTATTCAGCATCTTTCAACGCCTTGCTCACGATGCCGGTTTACAAGCGTCTGAACGGATCGGCCGGTTTTATCGATTCTTATCTGAACAATCCGCCGCCCGCATTCCGGAAAAACTCCGTGCAGTTGACGATTGGTGTGACGTACGTGCTGCCCTAATGTAGGGCGTTCAGCGGCGGACGATCACTTCGCGCAGATGATCGCGCGTGAGGAAGAACTTCACGGAGTGATATTTCTGAAATAGTTTTTCGAGCGTGCGGTTGTTGCAATACTGCACCGGCCGCACTTGATTGCGCGGCGTCAGCGACATGATCTTCGATTCAACGATGCGGTAGGTGTACAGCGGCGCGGTTTGGGCTTTTTCTTCGGCGTGGAAAAACGCGAGCAGGGAAGACTGCGGACGCAGAATGCGTCCCAGCCGGTCCACGGTGTCCTGCAGCAGCGGCTGCGAGAGAAACTGCAGAGTGTCCCAAATGAGAGCGCCGTCAAAACTCCGCTCGGGGAAATCCAAACTCTCGCGCAAGAAAGTGGCGGCACGATCGGGGTCCGATTGATTGGCTACGAAATCTCCGCCAGAACCGAATGCTTCTTCCATGGTGCGAAGCACGTCGTTGGAATAAATGCGATGCCCCATCGAAGTGATGTAGCTGATATTGGCCTGGCTGGCGCCCGAAAAATCGAGGATCGATAGATTTTCCTGGTCCTGTAGAGACGCGAAGAACTGATCCAACCCATTGCTGGGCCGGTTCTGAGGTGCGGGCGCGCCGTTCTTCGGCGGTAAGTGAAGCCCTGGTGAAAGCGGTTCCGATCTGAACCGGTCCTTCAGCAATGCTTCACTCCTTCCTGGAACATCAATGCATTTAGCGCGAGGAATCGGCGGCTGCGGCCGCGGGTGCTGCATTTGCACTCGGTGTCGCACTTGCGCTCGAGGCGGCAGCGGGCTTGGACTGCGCGGGAGCAGCCGTACGCGCCACTTCGGGCCGCGCGATATCGATGCTGCCCTTGAAGTACGCACCGTCTTCGATCACGATGCGCGCCGTCTTGATATCGCCCACCAGTTTCGCGTCTTTGCGGATGTCGATCTTGTCCGACGCTTCCACGTTGCCGTGAATGGTGCCGAGCACGACAACCTCGCGCGCTTTCACGCCGGCCTGCAGCTTGCCGTTTGGCCCGACGGTCAAACGATGCTCGTGCAATTCGACCGAACCGTCGATTTCGCCGTCAATCGTGAGATCTTCACGGCTGAAGATCTGGCCTTTAATCATGACAGACTTTCCGATGATCGCCGGTCCGCGCGATTCGGAGGCAGAATGGCTGGGAGTAGGATTGCTCGACATTGGGGTGGTCTCCTTGGCCTGGCTGGCGGCTGGCGCTGGCGCAGCGGCGGGTTTGGGTGGGTACTCTTCTTCTTTCCGTTTATTCCACATTAAGGATGATCTCCTTCATTCGTTCACTGTAGATGATTACTTTACTGCCTATCATAAGGATGCAACTATCGTACTACGGCCATGGGCGTGTGTCATTCACTTGTTATGGTCACCTGCCGGGAGGCGAGACTTGGGGCCTTTCCGCAAACAATAACCCGATCCGCCCCCGCTGGCCGCGCTTAATCCAACACTGTGCTGTTTCAGGCGACCAATCCGCCTTCAGGCTAAAATGATCCGCAGCGATGGCAGTGTTTCTGTATGAGTTTGAATGGGACCCGGACAAAGCGAGGATCAACTTCAGCAAACATGGAGTAAGCTTCGAGCTGGCCGCCGAGGTCTTTTGCGATCCACATCGCCCGTATTCGAGTGATTTCTTCTCGACGGCCGACGAAAACAGAAGCTCGCGACTATGAGGAACATCAGTGAAACCTGAATACCAAAGAGCTGCTGACGAAGGCGTTCCACTTGGCGAGATGGTCAATGGCCTGCTGAAGCGCGAAATCCAGATCATCGAATCTGCTAAATAGGAGACTCCATGGTCCCGCCCGATTCGCGTGGGATAATGTAAGTCGTGTCCAGAGTACATGAACTCGAACAGCGCCTGGCGCGCACCGAGCAGCAGCTCCGTCTGCTGCAAAAGATCAGCCGGTTCCTGGTGCGGGAAACGAAACTTCAAGACGCGCTCGACAGCGTGGTCTCGCTCGTTGTGGAGTTCATGGAATGCGACTCCTGCCTGCTGTACTTGCTGGACAATCGCGAACTGGTGTTGCGCGCCAGCAATCGGCCGTCGGCGGTGGGCAACGTCAAGTTGACGATGAATGAAGGTTTAACCGGCTGGGTGGCTCGTGAGAAGCGCTTGCTCGCCATCTCCCGCGAAGCCTTTCGCGACTCGCGATTCAAATTCTTTAGCGACCTTCCCGAAGACACGTACGAAGCGTTCCTGTCGGCGCCGGTGCTTTCGCGCCGCGGCGTCGAGGGCGTTATCAACGTCCAGCATCGCGATCCGCACGCTCATACCGGCATCGAAATGGAGCTTCTCACCAGTGTCGGCGAACAACTGGGCTGCTTGCTGATGCTGTCTCGAACCGAGAAACCCCCGAGCGCAACTTCAGATCTGGTTCTATCCGCGGGGCCGCAACGTGTCAGCGGCAGCTAAGACATTCGCTCTCGCGCTCGGCCTGATCGGTCCCTTAGCAACACTCAGCGCCGCGCCACGCTGGAAGATCCAATACCTCTACGACCAGCCTGGTTCCAACTTCAATATCCGCGACATTGCGTGTCCCAGCGTGCAGCGCTGCGTAGCGGCGGGCGTCATCACGGACAAGCGCGAACGCCAGCAGGGTGCGGTCGTGGTTACAAGCGATAGCGGCCGCCACTGGTCGCAATACGATGTGAAGGAACAGCCTCTCTCGCTGTTTTTTCTGGATGAAACATTGGGCTGGATGGTCACCGATCACGGGCTGTGGTCGACGGTGGAAGGCGGCCGCAGCTGGAACAAGGTGGACATTCGCAAAGGGATTCTGCAGGTCTGCTTTCTGGATGCCAATCACGGCTACATTACTGGATCGGCCGGATTATTTGCCGAGACCCTGGATGGAGGTAAAACGTGGACCCAGCGGCCCGAGACCGGTAGTGGCGCGAGCAGCGGCGCGACTGACGCTCGCTCAATCGTCTACGGCTCCATGACGTTTCTGGGACCGCACGGAATCATCGTCGGCGAAATCGATCCGTCGGCGCCCGTTCTTAAGTCGGCGAATGCGGCCGACTCGCAGGGGCACGTCGTCGTTCTCGAGACACAGGACGGAGGCAAGAAGTGGACCACCGGCTCCATTCATCTTGAGGCCGGCGTGGGGCGGCTGAGGATTTCCAAGCTTGGCTTCGCGCTGACACTGATCGTTTATAACGAGACGCACGGTCAACTGGCTTCCGCGGTATTCGAATCGATTTTGGGAAAGCCGAAAACGCGCATGATTTTCGGTGAGCGCGATCGCACCGTCACCGATGTCGCGCTTCTGGATGACGGCGGCGCGATCGTAGTGGCCGTGGAGCCGACTGGCAATGCGCCCCAGGTTCCGATTCCCGGAAAGCTCAAGATTCTGGAGAGCAGCAATCGCAAGGTGTGGGAAGAAATGGATGTCGACTATCGCGCTGTGGCGCAGGAGGCCGTCGTCGCCGTTGCCGACAAGCGTCACATTTGGGTAGCTACAGACACCGGCGCGATTTTGGGCCTGCTGGATGGCGATTAAATCAAACATCCAAAGAGGATGTTGTTTTATCCACATTTTGTCCACAGTGGAAAACTTGTAAGTCGCTGATTCTGCGCCTTATAAAAGTCTTGGAAAACCCCCTGTCATCGCTATTTAACAGTTGACTCCCAGCCGCTTTCGAGCAATCATGGACCTGGTTCCAAGAGGTTCAGAGAGCAGTAAGCCTGGTGAACGGTAGCGAATCTGGAACATCGATCCGAGAGTGGCTAGTTAATAAGACTAATTAACGCTTTCGGGGAGCGAAGGATAATCGGGCCGCGCACTAAGGTAGGCTTCTCAGATTGAGCCGCCGGCCGAGCGCTTCGATCCGGAGGGATGCAAGTCCCGAAGGGGAGCGAAAGTTGGATGGACGTTTGAGAGTTTTGAGCTTGCGAGACGGCAACGGGCTTTGATCGTTGAACATCCCCGGGGACGTGATAAACACACATCCGAGGATGGGAGGCCAAGGCCGAACGGGCTGGAAGAAAAGTTCAGAATTTCGCCGAAGAAATAGGCCAGGAGCGTTTAACCTCGCCGCGGGGGTTCTCGAAGGGGAACAATCGCTGCGGGCGAGTGAAAGGCCGTTTCGAGGCGTAGGCTTCTAGCAGGTAGCAGGCGAGCGAATTCTGGAGCAATGAACCGTGGCGGGTCACGAAAAAGACCGTTACGGGGAGCGAAGGAGCGCAGCTTCCACTACGCTGCATGCCATGCTCTGGCCGTGCATGCCGGCCGGGGAGCGGATTGCCGACTAGGTCACTTGGAACCTTTTTTATTTTTTATCTCGCGCTACCCACTACAGGCGCGGCGTTCTGCTTCACATAAGCCTTCCGAAAATCCTCCAGCGCCTTCACCAATTGGTCTACCACAGTTCCGCGATTGTTCACCTTTAGGCCTTCGATCGAAACCGCCGGCAGCAAATCACGCGTGGTCGATGTGATGAACACCTGATCGGCGCGCTCCAGATCCGCGGGCACGAGCCGTCGCTCCACAACCGAAATTCCCGGAACGCGCACCACATCCAACAGCAGCTCGCGAGTGACGCCTGGCAGGCATCCGGAATCCAGCGGAGGTGTGACCACCTCGCCTCCCGTCGCGACGAAAATATTGGCGGACGTGCATTCGCTCACCTCGCCCCGCTCGTTCAATAACACCACTTCGTCGAACCCGCGCTGGTGCGCTTCTTCGTACCACGTGAGATTGTGCGACCACGACAGAATCTTGCAGCCCGAGAATTCGCTCGCTGCGTGACGTCCGTTCGGTTTCACGTCCAGCCGCACGCTCGATCCCCATGGGTTCAAGTCTTTCGTAAACGCCACCACATCGAAATCCCGGTCCAGATCCGGCCCTTCGAACATGCCGCCGCGATTCCGAACCACCATCACGCGCAGGGTCGAGTTCCAGGCTGAATTCGCTTCAATCAGGCGATGAATGTCCGACTTCATCTGCGCCTGGTCCTTAGGGAACGGAACGTGAACTTTCGCGGCGTCGCGCTGCATGCGATCCCAGTGCCGCTCGAACGCGAACATCACACCGTCGGCGACCCGTAGGGTGCTAAACACACCCCAGCCATTCAGGTAGCCGACCTGTCCGGCGCTCACGCTTTTCTCGTGCGCGTCCAGGATCTGGCCGTTGTGAAGCAGAAAGCGATGCATGCCTTAATGGTATCGCGTGGTCATGGGTCGATGCGCATGCGGGGCCGCAGCACGCGGTTCCACCACATAATCGCGCCTGTCACGAACAACACCGCCGGCGCCACTCCGAAGAGCGCCCAAGTCGCCTTAACAGTTTGGTCGCAGAGCCCGGGGCCGCGGCAAGGAATCCCGATGCCGTTAATTCGCCCAAAATGCAAATAGGCGAGCCAATAGATCACTTGATCGACGAAGCGCCTCCGCGGGGGACCGGTCAGTGGGTCGATCCAATCGGCGATGTCCTGAATCCGTTCGGGAAAACACAGATAGATCCCGCTGAGCCCAAACACCACCGCGAAGGCGAAGCTCCAGAACCCGATCATACTGTGCAAATGCCAGATCGCGCGCTTCCATCCGACGCGGCCAGGAAGTTTCACGCTGCGGCGCCATGTCTTGCTGCCCGGCCACCAGATCACGATGCCCGAGGCCGCAACCAAAAGCACCGCGCATGCACCGGCTCCGTTCACCGTTCGGCCAGTTTCGCCCGCGAGCAGATTGTCGTGCAGATCAAGTATGAATGCGACGGCTCGCATCCCGGCCGACACCGAGTCGCCGAGATCGCTGCCAGTCCGCGGATCAAAAAGCCGGCGCTTGCTTTGCTTGCCGCGCTCGAAAACGACGACCACCGCTTGATCGGGATCGCGCGAGCGGCTGATTCTGGCCAATCGATAGCCTGGATACAACCGCCGGGCCGCAGCCGTGAGTTGGTCGTCGGTCAATCGAGGTCCCGTGCCCTTCGAGAAAATTGGTGCGGGAGTGGTGGCGCGGTACAGCTCGTTCCAGTAGACCAGGACGCTGCCGGTGACGCTGATCATGAGGATGTAAAGTCCGACGGCGATGCCGCTCCACAAGTGGACCTGAAACAGCGCTCTTCGCAACCAGAGCTTCTGCGGCTGCCGAACCCAGCGTTGCCACATGGTCAGCTGATTGCTCCCGGTCACTAGCGACAGGCTATAACAGAGGGTCCATCGCGTCAACGTTCAGACTCGGCGTGCGCTGGATTTCGACCGGTTGCCGACTTTACGGCCACGTAGACATAACGCCGGAGTATCTGGAGGACGTAACGTAGACCTTGTGCGCCACTACAATGAAAGGCATGTGGCGACTCACCTGGTTGGCTCTGCTGCTGACTTCCAGCGGACTGGCGCAAACCGACTCCCGATTGGCGGCTCTGCATCAGACCTTGCAGTCATTGCACGCTCAAGGCGATGTGTCTGCCGTGAATCCAGGCGGAGGGCCGAAACTCACACTCGCAAAGCATCAGCTTCGAGATTGGATCGAATCGCAGCTCGGCCCAGTTCAGAAGCAAGGTGACGAGACAAAAGCTTCTGAAAGAATCAACAAGGTATTGGAGAAAGCCAGCGTCGCACCTTCGAAGGATGATCAAAATTTACTCGGTTCCCTTGGCGACGTGGGCCTCAGGTGGGAATCGGGACTCCTTGTTGTGATCACACGAGTCGGAATCGTCTGCGAGGAGGATGAGTCCGCGTACGGCTACAAGCTAATCGATGGTAAGTGGCAACGTATCTGGGAATCAGAACAGAATGATTACCAAAACTACACTCCACAGCAGATCGACGCTGTGCACATATGGCAATCCTACAAGGACGGAAAACAAACCGGACCAGCCTACATACTAACGCTCGGGAACGACTGGGGCTGCGCCTCTGTTTGGCACCGAGTGTACTACCGGATCTGGAGGGTGGATTCATCAGGCTCAAAGAGCCTGGTTGATCAAGCTGGTGATGGTTATCTGCGCGGTCAGAGCTACATAGTGGGGAGCATTGTAAACTCGCCGATGCACTTCGGTGGGCCGGTGGATGCCATCATAGAATTCACACAGCGCAGTGTTGACGGCGGCGTGCACAATCGTGAGGCTGTCCACCACTTCCTTATCGATGGAGATCGAGTTCGTCGCGTTGCCCCGGTGGCTCTGAGTCCAAGAGACTTCGTGGATGAGTGGATGACTCAGCCGTGGAGCGAGAGCCAGGGGTGGTCGTTGACGCCAGACCTGTTCATGTGGCACCAAAAACTGCACGCCGACTTCGTCGGAGGCGAGTTTCTCGGGGATACAATGCACTGTCAGAGGCCGGACCTTTGGCAAGTTGGATTCGAGCCTCATGATGCCAAGAGGAATTTTGCACCCGAGCCGACTGTCTATTTCCTGATTCGTTGGACGCCGCCCTATAGCTTTGCGTTAGCGGGCATCAGCGCCAATCCGTGGCCTCGATGTACGCAGGCGGATCGGGACGCTGACACATGGCGAACGCTATTTTCTACTCAGGATTGGCGCTATTAGTACGGGACTCCGGCAGTCGCCGCACCGGCACGCCCTGTGGTCCCGCAAGGCTCGGCTCTGATGGCCAGTATCCAGTTTGTGGGACCTCACATTTAGGGCGACACAAAGGAACGCCCCGGCTGCGAGCGGTGCAAGTCCGACACGCCGACAATACCTCCGGGTGGCAGCCCCCTTTTGCGTGGGGACCCGACAGCATTGATGCGTGTCGACGCCCTTCGCTGACGCGATTGCCGCCCCACTCGCGTAAGCGCTTTTTGTGTTGCCGAATGGTTAAGAAGCTGGTCAGGAATTAAACGGCCGGAACGTGATCGAAAACGCCAGCCCGAAATCGCTCTCGACAGTCACAGGCGACCCTTCAAGCACGATGTCGAATGTTGCGCCGGGGCCGGATAAGGGTATTGGAACGGAGATCGGATCGAAGTGCGTAAGGGTGAAGCATTGGCGAGGATTCTTGAGGTCGAACATATTGAGAAGTGGTCGAATGCTCTTGGTCGCTGTCGGCCCGTAAGACTGTTGATAATGACTCTGCTCGAATGAGGTTGCCTCACGGTCCGAAAGACAAAGCTCTGGGAACTTTTGAGAGGCACTTGGACGGGAAACGGCCAAACCGCCAAGTCCACCCCGCCCGTTCCTCATTTC
>DATHMO010000079.1:0-9169 GCA_035486995.1 Bryobacteraceae bacterium
TCGCGCGGTGCGTTTGGTAGTGGACACGGGAATCCATTCGAAGGGATGGACGCGCGAGCAAGTGGTGGAATTTTTCCGCAACTCTGGCGCTGTGGATGAACCGACGATCCAATCGGAGACCGACCGGTATATTGCCTGGCCAGCGCAGGCGCTTAGTTACAAGTTGGGGCAGCTGAAGTTTCGCGAACTGCGCGAGCGGGCGCGGAAGGAACTCGGCGCGAAATTCGATATACGGACTTTTCACGATGAGATGATTAATGGCGGGACTTTGCCGCTGGATTTATTGGAAGCGCGGACTGATAAATGGATCGCTGAACAAAAATCAAGGTGACGTAAAATCGAAGCGGCGATGAGGAACTATCCGCGCGGCTTCGAGCGCGATCGCCAGATCCTGCACGCCGCGGCGGATTTCTTTCACGTCAACCGCCGCAAATCCCAGCTGCAATCCTGTTGACGCGGCATTGTCGTGGCTGTAGATGCTCAGCGGGATGACTTCCACGTTTCGCTTGGCGGCCGCTGTCGCTGCTGATTCTGCGTTTATGCCACGTTGTAACCAGCCTACCGTTTGCAAGCCAGCTTCAATCCCTGAAATTTCAAGCAAGCCGGTGAGATTTTCGCGGGCCGACTGCAAGAGGACACTCAGGCGTTCGGCGTAAATTTGCCTCATGCGGCGGAGGTGGCGGCCGAAATGTCCTGCGGTGATGAAATCGCAGAGGACCGCTTGTTCCATAAGCGGAGCGTGGCGGCGGGTGATCGAAAGCGTGCAGGAAACGCGATCTATGAGGTCCGTGGGAAGTACAAGATAGCCGAGGCGGAGCGATGGGAAGAGAACCTTGCTGAAGCTGCCGGTGAAGAGGACGAGGCCGTGACGATCGAGTCCTTGCAACGCTGGCACCGGGCGGCCGGAGTAGCGGAATTCGCTGTCGTAATCGTCTTCCAGGATCAGCGCGCCGGATTTGCGAGCGGTTTCGAGGAGTTGAAGCCGGCGCGAAAGGCTCATGGTTATTCCGAGAGGAAATTGATGGCCGGGCGTGACGTACACAAGGCGAGCGTTGCGCAGCGTGGTTTCGCGGAGCTTCATGCCTTCTTCGTCCAGCGGCACATGCAATATTGTTGCACCTAGCGATTCGAAAACTGTTGCCGCGCCGATGTATCCGGGATTTTCCATGCAGACGCGATCTCCGGGATTGAGGAAAAGGCGGGCGACGAGGTCGAAAGCTTCCTGCGCGCCGGATACGATCGCGACCTGATCGGCGGTGCAATTCACCCCGCGCGACGAGCTGAGGTAATCGGCGACGGCTCGGCGGAGCGGCAGATATCCGAGCGGTTCGCAGCCCAACAGGAAACTTGTGGAGACTTTGCGCAGGCGACGGGCGGCGACCTGCGCCCACAACGTGGTGGGGAAGAGATTGAGGGCTGGCAGGTTGGGCCGGAAGGCTCGACTGGGGCGGGGCGCGAAGGTCGGGAACAGCTGAACGCGTTTGGCGTAAGCGGAAAATTTCTGTGCTCGGCTTCGCTGCTGCGGTTGTTGCTGTTGTTGTCGCGGCGGCAGCGGCGGCTTGGCGTTCGCGGCGACCTGCAGCAATTCGTCGGGCAAGATGTTGCTGACGTACGTGCCCGATCCCGTGCGAGCTTGCACGTAGCCTTCGGATTTAAGCTGCTCGACGGCGTTGACGATGGTGCCGCGCGACAGGCGATATTGCGTGGCGAGATCGCGCGTGGCAGGGAGGCGGGCGCCGGGATGCAGGCGGCCTTCGAGGATGGCGGAGCGGACCACCGAGTAGAGCCAGCGGTGGGCAGAGATGCGCGGATCGCGAGGTGGTAGGGCGAGTTCGAAGGTGGCAGCTCTTTTAGCCATAAAAGTGGTACAGGCAAAATACCATAAATGGACCTTGTAGATGGACCGCTATGGATTTAAGTTCGAACGTGCGGGAGGGAGCGATGAGTTCTTACGGAATGCGAAGCAGAGTCACTGCGGCTGCTGCATGCGTCGTCGCGGCAGGGTTTTTGGGGTGGGGTCAGGTGCGCAGCGATACCCAGCGGCAGGAGAAAAGTGAGCGGGCGCGAATCGTGTTGGCGAAGGCGCTGCCGAAGATGGATGGCGATCATCTGAAGGTTACGTTGGTGGAGGTGAACTATGGGCCGGGCGAATCGTCTGCGTCCCACAGTCATCCTTGCCCGGTGATTGGATACGTGTTGGCGGGCACGTTGCGAACGCAGGTGCGCGGTGAGGCGGAGGCGGTGTACAAGCCCGGCGAGAGTTTCTACGAGGCGGCGAATGGCGTGCATGCGGTTTCGGCGAATGCGAGCGCGACGGAGCCTGCAAAGTTCGTTGCCTTTTTCGTTTGCGATCATGATGCGCCGTTGAGCGTCGCGGCCGGCGCGGCTGCGGGGCCGGGAGGGAACTGATCATGCGCGGGACATCGTTTGCTCCAGCGAAAAATTCGGCGAGTGGCGCGGCGGTGATGCCGCGCACGGTGGATTGGAAGCGGTGGGGAATTATGTACGCGCGGCTCGCGTTGGGAGCGGCTTTCTTGTCGGGTATCGCGGACCGGTTCGGGTTGTACACAGGCAGGAATGTTGGATATGGAAACTTCGCGGGGTTCGTGAGCTATACCGCGAAAGTGAACTCGTTCATGCCCGCGTTTTCTATTCCGTATTTGGCGTGGGCTGCGACCGCGGCCGAGTTGTCGCTGGGCGTCTTGCTAATATTGGGCTTGTGGCCGCGATGGGTGGCGCTTGGAAGCGCGGTCCTGTTGGCGCTATTTGGAATTGCGATGGCGATTTCGTTTGGAATCAAGTCGCCGATGGACTATTCGGTGTTTTCGGCGTCCGCGGGAGCGGTTTTACTGGCGCTCTGTGGGGATCGCAACGCAGTTGCGCGACCGTGAGTGGCGTCATCTGGCAAATTGTGAATGTGAGCAGAGGAGGAATTATGGAAGCGCGATTTAATTTCATGAAGGCGGCTCCCGGAGTGTATGAAGCGATGCTGGGGCTGGAGAAATATTTGCAGGAGTGCGGATTGGAACAAACCCTCCTGCATTTGCTGAAGCTGCGCGCTTCGCAGATTAATGGCTGCGCTTACTGCCTGGACATGCACTGGAAAGATCTGCGGGCGAGCGGGGAGAAAGAGCAGCGGCTGTATTCGCTGGATGCATGGCGCGAATGCCCGTATTACACGGAGCGGGAGCGCGCGGCGCTGGCTTGGGCGGAAGCGGTGACGTTGATCACCGATGGGCACGCGCCGGATGCGGTGTACGAACAACTGCGCGCGCAATTCAGCGAGAAAGAAATGTGTGATTTGACTTTGGCGGTGGCGGCGATCAACGCGTGGAATCGGCTGGCAATTTCTTCGCGGACGGTACCCGGTTCTTATCAAGCTCAGCCTGCGAGGGCTGCGCACTGAAGAAAAGTGCGGTGAAGGGATGATTTTCCGCGCGGGGCGCGCAGCTCTCGTTGCGCGATGAACAGTTTGCGCTCTGAGATTTTGTCGAGTGTACGGGTGTGTTTGAGCGGTTGATTAAATTCAAAGGAGGAGCATATGCGTCGCAACGTACGGATGATGATCGGAATTTGCGTTTTGGGTTTGCTGATTGGACCAGGCATGGCGTTTGGCCAGGATGATCGTGGAGAAATTCTCAAAGTGCGGGAGAGCGTGTGGCGCGCGTGGTTTGCGAACGACGCCAAGGCGCTGGAGCGGTTGGTGCCGGCGGACACGATTGTGATCAGCTCGGATGAGGCGAAGTGGAAGAACCAGGCGGACGTCTTGCGCACCGCAGCGGAGTTTCAGGCGGACGGCGGAAAACTGCTGCGCCTGGAATTTCCACGGACGGAGATCCAGCGGTTTGGCGACGTGGCCGTCATCTGGACATCGTACTTGGTGGAGACAGAAGAAAACGGGAAGCGCACGGTGAATTCGGGGCGCGCGACGGAGATTTTTGTCCGGCGCAACGGAGAGTGGGTGAATCCGGGGTGGCATACCGACGCTTTCAAGTGAGCGCGACGGGCATTGCGACGTGGTCGGGCGCGGCAGGCTCTGATGTCGTCTGCGATACAGTGTGCTGTATCGCACATCGGCGCGGCGGGGCCGCATGCATAGTCGAGGCTACCGCGTAGCACGAGCGGAATTTCAGAGTTGGAGGACTTCTACATGCATCGTTACATCGCTGCGCTATTTTTGACTGCCGCCTTGGCGGTTCCCGTGTCAATGATGGCCGCGCCTGTGCCGCAAGACGGGGTTCAGGTACGCGTCTATGACTCGGGTCACCACGATTATCACAACTGGGATGACCACGAGCGTCACGCGTGGGGAGTGTACCTGTCGGACAATCACCGGCACGATCACGAATACGCGCACGCCAACCATAAAGAGCAGAGGGATTACTGGAATTGGCGCCACAGCCATCCGGATTAACCGCGGAGATCGGGTCTAGCTGGTAGAGCATTGAGCGTCCGGTCTGCCGCCTGGCGGACCGGACGTTGTCGTGCGAGTGAGAGTTCTTCGGGGCAGTGTTGAGCTTCGGAGTCGTGGTTCCCGCCTGTTTTTTGTTTCGTATTCCCCCGAAGCGAAGCGCCCCACGATACAACTAGCACTGGAACGTACGCGAGGCACGCCGCCGCGCTCCAAAATGCACTGAGCGGGGATCGAGCGGCGATCTTCGGTTGCGGCACGCGCTCACGGTACTTGGGGTGCCCGTCGATTGAGGGGAATGCGCTCGGCCATGCGGGTTAATACATTATGGTGCGGGTCAGATGGTGGGGCCAATCGGTGGTGTGGTAGTGCGTCCAGATGCGGGCGTCTATTTGGGGGATGATGATTTGGTTGTCGGGCGCGCGGAGCTTGTTGATCTCTTCGGTCAGCAGTGCGGTGGCGTAGATGCAGTGGGCGCGGATTTCGATTTCCTGGGTGCTGTCGCGCGGGATCAGCTGGTGCGTGTTGATGGCTTTTTCGAGAGCGGGGGAGTAAGCGGTGATGCCCATCAGGCGCAGGCCGACGGGAACGATGTAATCGGCGAAGGCGGTCATGGAGCGGATATCTTCGATCTGAAATTTTCCAGATGGGTGCAGGCCGGCGTATAGGAACCAGAGACCGAGCTGCGGAAGTTTATAGATCTTGATTTCATGGCCGTCGTAGATGCTGACATCGTTGAAGCGCGGGAATTCGACGACGAGCCGGTCCACCATGCCGTTGCCGCGGTCGTACAGGCGCGGCGAGCAGGTACGGATGAAATTGTGGAAGCGGCCATGGTATTTAGCGGCGAGCACGGCGCCGACCTGGCGCCACAACTCCAGCTTTTCATCGAGCATGGGGATTTCGATGTTGCCCGCGAAAATCTTTTCCATTTGCGGGCGCGTGAGCTGCGCGAGGTAGCTGCCATCGAGGATTGGAATACCCTGGTCCATCGCGCGCTTCAGGCACGCGACTTCGGCGTCGGAATCGGACCAATGCTGGCCGGCATAGTCCACTTGGAATTTTACGTGGGTGGTGAAGTCCGTGAAGGCAGTGTCTATCACGTCTGCGACCATAATGAAGTCAATGGTTTCGTCGGCATTGTTAGCGCCGACGCCCATGGGCAGGAAATAATCGGGCATCGGCAGTTCTTCGTAGGCCATCCAGCCGGCGACTTCGACGAGTTTTTCGACGTTCGTGTGGACGTCGCGCGAATTTTCGATGACGGGAGGCAGGCTATCGAGGACGGGACTGCCGATGGGTTTGGGCCAACGCACCTTTTCACGTGAGGCAGGGGTTGCGGCAGCTTGCCGGAGGGTTTCCCCTCCGGCGGCCGCTGCGATCATGGAACCTGTTGCCGATTGTAGAAACCGTCTTCGTCCCAGGGGCCCCAAGTTCATATTAAAACACGAACTTGACGCCTGCTTGGAACGCGAACGGCGTGCTGCCGGGCGCAATCTCTGTGATCGCGCGGAAGCCGTTCACGCCGATTCTTGGCATGGTGGCGGCTGTGAGCGGCGCGCACGTGAATCCGATTGGGCCCGTTACCGAGCCAGTGAAACCAGGAGCGGGAGCCGGCGTATTTGGGGAGCAACCGGAAAGCGAGATTGTGGCCGTAGTTGGGTTATTCGGATTCGAGTAAAGATTACCGTGGTTAGTCAGGTTGAAAAAATCACCGGACAATATCACGTGCAGCCGCTCGTGTAAGTGCAGGTCCTTTTGTAACCGGCCATCCCATTGGAAATAATTGGGCTGGTCGAACGGGTAACGCCCCAAGAGAAACGTCTTGCCACCTGCGTTGGTGAAGGTCGGACGATCGTTGTTGTGGCCGAGGTCGGACACTCCGTCGCCATTGATGTCTTGCGAGATGTACAGTGGAAATGGCACGCCGGAGTGAGCGATCACGCTGGAGCTGACTTCGAAGCCCCAGGGCAACTCATAAACGCCGGCGGCTTTGAATTGTTGGGTGATGTCCAGACCGTTGCGGCCGTAGTCAATCGCTAGATTGATGGGATCCTGCTGGCCGAAGTAAGTATCGGTATCGCGCTCGCTCGCGGCATTGTCTTTGTTCTGCGACCAGATGTAGTTAGCGAACACCTGGAAATGGTTCGAGAAGCGTTTAGTCATGTTAATAACCAGCGACTCGTAATTGCCATGACTAAAACTGGCTGTTTCATTATTTGAAGTCGGCAGCGTGGGATCGAGTGGCGTGGGACTGAAACTTGAAAACGCTCCGGCGGTGTAGTTAGTCGCACCCTCGAGGATAGAGCGTCCAAATGGGTCGGTTCCGCCAATAATATAGTTCCGCTGCCAAGCTTCTTCTGAATCGTAGCCGCCGGTGCGCAGATGGTCGGAGTGCACGTAAGAGAAAGTAGCCGTCAACTGCACGTTATAGGGCAGCGATTGCTCGATCCCGCCTGTGAAGCTGGAGACGCGCGGATTCTTAAATGCGGGATCCACGTATCCGCCTCCGGACGTTGAATCGGGGCAGCCGAACTGCGTCCCGCAGAGTTGGTTCACTCCCAAAGGCGTCGAATTGGGATTTAGATAGGGAAAGCCAACAAGTCCGCCGTCTGGAGTTATGCAACTGCCAATGCAGTGAGTGAGTTTACCAGCTCCGGCCGTAGGCATGAATATTCCCACGGTGAGAGCATAGTAAAGACCCCAAGCCGCGCGGACAACTGTTGGATGAGTTCCTTGCCGCACGCTCCAGGCCATGCCGATGCGCGGCCCCCACTGACCGAAGTCAGCCGGAACGCGCTGTGGCACCGGGGCGGCGACCGATCCCGCGCCCTCGCCAACCAGGACGGTGGTTCCATAAAGCGGAGTTTGCGGTTGAGGGTTCCAGGTCCCATCCCAGCGCAGCCCATAGGTCAGAGTTAGGTTTCGGGTCAACTGCCATTTGTCCTGCCAGTAGAGGCCGAGGTCGGACTGATAATTGGGGAAAAGAGTTGTGGCTGGTCCCAGGAACGAAAGCGGCAAGCCATTCAGAGCAACTCCTTGGCTGAGCAGTCCTCCACTCGCCGATCCGCTATTGAAATCAGCGATATCGAAGTAATCGTATTCACCCGCACCCCAGCCCACAAAGGAATCTTTGCGGTCCTCAAAGGTGACGGAATCCCCGCCGAATTTCATGTCGTGTTTGCCGAACGAATAATTGAAGTTATCGGCGGCCTCAAACTTACCGTCCTGATTGTTAATCGGCAGATAGTAGCGCTGGCCGATGCCATAATTAAACGCGCTGCCAACAGCCAAGTTCGGGAAGCCGGAATCGGAAATCGAAATGCCGGGCGAATCGCTGTTCGCGTGGCGCTCGCGAACCTCATCTGAGAGGCTGATGCGGATTTCATTCACCTTCCTGCCAAGTACGGTGTTCAGACTGAAAACAACCGACGCGCCTTTGTTGGTGAAATCCTCGGTGTTGTCGAACGCTTGCGGAATTTCATTTTGACCCTGAGCGCCGCTAAATCCATTGGTGTGGTTTCTGGTGAAGTAGCTCCGAACGCTGAAATGGTTGGCGGGGCTGAATTGATAGTCGTAGTGGCCCAGTATGGTGAACAAATTCTGAAACTGATTGCTGGGGCCTTGGAAGCCAGCTATGGACGACTTTCCATAGCAGTCCATCAGCACAGATTCACCCGCTGTCGGGGAGGCTCCGCAGCCCGCCGGCAACATGGTGCCGGCCGGAACATTGCTGGGCAGCGGTACTTGGCCCGGTGTGGTGGCGGTGCCTGGATTGCATGCGCCCGGGAGGCAGTTCGCAAAAACGGGCCCCGTAATCAGCGGTAGCTCCGCGAGGCAGGCGGCTTGCCCCGCACCCGGCGAACAAAACTGCGTCACAAGCGGGCCGTTCTGCAACTGCGTGTCAGCGGCCAGAAACAGGAATTGACGGTCTTTGTGAATGGGGAAGCCGACGGAGCCGCCGAACTGATTTTGGGTGGCGATGTTGGGTGGTTCGCCGACGGCATCGTTCGCCGTGAAATTGCTGCCGCGATAATAATCGTGCGCCTCGCCGTGAAGTTCGTTGGTGCCGGATTTGGTGACCACGTTGACCAAGCCGCCCGTGGCCCGGCCGAATTCCGGAGCGAAGCCGTTGGTGACCACCTGAAATTCCTGCACGGCCTCCAGGGGAACCGTGAAGTTTTTCGTTTCGAGCGAGCCGAAGATTTCTCCGAAGTAGTTGTTAAAGGTGTCCTGGCCGTCAACCACGATCCCCAGGTAATCGCTCTGCTGACCGCCCAGGCGGATGCCGCCACGCAAGCCAGGAACTACTTGCGCGGAGGAGCTTAGTTGCGCCAAGTCGCGATAATCGCGGCCGGAGAGCGGCAGGGTCTCCAAATCTTTTGAATTGATCACCTGGTTGATGCCGGCGGTGGAAGTATCCACGGGTCCAACTTCCAACGCAGAAACAGTGACGGTTTGCGTCTGACCTTTAATCGGGAGAGTGATGTCCAGGCTCAGACTGGCGCCAATTTGGACGACGACGTCCGTGACGATGGTGGAAGCAAAGCCGGCTGCCTCTGCCTCGAGCTTGTACGTGCCGGGCAACAACTGGGCGAAGTCGTAGGAGCCGCTGGCATCGGCTTCGAGTTCGCGCTTATAACCGGTGGAAGGATTGGAGATGATCACCTTCGCGCCGGGCACGATGGAATGGCTGGTGTCGTAAACAAAGCCGCGGATTTCGCCGCGCTCCAGTGATTGCGCGCGCGCGCCGGACGC
>DATHMO010000080.1:0-25602 GCA_035486995.1 Bryobacteraceae bacterium
GATGCCGCGCTTGATCAGCAGCGTCGGCACCCAGTTGGAGAAACCGTAATAGCCGACCGTCTGAAATAGCTGAAAGACGATCAGCATCACGCTGCGCGTGCGATAGGGCGGCTGCCACATTTCGGTGAAGCTGCCTTGGTGCTTGCGTTCTGAGATCCAGCGCGGGCTTTCAGGCAAGCGCAGCCGGATCCACCACACCAATATCGCGCCCGAGGCGCCGAGCAGCACCACCCAACGCCAGCCATCGAGCCCAAGCGGAGCGCGCGGCACAAGCAGCCAGGCGAGTAGCGCGACTACGGGAACCGCGCAGAACTGGATCGCCTGATTGATGGCAAACGCGCGGCCACGCAAATTCGCCGGAACGAGTTCGGAAAGATATGTGTCGATAGTCACGAGTTCGACGCCGACACCGATGCCCGAGATGAATCGCCACAAATCGAGCCCAAACACATCGTGCTGGAACGCCATAATCACACTCGCGGCGGTGTACCAAAGCAGCGAATAAGTGAAGATGACGCGGCGGCCGAAACGGTCGGCGACGAAGCTGACGAGCGCGGTTCCAATGAAGAGCCCGGAGAACATGGCGGCGACAAAGCCCGCGATTCCGGTGGAACCGAAAAGGCCCGGAGTGGTGGGAGTCAGTATGCCGGAACGAACCAGGCCGGGCGCGATGTAACCGGCGAAGAAGATGTCATAAAACTCAAAGAATCCGCCAAGGGAGATCAACGCGACGCGCGACCAGACGCTGGTTGGCACAGATTCGAGGTTATCGCAGGATCATCGCAACGGCGGTGATCTGTTCGTCGAAAACGCCTTCCGTGGCGAGCGGCTCCAGAGCCTCATGCAACGCAGCTTCAAAGCCGGGCCGCCGATCGCCCAAAGCCTCGGGCGATGTTGTGGACATCGATAGCGCGCGGCCGATCAAATCCGAGATGCTCACTTGCTGGCTCTCGGTCACTTCGATATCTTCCACTTTGCGGAATCGAGAGCCGCGAAACCACTCCACAAAATCGATGTGGTATCGCGATTCGTCGGGGTCGGATGACCACGCCCGCCGGACTTCGTGGAACGTTCCACTCCAGCCGTGCATGGCCGCGCCAAACGCCTTGGTGCCGCAAATGGCGATCCAGCCGTTCGAAGCCACGATTCGGTCAAGAATAGCGAGCGCTTCGTCGCGGTCGAACCAATGCAGCGCGCGGCCGATCGTTACCGCGTCAAATTGGCCGATATCTGCGGGCAGGTCCTCGATTCGCGCTTGGACCAGATCGACGTGCACGCCGGCACGGGCAGCCTCGACGCGCGCCGCGGCAAGCATCTCGGTCTCAACATCGACGCCGACGCAGGATCGCACAAACGGCGCGAAGCCAATGGCTAACGAGCCCGGCCCACAGCCGATGTCGATCAAACGCTCGCTGCCTGCAAGCTCTAGACGCCGGGCCATTTCCAAAAAGAAGGTCGCCGGATAGGGCTCACGGTATCGCGCGTAGTAGGGAGCGGTAGAATCGAAACGTCCCACGGCAGAAATCGAATTTTAACAGAGCCGGAGGCTTACGCCATTTTCAACATCGCGCACATCGACACCGGCAAGGATTTTCGCGGCGGGCAGGACCTGTTGTTGTCGCTGGCGCGCGGCCTTCGGCAGCGAGGTCATCGTCAGCTGATCGTCTGTCGGGCCGACAGTCCGCTTGCTCAGCGAGCGAGCGCCGAAGGTTTCGAACTGGCACGGCTCGGCGCAGGCGGTATTACGAGCTTGCGGCGTCGATTGTCTTCCGAGCGATTTGATATTGTGCACGCGCACGATGGACGGGCGCAGAACATTGCTGTTCTGGCGTCGGCCGGATTGCCGTTGCGACGCGTAGTCAGCCGCCAAGTGGCTTTTTCGCCACGGCATCCCTTGATTCATCGTTGGAAATACGCCAAGACATGCCATGGCATCATCGCGAACTCGGAGTTCGTGCGGCAAGTGCTGATTTCTTCGGGCGTTTCGGGCGTGGATATCGAAGTGATTCCTCCCGGAATCGAACTGCCGGCCGAGCTGCCTAATGCGGATTTACGTGCGCGAGCTCGGGCGCGATGGGGTTTCGCCGCCGATGATTTCGTCGCCGGGCACGCGGGCGCGTTTACACACGAGAAAGGGCAAGACATCGCGCTTGAAGCGGCTTTGCTTCTGGCACCCAAGCTACCGCGCTTCCGATTGCTGCTGGCTGGCGATGGGCCCGAGCGGACGCTCAACCAAACTTCAGGAATAGCCGTCCTGCCGGGATTTCTAGACGACTTGACCGATTTCTATGCGGCTCTGGATCTCTTCATCATGCCTTCGCGTTCGGAAGGCTGGGGACTCACCGCACTCCGCGCAATGGCGAACGGGCTCGCAGTAATCGCAACCAACGTCGGCGGGCTTCCGGAATTAGTGGAAGACGGTAAGACGGGCTGGTTGATTCCACCGGATTCGCCGCAAGCGCTTGCGGACGCGATCGAAGCAGCAACGTCGGATCCTGCACACCTCGCTGCTCAAGCCCGCAACGCACGCGAGCGGGCTGCGGAATTCTCTATCAATCGCACCATAGAACAGACCGAGCGATTCTACACGCGATTGCTCGCCGCTTGCCAGACAGCCACATAGCCCGAGCCCATCACCACGAGAAACACCCCGAGCACTTCACTGCTGTTCAGATTCCACGAGTAAAAGCCGCTGATGAGCACCGCGATCGTAACCGCTACCGCGGCATGCAAAATCCAACGCTCCTCGGCATTCGGCGGCAAGCGGCGCACAGCGCGCACAAAATCGAACAACGCCCAACCGATCATCCAGAACAGCGCCAGCGCAGTGGGCACGCCGCGCTCGGCTGCGTATTGCAGATAGTCGTTTTCCAGATGCCCGTAATATTGGGTGGTGTCGGGCGCCGGCATATCCGGCCGGATGTAATTCTGATACTGACGCGCGACCTGTTCAGGGCCGACGCCCAGCCAGGGATGCGCTTTGATCATTTCCCAACCGATGCGGCGCAACTCCGCGCGATGGGCGTTGGAATCCGTTTGGCCCCGGTGCGGGGCGAACGCCGAAAGAGCTCGCTCGCGCAGGTCAACTGGATTCACGAGCAGCACCACCGCGATCAACACCGGTACGGTCGCCAGCGCCCACGGTTTCCAATACCAGATCAAATACACGCCGCCGCAGAGCGCGCCCAGCCACATGCTGCGAATCCAGGTATAACCCAGCGCGATGGATATCGGAAGCGCGGCCGCGATGAGCCATCCCATCCAGGTGCGATCGTTGGCGAAAAACACGAGCGAGGCGATCAACAGCAGGACCAGCATCAGTTCACCGCCCAGCGTCATCCAGTGGCCCGTGAATCCGGTGACGCGGGCATCGATATAGAAGCGGTAAAAATCGGGATGCGGTTGGCCGGCGGCGCGATATACAGACTCCAGGAAGTTCGTGTATATCCGCACGAATTGCACGATCGCCCACAGCGACGAAAGTGCCGCGGCGAACCCCAAGCCCAGCGCAATCCAGCGGACTTGCCGAACGGTTCTAACCGCAGCGGTCACTAGGAACAGCATCAGATAGACGTAGAACTTTCTGATCTGCGGCAGCCCTTCGCGTGCGTGCCCAGATGCGGCGAGCGACACCACGGTCCCCAGCATGAATAGCGATAGCGGAAGCCAGACCGGCGGAAATCGCCATTTGGAGCGCGTGACGATCAACGCCACGAGCGCCAACGCCATGAGGATCTCAAACGCGCGGATGGAGACGACAGTTGTAACCGCGGCCGCAGCGGCGAGATAGAGCGGGGCGTTCTTAGTTGGAGGCACAGGGCTGCTGCGCCAGTTCATCCGCCGGGCGCGCCTGGCTACTTTTCTTTCTTGAAGTCAACATCTCGAGTGCCACCACGGCCGCCAGTTATGGTCAGCTTCAAATCGGCGCCCGAAACTGTTCCTTTATACTGGAACGCGACCTGTTTCCCGCCGCGATCGCGTACGATTTTGAAAGCCACGCTGTTGCCGCTGATCACTCCTTCGGCAATATTGCCGGTGCCAGTTGGGCGCGACAATGTGCCGGTCAGCTTGTTGCCGTTCGCTTTGAGGGTCAGCGTTTCGGGGACGTTGCCGTTTTTCCCTCCCTTCGCTGTCCACCTGCCATCGATATCGGCCGCCGAGAGCAGTCCAGAGGCGAGGGCCAGCAGGCCCAGCAACTTCAGTATCGGTTTCTTCATTCGTGTTCTCGTTTCCTTTGAGCCAACATAACATGATGGGACGCCGAACGGTTACGTGGCAGCTAACAGCAACAAATCCATACTGAACGTCAATCGCATGGCTTCCACTGGCTTGGATAATCTGGGCCGATAGATAGCGAGCAAAACGTCGTGAACCGCGGCAGCATCGAGATCGGAAGTAGCGGTGACACGCCGGCGATCGGCGAGTGCGAAGTCTCGCCCGAAGGTCTCCAATGCCTTTGCGGTACGGTCGCGGCCGGCGCCGCGCAATTCCACCAGATCGTCAGGCCCCGGAAGAGCTACGATGAGACGCCCACCCGGCCGTAGAACGCGGCGGAACTCGCCCGAATTCATGCGCGCCGTGATGGACAAAACGATGGAGAACGATTCGCTGGGGTACGGCACGAAGCGATCGGCATTAGCGACGATCCACTCGCATTCAGGATAGCGGCGGGCCGCGGCATCGATGGCCGGCGTGGAGATATCGACGCCATGCGCTTCAAAGCCCCTGAGGCGAGCGAGCGAACCGAGATAAAAACCGTCGCCGCATCCGGCATCGAGAACGGTGTCGCCAGCCGACGCAGCCATCAGCTCCGCGATGGCGTGGAGGAAGGGTTCGGAAAATCCCCGATCGTGCAGCCGGCGCCGCGCCGCAACCGCTGCAGTGGTGTCGCCCGGCTTGTTCGATCGCCGCTCCTGCGGCTGGAGCAGGTTGATGTATCCGCTGCGCGCGACATCGAACGAATGTCCGCGCGGGCAAATCAGCCGGCGGTCTTCGCGCGCCAACGCCATGTGGCAATCGCGCACGCTGCAGAGGAGCATAGCGTCAGTGTAGTGGACTACGCGTAATGCGAGACAATAGGGACATGCGCAAGAGAATTGTGGGCTCGAAACCAACGGCCGCCAACACCGGGCCAGGGCCGCGCTGGATGGATCTCGGACAAATCGCGACCGTCGAAGTCACGTCCGAGGATCCCGGCTTTCCGATCGAATCGGTCTTCAGCGCCGACGGCGGCCCAGGCTGGCGCGCGTCCCAAAAGGGCGAGCAGCAAATTCGCCTCATCTTCGATCAGGCGGTTACGGTGCATCGAATCCAACTCCACTTTTTAGAGCCAACGCGCGACCGTCTGCAGGAATTCACCATGCGATGGTCGGCGGCGGACGGCGGGCCATCCAAGGAGATCGTCCGGCAACAGTGGAATTTCAGCCCGGCAGGATCCACCAGCGAACTCGAGGATTACGAAGTGAATTTGGATGGCGTGTCAACGGTGGAATTGGTCATCCGGCCGGACCTCACGCATAATGACGCGCCGGCTACCCTCGCCGCTTGGCGCGTGGCCTAGCCCAACGGAGAAAGCTGGCCGCGGCGAGTCTCACGAAGCTCTCATTAAGTCTTTGTGGTTTCTTAGTGATTTCTTAATATCTCAGCGATAATCGCGCTAAATCCTGTTCGCCTTTATGCTTTCCTGATTTGATGGGATTCATAATCCGAATTAGAGGAGATTATATGAAGTCCCGTTCTTTCAGAGTGGCCGTATTATCGGCTTTCGTCCTGACCTACCCGTTGCTGAGCTTCGCCGCTGGACAACCCAAACTGCACATGCCCGGCAAGAACCAGGCGCAGAACGTTCCCGGCCATACGCGCGACTCGTCCCATCGCAACGACTCGGCTTTCGGTAAGTAGATCGCTCGTCCCCTACAGTTCCAGTTGGCCCTGGAGCTGCATCTGCTCGGTGTAGAAAAACTGAGATATAAAGAGGCGTCCGATCTGCGCGACGAACAGGAGCCTTCCGTCTTTCTTGGTGATCTCCACCGAGCGGGGAAACAAATAAACAATCGTGGCCGTATCGTCATCGTTGCGGAGGATCTCGACATGGGAAGGCTTGATGTCCTTGTTCGTGTCGCGTTTTAGAAACGCAATACCCTTCAACTCGCTCGCCAGATTCCATCGTTTGGGAGTCAGAATATCGTAGACCACGATGGCGTAGTGATCGCTATCGATCATGGGAACCTCGGTCTCGCCGGTCTTTTGCTCAGCGGTGCGCACAGGAAGCGCGCTTTCCCAACGAACCGTTACCGCTTCCGGCGTCGGCTTGTAGTGGGCGCGCGCGATTGCTTCTTCCTGTCTGCGCCGCCCGAGTATGCCCAGCCCAGCGATCCCCACGCCCTTGCCAATGCCCGCCTCCATGTTCCCGCCCTCTCGCCGCTCGTCGGGACTGAGGTCGCGCACATTCTGCGGCGTGACCTGTTTAACCCAGGGAGAATCGGTCAGCACTTGCTTCCCGTCGTCGGCGGTCCACTGCGAAACAGGCTTGTCCTTCCAGGGGAAATCCGCGGCCAAGAGCACAACCGCTACCAGAGGAAGAGAACACACCATCAGGGTTCGATGCATAAGTCTGACCTTCAGAAAGCCCTTTCATTATTCTAATCAGAACTCGGGTAGTGGGCTACTTTGATTCCTTCAAGGGTTTCGTGCCGGATTTGAGCTCGCACCCACACCAAGGGCAAAAGTCGATGGGCGCCAAGGAAACTTGTTCACCGGCCGCTTGGTAGCACAGCCTATGGTTCTGATCTCATACGGAAGTAACCAAACCCACGAGCGATCCAGAAGCCGTCTTGGTCAGGTTTTTGACAGTGCTTCTCGAATTCCGCGCAACATGAAAACACGGCTCTCTCAAGAGTATCGCGATGCCTCAGGGTGTTACGCCGCTCTTTCTAATACTCGCTCTGAGGCTTCCAGCAGCGCCACTAGGTCAGACACTTCTCAAAGCCGATCCGTCAGGCCAGCGGCCATAGCAGACGTACAGCGAAGCGTGCGATGGATCTTGATGAAGTTGTACGCGAAGTACCCGAGCGCAAAGTAACCCCACTACCAGAACTGGGACTCCCGGGGTGCACGATGTCGATTGGATGTACACTGAAGTGCCGGTAAGCTGCCTTCAGCGCCGGCTGCGCGCTAACCGCCGTCGGCAACGGGTTGGCGCAATTCCGCGGTCTTCAAAGGCCAGCGGATCGATTCTTAACATCATGGGGAGAAGAATGTCTAACAACTTAACGGGATCGGTCCCCGTAACGACCGGAATTGCAGTTTGCGTGCTAGCGCTCGCTGCCGCGTGCCAACCCGTTTTGGCCGCGACGTTATGTGTAAATCCAACCGGCGCTTCGGGCTGCCAAACCAGCATTTCCGCGGCTGTCAGCGCGGCGGCGGCAGGCGACACCATCCAAGTGGCCGCCGGCACCTACAAAGAAGCCGTCACCATCAACAAGACACTGTCACTCATCGGGGCGGGTAGTGCAACCACCATCATCGATGCCACAGGCTTAGGGAACGGCATCAACATCGACGGCTCGGCCGCGGCTCCCATGTCGGGTGTCAGCGGCGTAGTAGTGTCGGGCTTCACGGTAGAAAATGCCAATTATCAAGGAATCGTCGCTCACAACGCTTCGTTCGTGACGATTTGGAACAACCAGGTGCTCAACAACAACAAGGGTCTGGATATTTCCGGCGCCTCGCCCACCTGTCCGGGCCTTCCGGCTGCTTTCGAACCCGGCGAAGATTTCGATTGCGGCGAAGGAATCAATCTGAGCGGAGTGGACCACTCAGTGGTTGCGAACAACGTATCGCAGCATAACTCCGGCGGTATCCTGATCAGCGACGACACCGGCGCAACTCATGACAACGTGATCTCAGGCAACCTGGTCAGCGACAACGGATACGCCTGCGGAATCACCATGGCGTCTCACAGTGGCATGGGCGTCTATCACAACACCGTCACTGGAAATCAATCCGTGCGCAACGGGTTGTTGGTGCCCGGCGAGGGCGCGGGCGTCGGTATTTTTGCCGCCGGCCCAGGCGCGCAGACGTATGGCAACGTCGTGGTCAACAACCAGATCATGGGCAACGGCTTGCCTGGCGTAGCAATGCACAATCACGCAGCTGTCACCGGCGCTCCTCCTATTGTCTTCAACGACAACATGATCGTTGGCAACACGATTACTCAAAACGGCGCGGATACCGAGGACACCGCCACTTCCGGTACGGCTGGAATTAACATCGCAAGCATCGCGGCCATGACCGGCACGGTGATTACCGGCAACATCATCAGCCAGGAAGCCATCGGTTTGGCGGTCCGGGCGCCCGGCCAGGTGACCGCGACTCTCAACAATTTCACCGCCGGCTCCGGCATCCAGAACAACGGCAGCGGCGCGGTGGACGCAACCGAGAATTGGTGGGGCTGCCTGGGCGGTCCGGCCTCGGTGGCTTGCGCCAGTTCCAGCGGTTCGGTGGTCTTCGCACCGTGGCTGACAACTCCGTTCTCGCCCAACGTTCTTCCGGCGGCTCCCAGTGCCGGCGGTGGAGGAACCACGCCCCCTCCAACTGGAATCACGATCGTGGTTACCGGACCCGGTGGCGTAACATCGTCGACCAATACCTTCCAGACGAATGCGAGCCAGATCGCTCTGGATGCATCGCAATCCACCAGTTCCAATCCCGGCGGACTTTCCTATTCGTGGCAGCCGGCGCCTGGATCCTCGGTTGGAATTCCCGGCGGCAACACCGCCAAGCCGTTTATTCAGCTTGGCAAGCTAGGGACGTATCAGGTGATTTTGACCGTGACGGATTCCACGGGAGCCACGGCAAGCGTCACAATTACGCTGCAGTACCTTTAACCAGCTTGCGCGACGTGGGGGCGGTTGCATGATCCGGCCGCCTCCACAAATCATCAGTTACTGCACCACCATCACGGGCGCCTGCCAGAACGCGGCCTTCTGCCCGGTTGGATCTAGCACCGTCACCTGGCAATTGTATGCGCCCGGTGCAAGCGGCCCGAGCGAAAGGTCGAATCGGAGCGGCATCGTTTTCAGGCGATTGCTCATCCCCTCCTTGATCTCTTGCGGCGGGGTTTGGAACACTTTCTCCGAACCGCGATAGAACGCCACGAACGCTACCAGCGGTTGAATAGTGGCGGCGGCCGGTTCGTAGGCTTGCAGATAAACGTACATGTCGCGGCTCTTGCTGAATACACGAGTCACACTTGGAATCAGTTTCTGTCCATCCTGGACAAGGGGATTGGTTGTTTCCGCCTGATCCTTGCTCTTCAAAGCATTCGAGATCGCTTCCTTCAAGTCCACGCGCTGGCTGCTGAGCACCACGGAGCTGAGAGGAATCCGCTTTTCTTCCTTGTTCAGATTAGGAATGACAAAACTCGTTTCGTAAGTTCCGATGCGCCCGGTCTCGGCGTCGCGCGCGAGAAACTTGATCTTGTATTTTCCGGGCAGCAGCGTGAAACCCGTGGCATATTCGATCGGCCGCTTCGCCAACTGCGCCGCGGTCTCGCCGCTCAGCTTGATGTCGTACTTGTCGCGTACGTTTTGAATGGTGCTGCCGTAGTCGTCCTTCACTTCGCCGATGAAATCGATCAGTGTACGTTCCGCGCCACCCTTGCGGGCCAACGCCAGTTCGCGTCCGGGAATCTTCACGCTCACCGGCACGAAATACTCGGCTCGATTCAGCTGGAAATAATCCACCTCCATGGCGATCGTCAGTTCGGTAATCGGATCGCCCAGCATCAGCGCATCTTCGAGTTGCCTTTCTTTTTCAGCCACCGTGAATTTACCGAACGATTTGCCGGCAAAGTAGCCTTGGCGATAATCGAGCGATCCAGCTTCGCCATTGTTCAACGTGATTTTGATGCGGCGGAATTTGCCGTCTAACGCCGTGTTCGTCGCATAGTAACCAAGAATGTAGTAACTGGAAACGCTCTTCTCCGCCTGCACGATTCCCATGGCGAGATCGTTGTTATCAAGCAACGCCTTCCCGCCCGTATCGGATGCCAGGGCGTACAAAGTATCCTGCGATTGTTGAAAATTCGCCGTCAGCGCCATGGCGCCGCCGCCGGTGTACATACCTCTGCCGCCCGGCGATCCCTGGGTCGCATCGCCCATAGGCGCAGTGGCCACTAAGCCGCGCGCGTCGATCGGCCAAAATGAAACTCCGGCGCGGACCGCCGCATTGATGGTGGCGTGCAACTGCGCCTGATTATCCACTCCGTTCAGGCGCAAACCGCTGGCGAAATACAGAACCGATTTTTTCTCGCTGAGCTGCCCCAACATCCTGGCCGCCGTTTGAAGCGCCGAGAGCTGGCGGTTGGTATTAAAGATGTTGAATTCGCTGTCGTCCTGACCGAAGGCCGCGCCTGTGTCCGGCGTGCTGTCGTCGCTGGTTGCTTCATCAAAGCCCTGCGATTCGCCGACGATCATGGTTTCGAGAATGCTGATCAGCCGCTCGCGATCGTCGGTAAAATCCGACGCCACTCGAACCGCGCCGCCTTCGAAGCGCATGATCGCCAGGCGGTCCGCCGGGATCATTTGTGTGCGAACGAATTTTTCGGCCGCCGTGATGGCGCGCAATTGATCCTGTGGCGGCATCGCCGTCATGTCGAAGTAGAGCACCAGCAAGCGGCGGTCCTGATATCGGATGTCGCCGGGCTTCTCGGTTGTAATTTGCGTTTCCGGAAGCTTCTTCAGCGGCGGCGGCAAGTTTCGAATGGGGGGCTGGCCTTCCGCGGCCTCGGATACTTTCTGAAATTCGAACAAACGAATCATTTGCTCGGCGCCGTCTTCGGTGATCGTGAAGTCCTTGGCAGTCAGCCCTTCGATGGGCTTGCCGCTTTTGTCTTTCACGTTCACGGTTTCCACCACTAATTGGCTGCT
This sequence comes from Bryobacteraceae bacterium, assembly GCA_035486995.1. GTDB lineage: Bacteria > Acidobacteriota > Terriglobia > Bryobacterales > Bryobacteraceae > Palsa-89. Next base: position 10,932 of record DATHMO010000080.1, read on the forward strand.
GGTTGAGAACGTGGATTGCGTTGTGCCGCCCGCGGGCGCGTTCCCGCCCACCTGCTGAGCGTCAAACGGCAAAGCGGCCGCGATTCCGAATAAGATAAGGGCGATCGTTGCGCGAATCATCTTAGAACCTCACGACAAATCTTGTGATCAAACTGCGCATCGCATTAGCCGGACCCGGAAGACCGAACAAAGGTCCGAGGGTCGTATTCCAGTTCGGGAACGTCACGTGGTTGATCGGGTTGGTGGAATCGATTCGCAAGTCGGCATTCAGGCGATCGTTCAATCGGAACGTGCGTGCAACCGATGCGTTCAAAGTGAACTGCGCAGGACCAGTGATGGAATCTCGTCCCGCATTTCCCCATTGGCCGGCCAGAGGCGCCGTGTATGCCGCAGGATTCAGGAAGTAGCCCGCCGGCGCGTTGTAGACGGAAGCGCCCGTGTAATCCGGCCGGAGCGCGCCGGTCACACCCGTGCCCTGGACAGGCGCAAGATAGTTGGGCGTAAGCGGCAGCCCGGTAGCGGCGTTGATGGTCGAAAGGAAAGTCCACTCTTTGAGCAGCGTGCCGCGCCAACCGCTCAGCAATGTTCCTCCGGCCAAGCCCATGCCGCTGGTGTATTGAAGCTGTACAGCCGCCACATGCCTCTGATCGAAAGTGGAAAGGCTCCGCTCAGCGCTTAGGTCGAGCCAATTCTGTGCCACCAGCAGGCTCCGTACGCTGGATGCTGCCGCGGCGCCGGGTGCGATCGTCCCCGCGGATGCGCCCAACCCGCCCAACGCGGCATCATCGTCAATCGCTTTCGCGTACGTGTATTGCAGACTTGCCGTGAACCCGCTGTGGAGCCGGCGGCGTAATTGGATTTGCCCCGCTTCGCGCGTCGAATTTCCGTTCGAGGTCACATAGTAATATCCGGCCTGGCACGCAGGACATGGATTAATTTCTGTCCCCGCGGGATACGTATTCGGCAGAAATTCCTGCGTGCCATGCGTGCCCTTGATGCCCAGATACGCCACCGTCAGCTGCAGCGATCCTGGCAAATCGCGTTGGATGGAAAGCTGCCAGTTCTGCGCATAGCCTGGGCGAAAATTTGGATCGATTCCAAACGTGTTGGGCGTGCTCGCGGGCGGCGCGTTGAATCCGTTGGCGAGCGTCAGTGGATCGGCTGCCGTGTTCTGCACCGTGAGGCTCTTTGACAGCGGGAACTGTTGCGCCATCTGCGTCGCGATTGTCTGATAGACCGACGTATCGTAGTAAACGCCGTAACCCGCGCGAATCACGAGCGATGACGCAGGCAGAGGCCGCCATGCGATCGCCACCCGCGGCTCGAATGCGCGCTTGTCTGGATGAATCAGCGAATCCGGATACCGCTGGCCTGTGAGCGCACCCACCGGATCGCTCGCCACCACCGGCGCTTCGTTCGAAAACCCGGGAATAACGTCGAGATTCACCAGGCGGCCGTAGAGCTCGGTGATCGGCGAACCGTATTCCCAGCGCACGCCGGCGTTCAGCGTCAAGGAAGAACTGATGCGCCAATCGTCGGTGAAAAAGGCGTCATACAAGGAATCGCGAAAATATTTATCGGCGTTGCCGAACGCGACCGAAGCCGCATCGGGCACGCCCAGCAGGAAATCCCCGAAGTCCGATCCGGTCTCCAAGCCCGTGAACGTGAATGTTCCCCGCCCGTTCTGTTGCCCCAGCACGTTGAACTGCTGCTTCTTGAAATCGCCGCCGAACTGAAAATTGTGGCGCGAATGGTTCCAAAAGAATGACGAAGACACCGCGTTGGTCTCGTTGTGATTCGAAGCCTGCTGGGCGTCGGAAAGCCCCGTGATGCTCGAAAACGCGAGGTTCGGAGGCCCCCAATTCAAAGGATCTTGAGCGTTTCCCGCGATGCCCGCCAGACCCGAAACGTTTTCGCGATCTTCAAAATACGGCGTCACGCGCGTCGACAGCCGGCTGAACTGGTACCCAAAAGTCACAAAAAAACCTGACGCGATGCGGTGAAACCAATTGACGCTGGTGGTGAGGCCAAGCGAATCTGTAGTGTCGAGAAAACCGAAGACGTTCGGATTATCCTGGCGCGTGCTCTGGAACGCAAAATTTCCGTAGACCTGATTCTTGCGGTCGATGGATTTGTTCCAGCGCGATTGCAAGGCGTCCTGATGCTGCACGCCGACCACCGGAACCTGGTAGTTGTAGCCCGTGCCGCTGTCAAAATTCGGCAAAGGATATAGGTTGAGCAACGACTCCGCCTGCGGGCTGATCTGGCTCTTGGGGATGACCAAAGGCTTGCCGAGCACTTGCGACAGGTCGCCCGTGCGTTCGGCCTCGGTCGGCATGAGCGCGGTGTCGACAGTCGCGTTGCGGTTGCGCGTCCACTGATACCCGACAAAGAAATTAGGCCCATTCTTGAGCAAATGAGGGATTTTCAGCGGTCCGCCGAACGAGGCGATGCCCGTGAAATGATTGTATGACGGCTTGGCCGTGTCCTGGCCCGTGATGGAGAACGAACGCGCATCCCAAATGGAATTGTCGACGTAAACACCGAGCGACCCATTGTAGAGCGAGCGCGATCCATTGCGATTATTTCCGAATGCCGGAACCAACGAGAAAGGTGAACTCGCGCCGTTGTTCTGGCTGCCGTTGATCAGAAAGCCGTCGTTGGATCGCTGTGCGAGCTCGTCCCGCGCCGGATCTGTTTCAGCTACCGCCGGAGCGGCGTCGGGCTTGGGTGGCGCGCCGGGAGCGGCTGCCGGGTTCTTCGCGGGCGGCGCTGCTACGGGTTTCGGCGCTTCAGGCTTCGGCGGAACGGCCGCCTGCGCTTCCGCGTGGATTTGATCCAGCGGCAACATTTTCAGCTCCCACGCGGCGGATTTTGATTCCGGCCCGGCTGTGATTTCGCCCTGAGCCGCCGAAAAGCCAAGCATCTCCACTTGGATCTTCCAGACGCCGTCCGCCAGATCCGGAAACGAATAAGCGCCTTGCGAATCGGTTACCGCCGAAACTTTCTTTTCGCCCTGCGTGGCCGTGACCGTCGCACCTGGAATCGGGAGTCCGCCGAACGTGACCACGCCGTGCTGCTCGGACGCAACCAGGTTCACAACCACCAGCCACGCGGCGGCGATCGACCGAAGGAAAGCTCTAGTTTTCGGTAGGCCGTTCCACATGATCGATCACCAGAATCTCGACCGGACCTTTGCTCGATTCCAATTTCAAGCCAAGCTGTTCCTCGAGCGCCGACGCGATCGCAGGTTCAACGCTCATGGGATCGAAAGCACCGGGCGGTACGTCCGCGCCGGGTGGGACTTGCGGCGGCTGCAGATACTTCGTCCAATCCAGCGTGTAGTCGAAGCTGCCTTTGAGATCGGTCTTATCCACCACCGTCCTTCCCGTGAATGAGGAAAGAAGGAGCGCAAGAATAAACATAGGCGCCTTTTTCCCTGTCATTTGCCCGAATTTAGTTGGCCGGAGGAAACGGCAGGGATTATCGGGAGGCGGAACTTCCGGGCAGCCCTCCTCATCCACGGCGTGAATTTTCGGCCCATTCTTCGCTACCACCAGCGAGTACACCGGAAGCTCCTTCGTATCGTGGTGCACCTGCAACTTGAAACGGTCGACAAGCACGGCCTGAAACATCGTCTCGAGCGTGGGCTGCAGGACGTCGTATCGGGGATTGGCATCCGACGTCGTGGCCACGTCGAATCGCTCCGAATCCACCCAACTGGGCTCGCCCGAGAGCTGAAACCCGCGAATCATGTACGCCCAGACAATGAGGTTTCTCAGAGGAACGTTGGTCGCGTTCACTCTGCCTCCACGGCCAGGCCGCATGGTCATTTGGGGATCCCCGGATTTATTCGGTTTGACGGAAACCGCATCGAACTCGGGCAGCGGCGTCGGCACCGGCACAAACGATTGGCCAAAGACCACCCCGGAGCTGACCACGAGAATCGCGGCTGCTATGGCTCGATGCATGGCTATTCGTTATAGAATACCGCGCCAATTTCGCATGATAAAGCCCTAGTTCTCCGATGGCTTCTCCACATGATCGATGACAAACATGTCAACAGGTCCTTTTTGCGATTCCAATTTCAACCCGAGTTGCTCCTGCAATGCGGCGAAAATCGTAGGACCCGTCGCATCGGAAGGCGCCGGCTTTGGACCATCCGGCTGGAATTGCGGAGCTTGTGATTCGTCCGGAGTCCATTGCATGCTGATATCGAAGTTCCCGTTCAACTGGGTTTTGTCCAACACTGTGCGCCCCAGGATGCGCGAGAGCATCGGAATCAGATTCGCGATCGGAACCCCTACGCCTTTCACCATCGAAGGTCCCATCGACATCCCGCCGCATCCCAGCGTCGGAAGCTTGCCGGGTTCAGGCGCGGGCGGTGGCTTGCCAGGATCCATCGGCGTGCAGCTTCCCTCCTTCGTTTGCGTGAGCCCCGGTCCCAACTTGCCGTCCTTGTTCGACAGCACCAGCGAATAAACGGAAAGCTCCTTGATCTCGCGATGAAACGTGAGCTGGAACCGGTCCGCGAGCAAGGACTGCAGCATTAACGGGACATCGCTGCGCTTCGCCGCGTCTTCGGGTTTAGCGGAAATGTCATAATGCGCGGAATCCATCCACGCCGGTCCTCCGGAGATCTGGAATGGCTGAATGCGCCACGCCATCACAATCATCTCCTTCAACGGCATGTTGTTTATGTTGAGCCTTCCGCCCGGAGCCATGCGGATGAACGTGCCAGGCTGGCCGGGAGCGGATGGTTTGACGGATGCGACTTCGAATTGAGGCTCGGGCGTGACGGGTTGTCCGAACGCGCTCATTCCGATCGACAGCAAACTCGCGACTACAATGGCTCGCATCACTCGCATCAAAGGTACCGCGCCTCTTGCACGATTAGGCCCGAACCGCGCCCGTCCGGAATCGCTGGATTTCCCGCAATGCCAACGCGCATGGGTGTGCGCTCAAAGAACAGATGTAGATTCCGGGTCACTAGACTCAGACGGCCCAGCCACAGAATCGATAGCAATGCCGTTATCAAAATGACGCCTACCCAGCCGCCGCCGTGCATGGTTTTTATAGTCAGCCATGCCATAATTGCCCCATATGTCCATCCGCTCCCAGTCCGAATTCGAAAAACTGCGGGTTATCGGACGAATTGTCCGGCTGGCTCTCGACAAAACCGCGGCCGCGGTCCGTCCCGGCATCACAACTGGCGAGTTGAACAAAATCGGCGCCATCGTCCTCGATCAACACGGAGCCGAATCCGCGCCGCCCAAGGTCTACGGCTTTCCTGCGGCGCTCTGTATCAGCGTAAATGACGAAGCCATTCACGGGATTCCGGGCGCGCGAATGATCCAATCCGGCGATCTGGTGAAGCTCGATCTCGTTGCCGAGAAGGACGGTTTTTATGCCGACGCCGCGGTCACCATCCGTGCCGGCCAGGTCAGCCCAACCGCCGACGCGCTGGCACGTTGCGCCGAGCGTGCCTTTCACAGAGCTTTGGGATCTGCCCGCGCCGGAAATCGAGTGCACGAGATCGGACGTGCCGTCGACCGGGAAACGCGCCGGTCGGGCTTTCGCGTGATCCGCGAGCTGTGCGGGCACGGCGTTGGACGCACCATTCATGAACCGCCGAGCGTCCCCAATTATCACGAACCGCGCCTGCGATCGCGTCTCACTGAAGGACTGGTGATCACCATCGAGCCGATTATTTCAGCCGGCAATGGCCAGGCCGCGCTACAGCCCGATCGCTGGACGATCCGCACCACCGACGGCAGCCTCTCCGCGCACTACGAACACACGGTGGTCATCACGAAACACGCGCCCATCTTATTGACTGCGGCCTAAAGGCCCCGTTGACCGCGGCATAAAATCGCGAGCGCGCGCTAGTTTGCCGAAGGCTTCTCCACGTGATCGATCACCAAGGTCTCGATCGATGCCTTTTGCGGCTCCAGCTTCAGGCCGAGCTGTTCCTGAACCGCGGTGAAAAGATTGACGCCGTCGGAGCCAGGTGGCGGCGGGCCAGCAAATTCTGGAATCCAATTCAGCTTGACGTCGTAGTGTCCCGTGAGTCCCGTCTTATCCACCACCGGGCGATCCAAGCCGCCCGAAAGCTGGATAGCCAATCGTTCCGTGGTCACATTGGCCATCGTGATCTGAGCTGTCTTGGCCCCGCCCGCTGTGACCGACGATTCCTCGCTGGGAGCGCTCGTCTTCAACTTCGGCCCGTTCTTCGCGACAACCAGCGCGTACACGGGTCGCTCCTGCGTCACGCGATGCACTTTCAGCTGGAAGCGGTCAGCCAGCAGCGTCCGAAGCATGAGCCGAAGGTTCTCTCCTGAGAGGGCGCCTTCGCCAGGCGCGATCGCCGCGATGTCGAACCGCACGGAGTCCGCACTCACCCACGGTGGCCCGCCGGAGATCTGGTTGCTTTGGTTCAGTTGATACGCGTCCATGATCAGCCCCTCCAGCCCGTACGCTTCGATCGTGACTTTGAGGCCGGAGATGTGAACGCCCACCGAGGTGTACGCGCCTTTGTGCGGCTTGATCGACGCCACTTCGAAAGCCGGCTGCGCGCCGAGCTCAAGTGCGCTCAATAACATTACCGTCGCTATTGCCTTCACGCGCCCTCCCGCTAGTTTTCCACCGGCTTCTCCGCCTGATCGATGACCAGAATCTCCACCGGTCCCTTTTGACGTTCCAGCCTTAATCCCAATTGCTGCCGCATAGACTCGGCGATCGTGGAATTGGAACCATCCAGTCGTCCCGGGAGAACCACGGTGCCAGCAGGACCGCCCTGCGGCTGCGGCAGCTCTTGTATAAACGATAAATCGAAATCGTAGCTTCCCTTGAGATTGGTCTCGTCCACCACCGGCCGATCCATAAACGACGACAGGCGCCATGCAAAGAAGTCCATCGGCGCAAATGTCGCGTGCCATGTCATCTTGAGCCGCCCATCGGAACTTGGATCAACTTTGGGTTCAATCCACGGATCGCCGGCGCTCCGCGCTTCGTGCGGCGTCAGTTTGGGACCATCCTTGTCCACAGTCAACGCGTACATCGGCATTTCCTTGCTCTCGCGATGGAAGCGAAGTTTGAACCGGTCGGCGAGAAGATCCTGCAGCATCGCGTGCAACTCCTCCAGGCTCGATGGCCGCTCCGCCTTGGCGTTCATATCGAAGCCTTCTGAATCCATCCAGGCGGGTCCTCCGGAAACTTGCTCAGCCCTGATGCGGTAGGCCACCGTAATCATGATTTTCAGCGAGACGTTGGAAGCCAGGTATCGCTCGCCGCCAGGTGCGGGACGAATCCCGTAACGGATCTGGCCAGGCTGGCTGGGCGTGATGGAGGCTACTTCGAACTTCTGCGCCGATTGCCCGTTGAGCAGGCCGATCATTGCGAGCATGGCCGCAGCGAAGCGCCGCATATCAATTAATTTATCCCGCAATTTCAGGAAATTCGCAACGCCGCCATAGGATCGATGCGAGTGGCGCGGCGCGCGGGAATGTAGCTGGCTCCGAGCGCAACCAGCAGGAATAGCACGGCGACAGCCATGAACGTCACAGGATCTGTCGGGCTGACGTGAAACAACAGCGCCTTCATCAGGCGCGTTAATCCCCAAGCTCCAGCCATGCCCACGATCACTCCCGCTATTGCAACGCGCAGTCCTTGTCCAACCACCAGTCGCAGAATGTCGCCCTGCTGCGCACCCAATGCTCGCCGGATTCCCATCTCTTGCGTGCGCTGCGCCACCGAATACGCTATGCTGCCGTAGATTCCGACAAGAGCCAGCAGCAGCGCCACTCCTGCGAACGTTCCCAGCATTATCACCAGCAGCCGCCGCTCGCCCACTTGCTCTTCCACCAGATCGTCCATGGTTCGGACCAGGGCGATAGGTTGATCGCGATCCAGCGCCAGTACCTGCTCGCGAACGGCTTTCGTGAAACGCAGTGGGTCGCCCGGTGTGCGGATCGCAAGCATTGCGTACGGTTGCGCGTTCTGCGCGAAGGAAACGTACACACTCTCCGGCCAACTGCTGTTCTCGAGTTGTTCATGCACATGCGCGACGATCCCGACGATTTCCGCGGGCTTCTTATTCACTCCTCCGATCAAGAGCCGCTGGCCGATGGGATCCACGCCGGCGGGATACGCTGGCCAAAAACGGCGAGCCAAGGCTTCGTCTATTATGGCCACCCGTTGCGAATCGGCTGTGTCCCGCTCGGTGAAATCCCTGCCGCGCCGCAACGGAATCTCGAGCGTACGAAAATATCCTGGCGTTGTGCTCCACATGGTGGCAATCAGGCGTTGGTTCAACGGCAGCGGTGGATTCGCCGCGTCCTGCACAGGAGTGCCCGCGTACCCCATCATCGGAAGAAACATTGCTGCGGCCGCGCCCCGCACCCCCGGTAACAATCTCACCCGGCCCAGCAAATCGTCGAAGAACGAAGCTCTCTTCTGGTTCGTGTCATAGCGCAACGGCGGCAGCGGAACCTGCACCGTGAGCAGATGCGACGGATTGAATCCGACATCGATTCCCCGGAGATTACCGATGCTTTCCATCAACAGTCCCGCGCCAATCAGCAACACGATCGATAGCGCAACTTGCGCGATCAGTAACAACCCGCGGAAATTGAGTCCGGCCAGAATTCCCCGGTGAGCGCCCTGATTCGCGGCCTCCCCATTGGCCCTCAAGATTTGGATCAGATCCGGCCGGGACGCGCCTATCGATGGCGCCAATCCAAACAGCACGCCGGTTACAACCGAGAGCGCCGCGGCGAATCCAAACACCATCCAGTCCAAATGAATCTCTCCGGCGCGCGGAATGTCGAAGGAAGTGATCAGTGGAATCGCGCGGATTATCCAACCAGCCAGCAAAACGCCGAGTGCTCCGCCACAAAGCGACAACAGGACGCTCTCCGCTAGCAATTGTCCGATCAAGCGCAAGCGAGCGGCCCCCAACGCCGAACGCACGGCGAATTCCCGTGAACGCGACGTCGCCCGTGCCAACAACAGACTGGCCACATTCGCGCAAGCAATCAGCAGCACAAATCCCACCGCGCCAAAAAGCATCCACAGCGTTAACCGCACGTCGCCTACAAGTTGATCCTTCATCGCCGTCACTTCTGGGTTTTTCGGCTTCGCGTCCAGCATGTCGGGATGGGCCATCGCGTATTGGCGGCGAATCACTTGCATCTCCGCGTTGGCTTGTTCCAGATTGAATCCCGGCGCCAGACGGCCGAATACGGTCAAGAATGGACTATCGACTCTGGATTTCGCCGACATCAGCGGCCACTCCGCGGGCGCGGTCATCCAAACGTCTACCCCGGCAGTGGGAAATTGGAAACGCGACGGAAGAACTCCGATGATGGTAAACGCCGTCGATCCCAGAGTCGCGCTCTTACCCACGATTTGCGGATCCCCGGAGAACCGGCGCTGCCATAATTCTGAGCTGATCATCGCCACTGGCGCCGCGCCTGGCCGATCTTCGTCCTCGCGAAAGCCGCGTCCGCGCAGAGGTTCCACGCCAAGAATCCGAAGAAAGCTGGCCGACACGCGCTCGCCCTTCAGCACTTCTGGCTCGACGCCGCCCGAAAGCGTGATGTTTTCCTCGCTGGTGAACGCTCCCAACCCGGCGAAAGAATGCCCACCCTTCATTTCCGCGAATAATGTAGGAGTTTCGCCGCCTGACATCCGCACCAGCCGATCGGGTTCGCCATACGCGAGCGGCTTCAACAGCACCGCGCGAATTACCGTGAACATCGCGGTATTTCCGCCGATCGCAAGCGCCAGCGTTAGCACGGCCGTCGCGGCGAACACTGGCTTCTGACGGATCGCTCGTAGCGCGTATACGCTATCCTGCCAGATCATCTCCAGAAATCTCATCGGGTTCGTGCCCTCTACTTCGGCGCCGGCATTTCCATCGGTTGCAGATAGAAGTTATTCGGATCGCGAACGATGATCACACGTGGACCCTGGGGCAGCGTAACGGGCGCGCCCCCGGTTGTGATCACCGAAAATCCCGCCCCTTTCAGCGACTCAGTGAGCGCCACGATGTTCCGCACGGGAAGCCGCAGCATCCCTCGGCCCGGCTCGGGAAATCCAACGCCCAAGCCCTCACCGCCGGCTGCCTTGGTGAATCGAATTCGCACAGAAGCGCCCGGAACAGTGAGCCAATCGCCTTCCGCCATGAACCCGAGCGCGCCGGTGTATAGTGCTTTCTCCTTCTCCACGTTGCTCACGCTGACACTTAGGTCCGCGCCCGCGTTCTCCGATCGCACAACTTCCACCGGATACCCATCCGGATCGCGCAGAGCTTTCTTCGAAGCCGCCGCCGAGTCCGTCACCCGCAGGATCAACGTCACTCCTCCCGGATCCGCGATGGGCTTATGCTCCGGCTTTCGCGCCTCGCCCCATTGCACCAACTCGATCCCCATCGCAGATCCCGGAATCTTCAACACCGCCGCGCGAAATTGCTTACCCGGTACGCCGTACAAATTCGCGACCGCCGGATTATCGGTGAACTTATGCTCTGCTCCCGCTGGCCCGCTGAGCTCCAGCCCCAGCATGTCATGGTAAAACGCGAGCGACTGATCGAGATCCGAAATGATGTGCAGGAAAGGCCCAACTCCAACCACCGGACTCTCAGGCGGCGCAGCGTGCCCCAACATCGTCACGGCGCCCAATAGCACCGCGGCCCGCGGCACTCGGAAGATTTTCATCGCACATGCAGTATACCCGAGCACGGCTTTTATTTGTGGTTCATCATCCCCGCGCCTAGCATCGAGACGCCGTTCCACGCGATCTGCACGCCGATGCACATCAGGATGAAAGCGACCACCCGCAAAATGCCGTGCACCGTGGAAGCCGATACCGCTTTGATCAGCTTTGGCGCCCAGCCGTAGCAGAAGTAAACGGACGTGCTCAACACGAGGGCCGCAAGTACGATACCGAGATGTCCCTCGGCGGTTTGAGTGAGACCCCTGTTCGACACGCGCGCGCTCAAAGTGAGCATCACCACCAGTGTTCCCGGACCGGCGGTGATGGGAAAAGTGAAAGGATAGAAAATCTTTGCCTCTAGCGCGCAATCGCGTGTCCCGCTGGTTCCAATCTCTTCATTTTTCTTTCGGGTGCTTTCGCCGGCGTCGTTCTCGAACAACAGAGTCCAGGCCGTCGCAGCTATGATGATGCCTCCGGTCAATTGGACCACCGGCAGCGAGATGCCGAAGAAACTGAGGATCAGCGACCCTAAGAACTCGATGACAATCAGAAATGCGATCGTCGAAACCGCGATTTTGCCGGCCAGGCGCCGGTAAGTCTCAGCCGGCTCATCGCCCACCAATCCGAGAAAAATGAGAGCGGAGCCGATCGGGTTGATGAGCGGAAGCAAGGCGGTAAACGCCAGCAGAAAAGATATCCAGACCGCCTTCGGATTCATGTCTTTCGATTATCACCCGGCGGCTTTCGCGGCGGTTGAGGCCACGCCTCGAATCGCATCCAGTTGCAATCCCCCGGGATTTTCGCCAGTATTGCTGAGGGATGAGGCAAATTCCTGGGATCTTGTCGATCGCGGTAATTGCAACGGGCACAATGATCGCGCAAGCGCCCGCGCCCCGTGATCCCACGCAAAGCCCCGCCTCACACCGTCCGCCCCGAACCGCTACGCCCCAGACCTACCCGATTGAACAAATTCAGGCCGGAGAGTTACGCTTCACTTCGCAGTGCGGCTTCTGCCATGGCCGCGACGCCGCGGGCGGAGAAACTGGGCCGGACCTCACTCGCTCCAAGCTCGTCACCGAAGACAATCGCGGCGATAAAATCGGCCCCCTCGTTCGCAGTGGCCGCCCACCAGAAGGCATGCCGGCCTTTGATCTGAGCGATGCCGATTTGTCCGCGATCGTCGCCTTCATCCACAACCAAAAGACCAATGCCGAAGCGCTGGGCGGCGGGCGCCGCTCCGTCGACGATGCGGACCTGGCAACCGGAGACGCCGCAGCCGGGCGCCGTTATTTCAACGGTGTTGGTGGCTGCTCCGCGTGCCATTCCTCGAAGGGCGATCTGCATGGAATCGCTACCCGGTATCACGGACTCGCTCTGTTGCAGCGGATGCTTTATCCCAACGGACGGCCCGCTCCGGCGCCCCCAGACGCGCTTGCGGCGCACTTCGATCAACTCGGAAAATATACGGACGACGACATGCACAATGTCTACGCTTACTTGGTCACGTTGAAATGAGACGCCTCCTGCTCGCAATGAGCCTCGCTGCGCTCACATACGCGCAGACCGATAGCTGGCTCACGTTCCACGGCGATTACTCCGGCAAACGGCACTCCCGCCTGACCCGGATTACTCCGGAAAACGTCGCCACGCTCCAACCAGTTTGGCGATTCGAGACCCACCAGAATCAACAGATCAAAGCCTCGCCGATTGTCGCGGGCGGCATCATCTACATCACCACGCCGGACAACATCTGGGCCATCGACGCTCGTACCGCCGCCGCGCTCTGGCATTACGAAAATCCCCCCAACGACGCGTTCCACATCGGCCACCGCGGCGCCGCCATATATAAGGACACGGTCTACTTAACCACTCCGGACTGTCACCTCATCGCGCTCAACGCCAAAGACGGGAAGGTCAAATGGAACGTGGTGATTGCCGATTCCAACAAAGGTTACTGGTCCTCGAATGCTCCTCTCATCGTGCGAAATCACGTCCTGGTCGGCGTGTCTGGCGACTTCGATAATCTGCCCGGTCAGTTGAAATCCATCGACGCGGATACCGGCGCGACACAGTGGATTTTCTACAGCACCCCTCCGCCCGGCAGTAAGGATTCAAGTAGCGGCGGCGCAACCGGCGGCCAGATGTGGACCACCGGCACTTACGATCCCGATCTCAACCTGGTCTTCGTTGGCACCGGCAATCCCACGCCGGTGTTGAACGGCTCAACAAGGCCCGGCGATAATCCCTGGACCTGCAGCATCGTCGCTCTGAACCCCGACACCGGCAGGCTGACCTGGGGCTTCCAGGTCTCGCCGCACGACACGCACGATTGGGATGCCAACGAAGTTCCCGTGCTGGCAGATGCCGATTTCAACGGGGCGCCGCGCCACCTATTAATGCAGGCCTCCCGCAACGGCTACTTTTTCGTACTCGATCGCACCAACGGCAAGAGTCTCCTGACCGCGCCGTTTGCCACCGTGAACTGGGCCAAGGGAATCGATCCCGAGGGACGCCCGATTCCGGATCCCGCGAAGTTCCCATCGAAGAGCGGCGTCCTGGTAGCACCCAACGAGACTGGCGCCACCAACTTTCGCCCGCCCAGTTTCGATCCACACACCGGCCTGTTCGTCGTTAGCGCTCAGGATGGCTACGGAATCTATTTCTTTAAGTCCGAGCATGGCGCCTACGGTTGGGCCGGCGCCGATTATAACGTCGCAGGACGCGCTTTCCTCCGCGCGATCGATTACAAGACTGGAAAGATCGTCTGGAACCATCCGATCGGCGACGGCGCAGGCACCGCCGGCGTGCTCACCACCGAAACAGGCATCACGTTCAGTGGCGACGTTTCGGGCAATCTACTCGCCCTGCGAACCAGCGACGGCGCGACGCTGTGGCAACAAGCTATCGAGAAAATTGGAAATGCACCCATCACGTATGAGCTCGACGGCCGACAATATCTGCTCGTGGGCGGAGGCACTTCACTCTATGCGTTTGCGCTCCCGTCAGCCGCCGAACAGGTCCGGACCCCGGCTCGTGCCCCGATTCGAGTGATGCTCCTCGATGGCGAAAGTGGCGGTCCGTATCACAAGTGGCAGCTGACAACGCAGGTGCTCCGCAAAGAGCTCGCGGAGACCGGCCTGTTCCAGGTGGATGTCGTGACAGCGCCTCCCGCCGGCGGCGATTTCAGCGCATTCAAGCCCGACTTCAGCAAGTACGCCGCCGTAGTGTGGAATTACGATGCGCCGGATGAGCGATGGCCGGCGGAGCTCAAGGCGTCGTTCGAAAATTACGTTCGTGAGGGCGGAGGCTTCGTCAGCGTTCACGCCGCCGATAACGCGTTCCCTGGCTGGCCGGCGTTTAACGAGATGATCGGCGTCGGAGGCTGGCGCGGCCGATCGGAGAAAAATGGTCCGTATTGGTATTTCAAAGACGGCAAGCTGGTTTCCGATGCAACTCCGGGCACCGCCGGCAGCCACGGCCGGCGTACGCCATTTCAGATTGAGGTTCGCCAGGATCATCCCATCACGAATGGCCTTCCGAAAGTTTGGATGCATCAAGGCGACGAACTTTATTCCAGGCTTCGCGGCCCCGGTAAGAATATGTCCGTTCTCGCCACCGCTTATTCCGACCCCGCCAACAGCGGAACCGGTCACGATGAGCCGATGTTGATGGCCTTGAGCTACGGTCGCGGCCGCGTGTTCCATACAACGCTCGGGCACGACATCAACGCGCTGAGCTCCGTCGATTTCGTCGTGACGTTTCAGCGGGGCACCGAGTGGGCCGCAACCGGCAGTGTGACGCAGAAGGTTCCGTCAAATTTCCCCACCGCCGACTCGGTCAGTTATCGCACGGACCTCAACGCCATGGACCCGGGCTACAAGAGCGGTCTGAATCCTCTCGACGCCGCCCCAGCGCGCTAGCGCCCGCGGCTACGTTTCAGGTCCGCAATTAGGCC
>DATHMO010000081.1:0-12109 GCA_035486995.1 Bryobacteraceae bacterium
GGCGAAGCGAAGGATCTGGCGCCGGACCCCAAATTCGATCAACATCCGCCCGACGTTCCCGCGCACGGCGCTCTCGCCATTAGCGGCGAGTTCCAACTGCACAAGGATTTTTCGCTGGATGGCCTGCAACCCAAGGCCGTACCGGACGACGCCGATTTCCAAATCACCGCCGAACTCCCCGACGGGAGCATCGAACCGCTATTGTGGTTCGAACACTATCACGCCAAGTTCGCGCATCCGTTTCTATATCGAAACCCGATCGAACTTCCCGCTGGCACGAAGATTCACGGCGTTCCGGCCGGATCGACAGTATTGCTATTGCCCGCCGAGCGCGCGACTACTCGAGTTCCTTAACCGGCACGTCAAAGTGTGCCGTGTTCACAACGCCCTTGCGCTGGAACTGCACCCAGATGCGATATGTTCGCGCGCGCGGAAATTCCAAGCTGAACTGGATTTGCGGTCCCCCATCCGCGATGAACGGATGCGTGTGGATCAGATCGATCAAATCGTCGCTCGCGGCCAGCATATGCGCCCACGCGCCGATATATTTCTCGATGCCATCGGCCGGCGATAGCCGAAAATAGATCTGCGTTTTTTGCGCGGCGATGGGCTGCGGCGGATCGGTGGTCATCTCCACTTGCAGATTTTCTGCCTGCTTCGTCGAATAATCGCGCGGCAGCGAAGGGGCTGGCGGCGCGGTTCCCGCCACAATCACCGTTTTCGCGATCAGCTGCGGCGTAGCGCCGTCCGGATAAAAATCTCCGAGCACGCGATACATCCCCGGCTTTGGAAACTCCAAATTGTAAGTAAAGTCGCCGTCCGGCTGGAACACCGGATGATCGTGCACGAAAAATTGCAGATCCTGGCTCACCACGAACATGTGGAACAGCTTCTCATGGACGATTTGAAAATCTTTTACCGGGCGATCCTTCCACGGATCATGCACGCTGAACTTGAGCTGCTCGGGCTGGTTGGGCTTCGCCGCGCGCGGCGTCAATGTGAGATCCATATGAAACTCCACCGGCTCCGGAATTCCTTCGCGAAGTTTCATCCCGCAGCGCCTGCAATTGCCAGGCTGGTTGGAGCGCACATCCGGGTCCATCGGACAGATGAAAACCTTGTCTTGTCCCAACAACAACACGCCCAGCAGGAACAACAGCAGAGAACAGCGGACTGCCGCAGGCATACTTTGATCGTCGCACACGCCTAGCCCGGTTACAATAACAGCGAGAACTCGCTAACCGTTCAGACACTCGACCCTTATGGCCCCGAATAGACTCGTCCGAATTCTCATGTTCATGAGTGGCTTCTACGCGGGGCTCGCCATCCCGGCCTCCGCGCAAACCTTCGACACCAGCGGAAATGGCAAGCTGAATGGGGATTTTTTCGTCCGCCAG
Organism: Bryobacteraceae bacterium; assembly: GCA_035486995.1. Classification (GTDB taxonomy): domain Bacteria; phylum Acidobacteriota; class Terriglobia; order Bryobacterales; family Bryobacteraceae; genus Palsa-89. The sequence continues at coordinate 1,398 of DATHMO010000081.1, forward strand.
GTGATTACTACGAATCTGAATTCCAGCACCAGCGCAATCCGCCAGGCCATCAGCATCACCGGCATCATGACGTTTGACGGCCAAGGCCACTACACGTTCACCGGCCAAAAGTTGGACACCAGCGTCGGAACCACGGCCGTTGCTTTTTCGGTCGCCAGCGGAACCTACGCAGTGGAATCCAACGGTATGGCTCAGTTCCAAAATATGCTCGATTCAAGTACGAGCGCTACCGAGTTCGGCGGTGTCACAGGCGTCGGGCCTGTTTCAATCGTCGCGAGCTCCACCGCAGGAGCATATAACGACGTCTTCGTCGCTATCCAAGCCGGTTCCGGCGCCACCAACAACACCCTCAACGGTTCATATACCGCCGGTTTCATCGACTTTCTGCAAGCCAACGCCTCACAGGTGCGCGACGGATATTACGTGCTCACGTCCACCGGCAACGGCAGTTTTGACAGCGTGACCGTTAACGGCGCGATGGCCAATCAGAACAATACCAATGTCATTCAAACCATCCCCGGGGTTACATATTCGATTACCAGCGCCAACGGGGCCGGCACGCTGACGTTCCCCACCTCCACAACGCCGCTAACCGCGCTCGTGACCGGGCAGAAGACGCTTTATGTTTCCGCTGACGGCAGCCTTTTGCTGGGCGGCGATCCCAACGGATTCGATTTAATCATGGGAATTAAGTCGCTCTCCGCACCTGCTGCGAACGCCATGTACCAGGGCACCTACTACAACGCGGCCCTCGAGAACGATGCTTCCATGGTTGCCGACGGCGACAATAATATCGATTCATTTTATGGATCAACGCTTGCTCTCGGCAGCCAGGGTGCCACGATTTCGCACGAACGGCTCGCCTATTTTGACAGCGCTGCGTACGATTACACCACCGACGGATCATTCGACTTCGCCGCCGACGGCACCTACAACGACGGCACCTACCAGTACGTCATGGGCGTCGATGGAAAGGCGGTTTTGATCGTTGGAACCGGCGCCACGTATTCGATGTCCGTCAATCTGCTCGCGCCGTCGTCGCAGGCCACCAGCGTGTTTATCGATCCGCTCAGTATCTTCAACGCCGCCAGCTACGGTCCCATCACAAATTCAGTCGCGCCCGGCGAATTCGTGACCATTTTCGGTCTCGGCATGTCTTCGTCCACGCAAGGGGCGCAAACCCTGCCGCTACCGCAGACTCTGGGCCAAACCAGCGTTACCGTGAACGGCCGTGCCGCGCCGCTCCTCTATGTCAGCGCGACGCAGATCAATCTGCTGGTTCCTTTCGCCACCACTGAAAGTTTCGCCACGTTTCAGGTGAACAACAACAACGCGCTCTCGAATCCAGTTACCGTGTACACCAGCCCCACCGCGCCCGGCGTGTTCACTCTCACCGGCCTCAACGGCGTCTCTTACCCCGCCGGCATCGGTCCTGCCGCCGTTACGCACTTGGATTACTCGTTGGTAACCTCTACGAATCCCGCGGTCGCAGGCGAAACGCTGGTGCTTTATCTCACGGGACTGGGAGCGGTTACTCCGGTGGTCGGCGACGGAGTTGCCGGACCGTCCAATCCGCCCAGCACCGCCAATGAATTCACATCTAAGGCCATTGGAGTTGATATCTTGGACTCGAACGGCGTGGACTCTACTGCCACCGTCGGTTTCGCCGGCCTCGCGCCCTTCTTCGCCGGCGTATATCAAATTAACTTCACCGTGCCGATGGGCGTCGCCTCGGGCGAAGCGTACGTCAACGTTTCAACCAACGAGGCTTACACCTCCGAAGCGAAGCTATTCATCCAGTAGTGCTGAGCCGCGCGCGCGAGCAAGCGGATTTCGCCTTACTTCATCGGCGAGAAATCCACCGGGTCCATGTACGTGGAATCGACTTTTTCCACGAGCTTGGTCTCCGGCGTCTGCTGCGATTTGATCATCGCCTGGAAATCGGGATCGGCCTGAAACGCGGCCCAGTGCTTCTTCGCTTCGTCCCGGCTGGGATGCGCCAGAATATAGACGAACGTGTTGTCCGACGTCGGCGGATCTACGGGCGCCCAAAAACCCACCGGGCTCAGATCGTGCTTCGCGAACAGCTTCGTTACCTTGTCGCGAAATTCCGCCTGCAACGCGGACGTTTTGCCTGGCACTGTATGATAAATCCGCAGCTCAAAGACTCGATTGCTGTCAGCCCGGACTTTGTCCGTGCGGCTGAGCCGCGCAGTGAACAACGAACCGGCCGCGAAGGCAAGCACGGCAATCCCACAGACGCTAAATCGATTGAGTGTCATGGCCAGTGATCGTATCAAACTGGGCGGGTCGAAGGCTAGTCTAGTATCAAGGCAGGTGTCCAGTTTGGCCGCATGAAATATAATTGAAGTACATTGATCTGTGACAGAATCTTCTAGCCCGACTGAACTTTCTAAACCGCCCATTTTTATCGTAGGTTCGCCGCGCAGCGGGACCACTATGCTCCGCAATCTGATCAGCCGCCATCCTTCGATCGCCATTTGTGGCGAGACTCGCTTTTTTGCCGACATCTACAAACGGCGCTCGGCCTTCGGTCCTTTGGATAATTTCGAGAATCGGCAACGCTTAGTGGACCAGTATCTTTCCACCGCGCGCGTGCACCGCCTGGGCCTGGACGTTACGGCGCTACGGCAAAGACTCCTCGACGAGGCCACTAGCTACCCAGCTTTTCTCGCCACCATAATGCGTTTTAACTCCGACTTTCGCTCCAAGGAGCGCTGCGGCGAGAAAACTCCCCACCATTCCTTTTGCACCGAAACACTGAGTGAGTGGTATCCGGGAGCGTTCATCATCCATCTGGTGCGCGACCCGCGCGACGTCGTGGCGTCTCTCCAACGCATGAAATGGGCGCCCAAGAGTATTTGGAACAACGCCTGGATATGGACGCTGTTCAACCGTGGCGCCGAGCGATCGCGTCACCGGCCCGGCTACCTTTTGGTCCAGTACGAAAAATTGGTGGCGTCTCCCGAGGCCGAGTTGGCGCGCATCTGCGAGCATGTCGGCGAAAAATGGCCCGAGTCGCTTTCGGTCGCCGACGAGGAATCGACACCTTATTCCTGGCCCATGAGCGCGCGTGGACCGGTCACTCGTGACCGGCTGCAGAAGTGGCGCGATCAGCTCACGCCTCGGGAAGTTTCACTGGTGGAACGAATCGCCGGCGAACGCTTGCAGAAATATGGGTACGAGTCGAACGGCCGCGCAGCGTCTCCATCGACAGTGGTCCACGCCCTTGCGGTCGCCGGTTATGAGATGGTCCGCCAGCGTGTCGTAAATCTTCCCTATATGTGGTTCTATCACACCCAACCCACCAATCTGCCGCTGCATGAATATTGGAAGTTCCGGCGTGCCTGGAAGAACATGTTCCCCGATAGCGCGCCGCCCAATGGCCGCGCCAAATAGTCTGGGCAAATGCTAGCCAAAGATAATAGCCAACTGGATCCACACTGGGCGCTCTATGGCTTGATCACGGGCCATTATCTCTCTCGAGCCATCTATGTCGCGGCCAAACTGGGAATTGCCGACTTGCTCAAAGACGGTCCGCGCCACTTGGCCGACCTCGCGGCAGCCACCCATACCCACGCTCCCTCGCTCCATCGCTTGATGCTCTTGCTCGCCAGCGCCGGGGTGTTTGCCGAGGCTGAGGGCGGCTGCTTTCGGACGACTCCCATGGGAGAGTGTTTGCGATCCGATGTGCCGGAGTCGCGCCGCGCGCATGCGCTCCTGCTCGCTGGTCCCTTGCAGCAACGCGGTTGGACTCGCCTCCTCGAGATCGTTCAAACCGGCCAGGGGCCTTCCTCGCAAAATCTCTTTCCGTTCCTCGCCAAGTATCCGGAGGAAGCGGCGGTCTTTAACGATGCCATGGCCAATAAAACTGCGGCCGTTACTCAGGCGTTTGCTGCGGCATACGATTGCTCTGGGTTCTCGACCATCGTCGAATTAGGCGGAGGCTACGGATCGCTGCTCGGCGCCATTCTCACCGCAAATCCCAAGGCGCGCGGTATTCTCTTCGACTTGCCGCACGTCGCCGAAGAAGCCCGGCAGCACGTGCTCGCGGCCGGGTTAGCGGATCGCTGCCAAGTCGTCGGAGGCGATTTCTTTCAAGCCTTGCCCACTGGCGCCGATGCCTACCTGCTCCAAAGTGTGATTCACGATTGGGACGACTCTCAAAGCATCGCGATCCTGCGCAACGTCGCAGAAGTCATGGCTCCCCATGGCAAGCTTTTGCTGATCGAGATGGTGGTCCCGGACCACGTCAGCGAATCTCCCTGGAGCCAGGTTGTCGCCGGAAGCGATTTGAACATGCTCGTGAGTACCGGAGGCCGTGAGCGCTCCGAAGCCGAGTATCGCCGCCTTTTCGAGGCCGCCGGCTTTGAGCTATCGAAAATCATCCCCACCGGCACGCCCTGGAGCGTGTTGGAAGGGTTACACTATCGTGTTGCGAGCAACTCTGAACATGGAAACTTCTAACGCCGCGGCCACCGCACCGCCGTCTTCCAGCACCACCGCGCCGCTGGTCACTCTGAACGATCTGCTCTGGCTTCTGTATCTATACCCCGTTCGTTGGCTCGCGATTTTCTTGCCTCGCTGGTTGTTATACGGTCTCGGTAAATTGTCGAATCCGATCGTCCAGTTCCAATCCCGCGGCTCGAAGGCCCGGGCCGCATCCTGGATCGCACAGGTTTGCCGCACTACGCCCGCAAACGCTCGGCGAATTGCCAGCCAGTCGCTCTCAAACACCATGTACCGCACGCTGGATGCTCTTCTGCTGCTCCGGCAGTCTGCTGACAAAATGCTGTGTTGCACCGGCATCGATGGCCTGCAGCATCTCGAAGAAGCGATGGACCGCGGCAAGGGTGTGATCATATTCACGGGCCACTTCTGTGCGAATCGACTCGCCGTGCGGTATCTCGCAGCCAATGGCTATCCAGCACTCTCGGTTCACAACCGCAGCCCCACGAATCGCGCCGCCGGCCGATTTGGCAAGCGCTTCATGGAGCCGCGCGCCGCCGAGCTCCAGGCACGCGCCAACCACGACCAGGTGTATGTTAACGATCCCGACTGCAGTCTGAGAATCATGCGAACACTGCGCGCAGGTGGATTGGTTTTTCTTCAGATTGATGGACGGGGAGGGACAACGGCGATCGAAGGGCCTTTCTTAGGACTTCCCTGGCGTTGCCGGTCCGGGATGTTTGAGGTGATCCGATTCTCGGGTTGCGCCGCGGTCCCGATCGTGTGCGTGGGCCGCAGCAGCGGGTTTCGAATCCGCTTTGATCCCATGCTCGAAATTGAGAGTGCCCCCTCGCGGGAAGCCTTTCTATCAGCCAATCTGCCGCATTTCTTTTCTGTTGTCGAAAAACAAGTCCTCGAAAATCCAGCGGAGTGGAGACTGTGGAACAACTTCTGACAAACTCGGGTTTCCGACCGCGCGAAACCGTCGATCGCATACGGCGCGTTTTCATCGACTCGCTGCATCTCAACCTTCGCGAAGAAGATCTGCATTACGAAGATAAGCTGGATGAGTCCGTGGGGCTGGACTCGGTGGCCGTCCTCGATTTCGTCACCGCGCTCGAAAAGGAGTTCCAAATAACGTTCGAGCCCGAAATGCTAACAATCGATCTGGTCCGCGATCTGAAAGAGCTTACGGCTTATGTCGATGAGCGGGTGGCGCGCAGCGTCCCGGATGGACGCCAATGATTTCCGACCTTTGCGAGCAACTCTGAACATGGAAGCTTCGAACGCCACTGTCACCGCACCGCCGTCCTCCAGCGCCACTATCCCGCTGGTCACTCTGAACGATCTGCTCTGGCTTCTGTATCTATACCCCGTTCGTTGGCTCGGGATTTTCTTACCTCGCTGGTTATTATATGGTCTCGGTAAATTGTCGAATCCGATCCTCCAATTCCAATTCCGCCGCTCGAAAGCCCGGGCCGCAGTCTGGATCGCCCAGGCATGCCACACCACACCCGAACACGCTCGGCGAGTTGCCGGCCAGTCGCTCTCAAACACCATGTTCCGCAGGCTGGATGCGCTTCTGCTGCTCCGCCCGTCTTCTAGCAAAATGCTGTGTTGCACTGCCATCGATGGCCTGCAGCATCTCGAAGAAGCCATCGCCCGCGGCAAGGGTGTGATCCTGCTGACTGGCCACTTCTGTGCGAATCCAGTCGCCCTGCGCTATCTCGCCGCTCAAGGCCGTTCCGCGCTTTCGGTTCTCAACCAAAACCCCGCGAATCGCGCGCGTGGCCGATTTGGCAAACGCTTCCTGCAGCCGCGCGCCGTTCAGCTGCAGAAGCTCGCCAATCCGGACCAGGTCTTTGTGCAGGATCCAGATAGCGCCCTCAACGTCATGCGAAGACTGCGCGCAAACGGATTGGTTTTCCTTCAGATTGATGGACGGGGAGGTACGGCGAAGGTGATCGAACAGGTTTTCCTGGGAGTTCCTTGGCGTATCCGGTCCGGGATTTTTGAGATTGTCCGATTGTTGGACTGCGCCGTCGTCCCGACACTGTGCCTGGGCCGCAGCAATGGGTTTCGAATCCGTTTTGACCCCATGTTGCCCGTCGCTCGTGCAGCCTCCCGCGAGACTTTTGTGTCCGCTAACTTGCCCGCTTTCTTTTCCGTCGTGGAAAAACAGATCATCGAGCATCCCGAGGAGTGGAGGCTATGGAACCGCTCTTGAATGGTCCCGGCTCTTCGTCGCGGGAAACCGTGGACCGCATACGGCGCGTTTTCATCGACTCGCTGCATCTCAACCTCCGCGAAGAAGATCTGCATTACGAAGATAAGCTGGATGAGTCCGTGGGGCTGGACTCGGTGGCCGTCCTCGATTTCGTCACCGCGCTCGAAAAGGAGTTCCAAATAACGTTCGAGCCTGAAATGCTAACAATCGATCTGGTCCGCGATCTGAAAGAGCTTACGGTTTATGTCGATGAGCGGGTGGCGCGCAGCGCCCCGGGTGGGCTCCAATGATTTCCGACCTTCTGAACGACGTTGTCCGGCAGCAACCCGGCCAGCTCGCGCTCGTTGACGGCGCCGAAAGAATCACATTCGGAGAATTGTCGGAGCGTGTGCGTGCCGCTCGCGATTGGCTGCGCGAAACGCTCGATCCGCAACCCGGGGACGCCATCGCCGTGTCGCTCGACAATTCCTGGCAGTTCGTCGCCAGCTTCTTCGCAGTCGCCGAGCTGGGCTGCGTATTAGCGCCTTGTAATCCGCAATGGCGGGCCGCGGAATTGCGCGCACACGCTACGCGGTTGACCTTCCGGGGCGCCATCATCGAGCCGCGCTTCAGGGGCGAATGGGACCAGGTTCTCGACGCCATCCCAGCGAACCGCGTGCTCACCGCCGACGCCATTCCGTCCAGCGCCTCAGCGTTCAGTTCTTTGCCTCCCCCTACCGTCGAAGCAAGTGAGGAAACCCCGGCATTCTTTTTGTCCACCTCCGGGTCTACCGGTACTCCACGCCTGGTTCCCCGCAGCCATCGCAATCTGCGCGCCACCGCTGAAAATGTGGGCAGCACCCTCGAGATTGTCCCTGGCCGCCGGTTTCTGAGTGTCGTCCCTTTTTTCTCCAGTAATGGATTTCATAACGGTATGCTGATGCCGCTGCTGAGGGGCGCCACGCTGGTGATGATGCGCCAATTTACTCCCGCCGGTTGCGCCGAACTGGGGAATCGCGAACGCGTGGACACGCTCTTCGGTTCACCCTTCGTCTACGGATACCTGGTGGATAGCATCTCCGATCCCGCGTCGCTTGCCAGTTTGCAGTATTGCTACAGCGGCGGCGCGCGCCTTCCCTCTAACGTGGCTGATCGTTGGCGGCAGCGTTTCGGCGTTCCCATCCGCCAATCGTACGGCATGTCCGAGACCGGACTCATTACGGCCGAGCGCACTGCCGAGGCTCGCGAATCTTCCGTCGGCGCCTGCATCGGGCAGCTGGTTCGCAACGTTGAAGCGATCATCCTCGGGCCCGGCGGCGAGAGCTTGGGCCTCGATGAAATCGGCGAACTGGCCGTGCGTTCCGGTTCGCTCATGTCAGGCTACTTCGGAGAGCCGGAGCTCAACCGCAGCCGCTTTCTCAACGGCTTCTTCCGCACCGGCGACCTGGGCTGTCTCGATTCCACGGGCCGAATCCATTTGACGGGCAGGATGGGCCGGGGCATCAATATCGCTGGAACCAAAATCGATCCCGTGGAAATCGAGCGAGTGGTCGAGATGCTTCCGAACGTCGCTTCCTGCCACGTGGATGCCGTTTCCAACGGTCGTGGGGGCGAAGTCGTTCGCGCCCGGGTGGTCCCACTCGAAGGCCGCCCCGTCACTCGCCGCGATGTAATCGAACAGTGCCGTCAGCAGCTTGCCGAGTACAAACTTCCGCGCGTCATCGAATTTCTGGAGACTTCGCCCGCCAACCTGGCCGGCAAGATCCTGCGTGATCGCCCGCCGGAGTCCGGCCCAGCGGGATCATCCTGAAGCGATCTTCCAGCAGCTCTACCCAGCGAATATCCTTCGCTCCAATGACTTGAAGCGTTTGTCCTTCCGCAGCCCGTCCAGGCGCCGGTCGACATTCAGCATGAACAAAGTCGAAGACCTTTCCTGGTGGGCTCGCTCTAGCTCATCGAATGCGGCGTCCCGATGGCCCAAAGCCTCCAGCAGCAAAGCCATGAAATACGCGTCCAGATACTCCGTCTTTCGCAAGTGCTGCAACTGATCGAGAATCGCCGCCGCTTGTTCCTCGCGCCCGTTCCTGGCAAGGCAGGCCGCTTCCAATATGAGCAACCAAACAAGATCGGGCGACATCACGCATACCAGCCTGTGTTGCGCCAGCGCCTCCTCGATTTGGCCCGTCGCCTCCAAGGCCTGCGCGTAGTGCGCACGCCCCACGTGTTGGTAGGGATGCAGATCGAGGGAGTTCTTCCCGCAAGCAAGGGCCGCCTCATACTCGCGCCGGCATAACCGCACGAACGTTTCGGTCGAGGGCAGTACCGGGCAAAGCGGATCGGCGGCGCGGCCTTGATGCACCATTTCCAGCGCCTCATCCAGATCGCCCTTCGTGCAATATAGGATCGCCAGCCGCACGTAGATGGTTCCGAGTTTCGGTTCCTCGCGCAGCGCCTCCAGCAAATCGCACTCCGCGTGGACCAGCCTTCGCTCGCAGATATGCAGCGCGTGCCCGCGATCGGACCGCAACGCCGGCGTCAAACCTCCAATCGCTACTGCGCGCCCGTGCGCCTCTAGAAACTTGGGATAGGTTTCCATCGGCCGCCGCATTCCATAGGTGCACAGCAGCAGATTGCACAAAGCCAGCCCCTGGAAAGCCTGAAAGTTGCCGCTCTCTTCCCGCGCCGCCTGCTCGAAGCATGCCAGGGCTTTTTCAAATCCCTCCCGAGTCCGCCGGTTCCACAGGTGCCAACCAGTCCGGATCAAGTCCTCGCCGCGTGGAATCTCCAGCCGATACCCAAGTTTCGGCCGGCATCGGATCCACGAGCCGTATTCCTGCAAAACCTTCTTCACTTCGGCGATCGTTACCGCCACGGTGTTGCGGGAAACCGATGTACCACCCCAGGCTTCATGGATCATCTGCTGGTGCTGTACATACTGTCCGCTGTTTCTTATCAATACGTTGAGAGCCCGGAACGCCTGCGGTCTGAGCTCCAGTTCCGCACTGCCGCGGCGCAACCGATGCGCTGCAGGATCCACCGAAAAAGGTCCGAAAGCTAGTTCTTCCATGCGATTCGCGAGATCAATTTCACCTTTTTTTCATTCCCGGCTGTGGTGAATCTAGCATAGAATCACAGGAAAGGCTAGACGCTAGTTAGACGCTTTGGGTCTTATAGTAAGGTAGACAACAATTGAAGTTGGAGAGCTGAGTCTTGGAAATATCGCCAGCAACGACCCCGCGCGTGCATAGTGTCGGCCTTGAGAAAGTACAAGGAGAAAAGGGAACATGAAATTCAGAAAGCCACTGAGTGCGTGGCTTGCGATTGCTTCACTGTTGACGCTTCTAGCCGTGTCGGCTTCCACCCTGATGGCCCAGTCGGCCGGCACCTCGGCTTTAGCCGGCGTAGTTACCGATCCATCCGGAGCGGCCATTCCGAACGTCGCGGTGACCATCACCAGCAACGACACCGGCCTGACGCGCACCTCGACCACCGGCGCCGACGGAGTCTACAAATTTAGCCTCTTGCCGCCCGGAACATACCATGTGCGTTTTGTCGCCGCCGGGTTCAAGGCCGCCGACGTCGGCGCGGTCACTTTGAACGTCACCGAAACGCCCGAACTGAACCGCACGCTCGAAGTCGGCCAGCAAACTGAACAGGTGACCGTCGAGGCCACCGCCGAAACGCTCCAAACGCAAAGCTCCACTCTCGGAACCGTGGCAGGAACCGCTGAAGTCACCGGACTGCCGCTCAGCAACCGCAATTACACCCAGATCCTCAGCCTCGCGGCCGGCGCCAATGCCGCCGTTAACGACGCGCGATCTCTCGGCAAAGGCACCCAGGATATGAGCGTGAACGGAAACTCGCCCGGGTCGAACAATTTTCAGATGGACGGTGTGGCTATCAACAGCATCGCTCACCCCGACACCGCCAACGATGTCAATATTTATGCCGGCATCGGTATTCCCAGCCCGGACGCCATTCAGGAATTTAAGGTTCAAACTTCCACCTACGACGCCAGCTACGGGCGCAATCCCGG
>DATHMO010000082.1:0-5032 GCA_035486995.1 Bryobacteraceae bacterium
CGTGCGCCAAATGCGCTGAAACGGTCCTGGAGCGGCGAATCGCGTGCCCTGCTGCGGTTCTTCGCCGGCCCTGTACTTGCCGGTGAGCATGCCGCCAGCCAGCGGACTCCACGGAATCACGCCCAGTCCGAACTTCCGGCAAGCGGGCAGGATCTCGACCTCGATGTCGCGGCTCAGAATGCTGTACTGCGGCTGCATGCTCACCAGCGGCTCCCAACCATTCGCAACGATGATCGAGCAGGCTTCGACGATTTGCGACGCGGTCCAGTTCGACACGCCGATGTAACGCACCTTCCCCTGGCGGACCAGATCGTTGAGCGTGCTGAGTGTTTCCTCGACCGGCGTGGTCTCGTCGTATCGATGCATCTGATAGAGATCGATGTAATCGGTGTCGAGTCTGCGCAGACTGTCCTCGCATGCCTTCATGAGGTGCTTGCGACTTGATCCTGAATCAAACGGACCTGGTCCGAGCGGTGACGACGCCTTGGTCGCGATGACGACAGCATCGCGCCGGTTCTTCACCGCCTTGCCGACGATTGTTTCCGATTTTGTGCCAGAGTACACGTTCGCGGTGTCGATAAAGTTGTGTCCAGCGTCAAGGTACGCATCAATTATCGGAATTGACGCCTTCTCGTCGCAGCCAAACTGCTCGTTTCCGAAGTTCATCGCGCCCAGGCACAGCGGTGACACGCGTAGCCCCGACCGACCCAGATTCCTCAAATCCGTTGATGCCATTTTACAATTCCTCCGATGAGCGTCATTTTAGGTCGACGGCACTGTATTAGAAGCTCCGAACGCGCCAAAGTCCAACTCGAAATTAATCAGTCAATTCAGACAATTGCGCGGCGGGTAGTGTGATTCTCTCCTCATAGTTGTGAATCGAGCTCGATCCTCTCCGTGGAGGATCGGGATGGTGCCCTATATGCTCGAGTCGAACCCGAGTTCCGGAAGCTAAAACTGAAAGACGGAAAGAAACGCGTCGCTGTCTATTAGGCCGGGACCCCCGTCAACGCTCTCGCTCCCGCGTTCGCTGATACAAGCCGGAGATTGCTTTCCAGAGACGACCCATTATCCCGGGACTGCGAAGTCTGCCTGTGCCATTGCAGATTCACTTTGATGGCATTGATGCTAAGCCGGGATGAGCACGCCCTTTCTCTGTTCCAATATCTCCATTGCATGCCGATACCCGGCATCGACCGTTTTGTGGAACGCTTTCCAGTCGAGCATGTTGATCTCTCCCAGCGGCGGCTCGATCAGCAGATCGACGTGGTTGCGCAGAGCCCTCACCTGCGCATAACTGCTCATCGCTCCGGCGGCCATCAGGATATTGATGATGTTCGGCGTACCCTTTCGCGCGTGAGTGAGAAGCTCCCGGAGCGGCCGCTGATCTATATCGTCGATGGTGGCCTTGAATGCCCAGTCTCTTGAGACATCGACCGCGACGATTGGACCACGCTGCATGTAGCTCATCACGTCGATCGGCAGATTGTTTAGAGTCCCGCCGTCAACCAGGATGTCGGAGCCGTCGATTACGGGCGGCAGCACGCCGGGGATCGCGACGCTGGCCCGCGTCGCCAGCCACAGCGGACCAGTTCGATGAATCTTCAGCTGGCCGGTGGTTAGATTTGCCGATACGCAGAAGTATGGACACGGCACGTCCTCTATCTGGCGGTTGCCAAAGTGGGTGCGCAGGAAATTGGAAGTCTTGCGGCCGCGTACCAGCGAAATCAGCGGCACCGTGTAATCGCTAACAGGGTTATCGTCGAAGAATGCCTCGCGCATGTGAGTCCGCAGCTCTTCATCATTCCATTCGATCGCGGCGCCTGCCGCGACGATCGAGCCCATGCTGGCGCCGCCGAAGAGATCCAGTTCGAAACCCGCCTCGCGCAGCGCGTGAATCACGCCGATGTGAGCCAGGCCTCGCGCGCCGCCGCCCGACAAGACAACTCCAATCGCGCGCCCGGTGATCATCCGGGCGAGTCGCCGCAAATCGCGCGGCACGCCTTCTCGAACGTGGTGCTGATGGGTTACGCCGAAACGCTGGAGGAAGGCCAACGTTTGTGAAGGCGATTGCGATCGCCGGCAATAGAGCGCCAGTTCGATAGGAGCGCGGCGCGGGTTGGCAGCCACCGCGTCGAGTGCTGGTGGCATCTCGGTCAAAGGGCGCGTCGCGTCCGCCAGCATGACAAGCCGATCAGCCTGGCGCAGGCAGTGACGGGTCCATTGCGACGCCTCGAAGTCGGCCTCGTACAGAACCATGTCGTGGTCTTCTTCCAGCGCGTTGAACCATTCGATCGGGCGCGCAGCTGAGGTGCGGTCTACCACGCAGGCCTTGAGCCCGAGTTCTTCAAACGCCTTGGCAAAGGATCGCGCGAATCCGCTGGCGGCGAGATCGCGATCGAGCGGAAAGATGGCTGCGGTTCTGGCCGCCTGGGCCGCGGGCGCGAGCCGCGGCGGTTGGCGCAACCGCCGCACGAGCAAATCGGTCACGAAGCGCAGCGCCTTCGGATGCTCGTCAATCAGCTTGGTGAAGGCGGTCTTGGAGAGCCGCGCAAGCTCAGTATCGCGCAGCGCAACCACCGTGGCTGAACGCGGCTCGCCCGACAGCAGTGCCATCTCGCCCACCGTCTCGCCGGCCGTCATCTGCCGAATGAGTATTTCCTTGCCGTCGTCACTGAGCTGAAAAGCTCCGAGGCGGCCCGACAGCACCACGTACAGCGAATCGCCGGTGTCTCCCTCGCTGAAGAGCAGTTGGCCGCCCGGCAGGCTGAACCACTCGAACTCCTGCGCTATCGCACCCAGAAGGCGAGGCTCTACACTCTCGAGCAGCGGCAAGGCGGCGAGTTTCTCGACGAGGCTTATCGGCGGCTCGGCCGCCGCAACATCCGATTTTGGTTCCAGTCCGTTCAACAAATAAACACTCACTCGGGATGCGCGACGGGACGCGGACCCCACTTAAGGATTCCGAGATCGGCCACGAAAATTGCGTAGAAGGACTTCACCAACAGCAGCTCGATCACGGTGGCGAGACTAAGGCCGCCGATCTGCGCGAAGCACAGGGGCCGCCAAAGCGGGCCGCCATGCAACGCGAGTGGAAACAGCGCCAGCAGAGTCGCGCCCACCGTCACCATCACGGGACGCAGCCGCTCGATACCGGCATCGAGTAACCCCTGGATCAATTCCTCTCCGAGTTCCTGGCGCTCCTCGATGAACTCGAAGAGCACGATTACATGGCTCACGATTACGCCGACCAGGCTCGCGACGCCGAGAAACGCCATGAACCCGAACGGCGTCCCGGTCAGCCATAGCGCGGCCAGCGCTCCGACGGCGCCGTAAGGCACGGCGGTAAACACCAGCCAGGGTTTGATCAGATTGTTGAACTGCAGCACGAGCGCGATGAAGATCATCGTGACCGAGGTTGCGAGCACGACCGCCAGTTCGCCGAAACCCTGGTCCTGGTTTGCCTGCTCGCCGCCGATCAGAATTCGAAATCCAGGGGGAAGTTCGGCGCGAAGCGCATCGATTTTGGGAAGGGCCTTTGACAAAACCTCCGACGGCAGCACGCCGGGCGCTGGAAACGCAGTCACGGTCATGGTGCGAAAATGATCGCGTCTTACGATTCGTTCCTCGCTCATCTGGAACACCATTGGCACCAGCGAATCGATCGGCACGCGGTTATTTCCGTTGGTGCCGTACACGTAGAGGTTGTTCACGTCGGTTAGGCGCGCGCGTTCCTCCTGTCTGAGCCGCGCGACAATCGGAACCTGAATATCGCCGTCGAGAAGAGAGCCAACCTGCCATCCACTAAGGCCGCCCGCCGCCGACCGCGCGATGTCGGCGTTGCTGACTCCAGCCATGTTCGCGCGGTCGGAGTTGATCGGAAGCTGGACTACTGGACTTTCCTCCATCCAGTCGGTGCGAACGCGCAAAGCGCCCGAGGTGGCGCGCAGGATGTCTTCGACCTGATCGGCGGTGTCCCGCAGCGCAACTATCTCGGTATTTTCGTCCGCCGGGTCGACGTCCGCTTGACCCTGTACGTGAACCTCGATTGGATTTTGCACCGGATTGGTCAGCAATTGTCGCACGTCCAGATAAGCGCCGGGAACATTGTCTGACAACGCGATTTGCAGCGGACCGACCAACTTCGGCATGTCTTCCTTGTCATAGATCTCAAGGATGAGCTGCGCGTAGTTGCTCTGCTCGGCCTCGGAAGCCGCGGAGAACCAGAATCGCGGGCCGCCGCCACCGACGAAGCTCGTGATGGACTTCAGAATTTCGCGGGGCTGGCCGCCTTTACCGGGATGCTCGTGGCCATAAGTCGCGGCGGTGCGACGGATCACCGCCTCTGCCTCGGCAGCAACCGTATTGGTGTCGGAGATCGCCGCACCATTGCGCAGCCAGACATCGACGTAGGCGAGGTACTGGACATCTTCAGGGAAGAACGCGCTGCGCAGATGCGTGCCGATCACAATGCCGACGGCAAGAAAGAGAAACGAGCAGGCGACAAACACTTTGCGATGCTCGAGTGCGTAATGGCCGAGCTTGTAGTAAACGCCGGTGACGCCATGCGTGCGCCGATACTCAATCGGCGGCAGCGGTTTGCCCGGACGCATCAGGTAGTAGCCGAGTTGCGGGATGAAAGTCATCGACACGATGCGCGACGCGACCAGCGCGCAGGTCATAACAATTGGCAGACTGTAGAGAAATTCTCCGGTGTCGCCGCTGATCATCAGAAACGGCAGATACGCCACGATGTTGGTGATGGTCGCGAAAAGGATTGCGCGCGCGAGCTTGGTCGGCCCGAGCCAGGCGGCCACGGTGGCCGGACGTCCCATGCCAAGCTCGTGCTTGATCGCATCACCGGCAACGACTGGATCATCGACCAACAGTCCAAGCGCGATGATGAGTGTTGCGATAGATACTTGTTGCAAATCGATGCCCAGCACGTACATCATCCCGAACGTCATCGCGAGCGTGATAGGAATCGACAGCGCTATCAGCAGCGCCGAGCGCCACTCCCAGAACCCCAGCC
>DATHMO010000083.1:0-7755 GCA_035486995.1 Bryobacteraceae bacterium
ACGATTCAAGATGGCTCGGTGGTGATCGCCGCCATCACCAGTTGCACCAATACGTCGAATCCGTCGGTGATGATCGCCGCGGGATTGCTCGCGAAGAAAGCCGTCGAGAAGGGGCTCAAGACCAAGCCCTGGGTGAAATCGAGTCTCGCGCCGGGATCGAAGGTTGTGACCGAGTATTTGAACGACGCGGGCCTGACGCCGTATCTCGAAAAACTGCAATTCAATCTGGTGGGCTATGGGTGCACGACGTGCATCGGGAACAGCGGGCCGCTGCCTGAGCCGGTAGCCGACGCGGTGCACAAGGGAAAGCTGACGGTTGCGGCCGTGTTGAGCGGCAATCGCAACTTCGAAGGCCGGATCAATGCGCTGGTGCGCGCGAACTATCTGGCATCGCCGCCGCTGGTGGTGGCGTACGCGCTGGCTGGGCGCGTGGACATCGATCTGCAGAACGAACCCATCGGGTCGGACGAAAACGGAAAAGGCGTATACCTCAAGGACATTTGGCCAACGACGGAAGAAGTGCAGTCGGCTGTAAAGAAATCGGTGCGGGCCGAGATGTTCCAGAAAGAATACTCGGAAGTGTTTCAGGGCGATGCGCGCTGGAACTCGGTGAAGGTTCCAACCGGCGATTTGTACGATTGGTCCGACGCTTCCACGTACATCCGCAAGCCGCCGTATTTCGAGAACATGGTGGATCCGAAGACCTCGGTGCAGGATCTGATGCACCTCCGCGTGCTGGCGATGCTGGGTGATTCGGTGACCACCGATCACATTTCGCCGGCCGGCAACATTCCCTCCGACAGTCCCGCGGGGAAATTTTTAATCGAGCACGGCGTCAAACCGGGCGATTTCAATTCCTACGGCGCGCGCCGGGGCAACCACGAAGTGATGGTGCGCGGAACGCTGGCTAATATTCGCTTGCGCAATCAGCTGGCGCCCGGAACCGAAGGCGGATGGACCACGCATGTACCCTCGGGCGAGAAGATGTTTATCTACGACGCCTCGGTGAAGTATCAAAAAGAAGGCACGCCGCTGCTGATCATCGCGGGCAAGGAATATGGATCGGGATCGTCGCGCGATTGGGCTGCCAAAGGCACGCTGCTGCTTGGAGTTCGTGCCGTTATCGCGGAAAGCTTCGAGCGCATTCATCGCTCCAACCTGGTTGGGATGGGCGTGCTGCCGATGCAGTTTCTGCCGGGGGAGAATCGCGAGTCGCTGGGGTTGACCGGTTTCGAAAAATACACGATTACAGGCATCCCCGCGGCTGTCGCGACAGGGGCGAGGGCGCGCGTCTGGGCTAAAGACGATTCGGGCGAGAAGACATTTGAAGTTGTGGTTCGCATCGACACGCCGCAGGAAGCCGAATACTATCGCAATGGCGGGATTTTGCCGTACGTGGTGCGGCAGCTTGCGGCGAAAGCTTGATTTAATCCAGCACGCGGACGAACTCGGCGAGGATCCGATACTTGGCTCCGTCAGAATCGGGGTCGGGATCGAGATCCCAAGAGGGATATTCGGGGTTGAGCGATTCCAGACGGATCGTCTTCGGGCCCTTCGTGGTGTCGCTTCGATACCGCTTGACCGCGTAACGATCGTTGCCCGCCGTATCGAGCTGTTCGGCCAGCACCAGCCGGCCCGTGCGCGACCCTACGACGCCGTACCGAAAAACGCACAGCGATCCATCGGGAATCCGCGGCTCCATGGAGTGGCCTGCGATTTCAGCCACGAACATGTCGGGGGTCAGGCGCAGATCCTGGGGCGTCTCCACCCAGCCGTCTTCAGAGATCTCTGCGTTCTCAAGAAACTTTCCGGCCGCCGCGCGCAGCGAATATTTCGGAAGATGGGTGCGGAACTCGAGCACGTTGCTCTGGACGTTCTTGCGGTACAGCCGGTCCACCGCGCGGTCGAAGTCGTCCACCAGCAGTTCTTCCCGGTCCGTAATGCGAATCGCGTTTGAGAGGTTGGATTCCAGGTATTCGAACAGTTTCTCCGCGCCCCACTCTTGCGCCTTTTGATCGAGATCGGTGGCGAAGGCCGCGAGCACTTCCAGGTCTTCTTCTTCAACCAAAGATTCTAAGTCCCGACGGAAGCGCAGGCGCAATGAATCCGTTCCCGGATCTTGGAGAAGAATACCCAGGTTCACCAAACCATGCTCGGGCGTATCCACTTGAACGACAGAGTACCTCCCCAGTCGGGATTGCAAGGTCGGGGTTGCGGATGGCATGGAGGCTCAGTAGGGCTTATCGGCGAAATTTTAGGGAACCGCGAAGGGATAATAACCCTTCCTGGCGCGCACCTTCACGTTTGCCAGACCCACCTTCACTTCGATGTTCCGGAACTGCTTCTTTTCGTCGCTCGAGTTGGGAATATAGCGGATGATGTACTGCGTGGTCACTTCGCCGACCACGGCCTCAACAGCGCGGTACATTCCGTTGGCGATCTCGGCGGCGTACTGGCCGGTGCCCACCTTCAGGGCGTAATTGCCTTCATCGGAGGGGGTAGACATATACCCAGACACGTCTTTGTACAGGCCCTCGAGCGGGTATTCGACGCGGCCCCCGGTCTCCTCGGCCAGCCGAACCAGGTTCTTGGCGTCGTCGTTGGCGAAACCAAACGCCACGGTGCTGACGCCATAAATCGTCACCAGGTTGCGCTGCGCGATTTCGAGCGCTTCGTCCAGCGTCTTCTTGCTGGCGTTATCGTGCCCGTCGCCGATGATCACGAGTATGCGCCGGGGCTCGATCGGCTCGCCTTGAATCAGTTTACGGCTGGTGCAGGCCATGTAGATGGAATCGTAGAGCGCCGCGCCGCCCGAGGGCTTCAGCTTTTGGAGCTTCTGCACCATGGGCTCGGGATCGGTGCTGGTATCGAGCAGCAGGTCCGCGGTATTGGAATAGCCGATCAGATAACCGCTGAACTTCGGGTTGTCGCCGGGGATCAGGTTTTGCACCAGTTCGACGGCGGCGTCCTGATAGTTCTTCCAATGCAGGCGGCTGGAGTTGCTCAGATCCACCAGGAATCCCACGACCACCGGCTGGCTGCGCTCGCGGGTGAAGAACTGGATCTCCTGGGGCTTGCCCTCGTCGAGGATGGTGAAATCCTTCTGATCCAGATCCGAGACGAAGCGGCCTTTGTCGTCGGTGACCGTGATCGGAACGATGACCTCGTTGACCTGGACCTGAATGGGCGCCGGGATTGGGGGTTGGTTATTGGCGGCCGCGTCGGGTTTCTGCGCCACCGGCGCCGGGGTTTGCCCGAGCAAAGAAATTCCCATCAAGACCAGAAGCGAGAACCGCAGTTGCATGTTTTGCCTTGCTCTGATTATAGAGCAGAAGCGGGAGAGCATCTAGGGGAGGTGAATAGGCTTGAGGTCTATAACTCGCTTGTAACGTTAACGATCTTCGATTACACTTGTAAACGTTTGAAGAAAACCCGCACCGGGGACCGGCTGGTGAGAACTCATCGAAGCGGCCGGTTCCGGTGCGGTCAAGGATCTAGCGTCGGCACGTTTGGCCGGAAACTAACTTTCAGCTCCATCCTGGCGAGGCCCGCGTCCTGCTATCCCCGCCACGAGCGCCAGCGCCGCCGAAACCATTCCGAAATGTAGGCGGATCGGTTTCATCTCAACGAAGCGACCCAAAAAAATCCCTCTGTTGCAACTCGCCGATTAGAGCCAAAAGCGGTTGCAAATCTCTTAAGCACCTGGTTCCCGCAAGCACGCCGTTCACCAGCCCGCTCATGACCCCTTTCCCACGCGTTGCAAGCAGAGGGCAGGTTTCAAAGGTCACTTCATCAATTCGAGAGTGGAATGGCACGCAACGCACCATTGTTTTTCCGTTTGTTTTCAACCGCCTCCCGATATTTCTTGAGGCTCCTAGCTGCTAGGCGTGTGTCAGTGTGACACAATGTAGGGCTTGGGGATTGGGGATGGGCCGATGCGTTTTATCGTTGTTGCGAGCCTGCTGATTCTTCCTCTCCAGAGCCAAACCCCGCTGGGCCAGACGGATGAGGAGTTCCGCGTCTACACCGAGCATCCCCGGCTGATCCTGACCCCGCAGCGCCTGCGGTTGCTCAAGCGCGAGCGGGAGCGCGAATCCCAGCGCTGGCGGCAGTTCGATTTGCTGGTGAAGGGTTCGGCCAACTTACCGGAACCCGGCTTTGCACTGGCGCTTTATTACGCGGTCTCGGGCGATAACGCGGCCGGCAAGCGCGCTGTGGAATGGGCGCTGGGGCCGTCAGGCAACGATCTCAGGCAACTGGCGCTGGTATACGATTGGTGCCAACCGGTCTTCAGCCCGCAACAATCCACGGCGTTGGCCGCGAAGATCGGGCGCCTCACCCGACGGCCGGCCGCGACCGACGGGCTCGCGCACGTCCGCGATTTCGCCCTCGCAACGATTGCCACGGCCGACGATCCCAAGCACCCTGAAGAAGCGGGTTTGAGTGCATTGATTCGGGATTGGTGGCGCGGAGGATTTGCCGCATCCCTGGCTGATGGGCGCGACACGCTGCCGCTGCCCGATATGTACGCGTTACTTGAAATCCTGCACGCCTTCCGCGACAATCTGAAGATTGACTTGCGTGAGGCCGCACCCGGCTACTTCGCGCACCTGCCCGATCTTCTTGTGATCGGCAACTATCCGGCGCCATACCGGGCGCCCGAAAACGAAATTCGGATTCCGATGTATTTCGGCGGCATGGATTCGGGCAAAACCCAGCCTGATCCGACCCAGCCTGATATGAATCACGCCGCGCTCGCACGGGCGGCGGGCCTCAGCATGGTGGCATACGACACCAACGGATTGGAGAATCAGTTCCTGCAGGGTTGGCTGATCCAGGATCGTTATTCTCTGATGACCCCGTTCGGCGCACCCTATGAGTTCCTGTGGGCTAATCCATACCAGCCGGGACTCAGCTACCACCAGCTCCCCTTGGTTTTTCACGACGAGACTTCGGGGACGTTGTTCGTGCGGGCGTCGTGGGACGAAGACGCCGATTGGTTCGGGCTGTACGGTAAGGAAGCGCAGTTGTTCCACGATGGCAAGATCACGGTGGTGAATCAAACGACAGCGGCGTCGACGGCGCCCAAGCCGGTGCTGGTTGGGGACACCAGCATTATTTTCGGACGGACGCCGGTTCGATTTTCAATGGAAGGCGGAACGGTGTTAGTGATTGGATTGCAGCCCCGCCGGCCGTATTTAGTTGAGACTGATGACGAGGAAATGCGAGAAATGGCAACCGACCCCTCCGGGACTCTGGTTCTCGAATATCCCTCCAGTCGCACGGCCGGCGTTCGTATTCGCAGCGGAACAGAGGAAAGCGAGGGGAATCGTGGTAAAGGCGGAGCGTGATTTTTTGTTGTTGTATTTGGCGGCGAGCCGGGAGCGGCTGCTCCATACGGTGAACGGGTTGACCAAGGAGCAGGCGCGTTTTCATCCGGCCAGGGACCGGTGGTCGGTGGCCGATTGCGTGGAGCATGTCACGATCGTCGAGAAAGCCGTGCTGCAGAAGATTCAGACCATGCTGCTCTCGCCGCTCCAGCCGGAGCCGACGGCTGCCACGCCCGACGATGCGATCTTGAGCGGCGTTTCCAACCGGTCGCCACGTTGCGTTGCTCCCGCGGAAGCGATGCCGCGAAGACGCTGGAGCGACGTTGGCGCATTGCTACGCCAGTTTGAAGCCGCTCGGGAGCGCAGCTTGCGTTTTGTAGCCGTCACGCAGAGCGATCTCCGGGCGCATTTCTTCACGCATCCTCAATTTGGCGAATTGGATTGCTACCAGTGGCTGCTGTTTCTCGGGGCGCACGCGGAGCGGCATGCGCGGCAGGCGGATGATGTGGTGGCCGATCCGGGATTTCCGCGCGTGGCGGATTCGGCGGCGGGTTGAAGGAGCCAAAACCAGCTCCCGCGGTCGCGGGAGAGCTACTTGATTTCGAGAACTTCCTTTTCCTTGGTCTTGACGGCCTGATCCAGCCTGGCGATGTAGCCGTCGGTTAGTTTCTGGATTTCATCGTGCGCGCGGCGGTCCTCGTCCTCGCTGATGAGCTTGTCCTTCAACAGCTTCTTAATATGCTCATTGCTGTCGCGGCGGATGTTGCGCAGCGCCACACGATGGTCTTCGGCGATATGATGCACCTTCTTGACCAGTTCCTTGCGGCGCTCTTCGGTGAGCGAGGGGATGGGCACGCGAATGATCTTGCCGTCGTTGGAAGGATTCAATCCCAGATCGGCCGCGCGGATGGCTTTCTCGATGGCCCCGATTTGCGATATATCAAAGGGCTGCACGGTAATCATGGTTGCGTCGGGGACGTGCAGCGTCGCCAACTGGTTCAGCGGCATCGGCGTTCCGTAAGCCTCGGCGCGCACGTTGTCGAGGAGGCCCATGGAAGCGCGCCCAGTGCGCACGCTGGCCATGTCATGTTGCAGTCCCGACAGCACTTTGTCCATGCGGGACCTGGCGTAGGAATCGACGTCTTTGGTGCTCTGAAAATTGTGAGCAGCAGGAGTAGTTGTAGAGGGTTCGTTTTTCATAACGGCCTAGTGGATAAGCGTCCCAATGGGCTCGCCCATCGACATACGCATTATATTGCCGAACACGTTCAAGTTGAAAACCCGGATCGGAAGTTGATTGTCGCGGCACATGGCGACGGCGGAGGCATCCAGCACCTTGAGCGCTTTTGCAAGCACGTCGTGATAAGTAATTTCGGGGAACAGAACCGCATCGTCGTGGCGCAACGGGTCCTTGTCGTAAACGCCATCCACGCGCGTGCCCTTGGCGATAACGTCGGCATGGACCTCGAGCGCCCGCAGCGTGGCCGCGGTGTCGGTGGAGAAATACGGATTCGAAGTGCCGGCCGCGAAAATGACGATGCGTCCTTTTTCGAGATGGCGAATGGCACGGCGGCGAATGTAGGGCTCGGCCACCTGGTGGATTTGGATGGCGGTCATCACGCGCGTGGGAACCCCGGCCTTTTCGAGCGCGTCCTGCAAGGCCAGCGCATTGATGACGGTGGCGAGCATTCCCATGTGGTCCGCCGCGACGCGATCCATGTTCATGGCGGCCGCCGAGACGCCCCGAAAGAAATTGCCGCCGCCTACAACCAGACCGATCTGGACGCCGGTGCGCGCCACTTCGGTGATCTCTTCCGACAGACTTTTGACGCGCGCGGGATCGATACCGAAAGCGCTTCCACCGGCCAAAACCTCGCCGCTCAGTTTGAGAACGATGCGCTGGTACTTAGGCATGGGACCGCTCCCTCACGGTCGCGGCTCGGTAAGTCACGGCTTGCCACTTCTGAGCCGCGCGCCAGCAGCACACCCGCAGACGACCGGAAGTCGTGCACTGGAGAACATCGACTCGAAGAATACCGGACGGGTGGCGCGTGAGCAAGCGGGGTCGAAACATTAGTCCTTGGGCGCCGAATGTTCCGCCGTCTCTTCGATCAGCGCCGCTTCCCCAACCTTGAAGCGAACGAAACGGGACACCGACAGATTCTCGCCCAGCTTCGCGATGGCGGACTTGATCAGATCGCCGACGCTGGTGGCGTTGTCGCGAATGAAAGGCTGCTCGTAGAGACAAATCTCTTCGTAAAACTTCGCCATGCGGCCCTCGGCGATTTTGTCGACCATCTTCTCGGGCTTGCCTTCTTGCAAGGCGCGGGCGCGCTGGATCTCGCGCTCCTTGTCGAGCACGTCTTGCGTCACGTCTTCCTTGCGAATGAATTGCGGATCGGCCGCCGCCACCTGCATCGCGAGA
>DATHMO010000084.1:0-45962 GCA_035486995.1 Bryobacteraceae bacterium
CCGCCAGGCGGTGGCGGATGAAGAGCTCGCCAAGGCGCAATTGGATCGCGCCAACATACTGCTGGACAAAGGCGCCATCGCCAAGAAGGACGAGGAGGTGGCGGAGGACGCCGAAGTGAAGGCCAAGGTCACCACCGAGACGGCTGTGGAACACCTCCACGTATTGGGCGCCGACATGGAACATCCCAGTTCCATCATTGAGATTCATGCGCCCGTCTCGGGCGTAATTACGGATCAACAAGTGACCGCCGCCGCGGGGGTGAAGACGCTCGACAATTCCCCGAATCTGTTCACCATATCCGATCTTTCGAAAGTCTGGATTATTTGCGATGTCTACGAAAACGACATGTCGTTCGTGCACGTCGACGAGTATGCCGACATTCATTTGAACGCGTATCCGAATGTGGTCCTGAAAGGGCGCGTCCAAAATATCGCCCCCACCATGGATCCCAATATTCGCACCGCCAAGGTCCGCCTCGAAGTTGATAACCCGGGCCTGCTGCGCTTCGGGATGTTCGTCACTGCCACCTTCCACGGGATGCAGAAGGAAATGCATGCCACGGTTCCCGCCACCGCCGTCCTGCACCTGCATGATCGCGACTGGGTCTACTCCCCGGCCGGTAACAATCAATTCCGCAGAATCGAGGTCGTGGGTGGGGACATGCTTCCGGGCGGCTTGCAGGAAATCGCCTCGGGCCTTCACCCCGGACAGCAGGTGATCTCAAACGCCTTGGTTCTTCAGGCCACCGTGGAGCAATAGGAAGCCGAGCCGCTAATGATTCGCAAAGTAGTCGATTTTTCACTTAGCAATCGCTTCGTAGTTCTTGCCATCGCGATATTGCTGCTGGCGTGGGGCGCCATTTCGTTCCACAATCTGCCGGTAGAAGCGTATCCCGATGTGGCGAACAACTACGTCGAAATCATTACGCAATGGCCGGGTATCTCGGCCGAGCAAATCGAACAGCAGGTGACCATACCGCTCGAAATCGCGATGAACGGGATTCCCGACGTCGTAAATCTACGCTCGTTCTCACTGTTCGGTCTTTCGGATTTGAAGCTGGTGTTCGAAGATGGATCCGAAAACGCGTGGAATCGTGAACGCGTGCTGGAGCGCCTGGCCCAGGTCACCCTGCCTCCGAACGTCAATCCGCAAATGGGGACTGACTGGAGTCCGGTTGGCCAGATATACTTCTACACCTTGCGCAGCACCAATCCGAAATACGACGTGATGGAGTTGAAGTCGCTCGAAGATTGGGTAATCGAAAAGAATTTCAAGTCGGTCCCCAACGTGGTGGATGTCGCGAGCTTCGGCGGCCCCACGCGCGAGTATCAAGTGCGCATCGATCCCGAAAAGCTCATTTCCTACGGATTGAGCATCGGGCAAGTGGAGCAGCAGCTCACGAACAACAACGCCAATGCGGGCGGCAGCTTTATCGAGGCGGGTCTCCAGCAGGTCAACGTTCGCGAAGTCGGCATGGTCAACACGGTGCGCGATATCTCCGACACCGTGATCAAGACACAGAGCGGTACGCCGCTGCACATCAGGGATATCGCGGGTGTAGCACAAGGTCCCAAGATCCGGCTCGGCCAATTTGGGCGCGCGATTCGCCGGGAAAACGGCACCATCATCAACAACGATGACGTGGTTTCCGGGATCGTGCTTCTGCGCAAGGGCGCCGATTCCGACGACGTGCTCAAGGGCATTCACGCCAAAGTGGAAGAGCTCAATAATCTTATCCTGCCTGCCGGCGTAAAGGTAGTTCCGTTCATCGATCGCAGCGAGTTGGTCGAATTCACCACCCACACCGTTCTGCACAACCTGACTGAGGGCATCATCCTCGTCGTCATCATTTTGTTCTTGTTCCTTGGCAACACGCGCGCGGCGCTGATCGTCGCGGTCACTATCCCGTTTTCACTGCTGTTCGCATCGATCTGTCTCAGCCTTCGGCATATTCCGGCGAATCTGCTGTCGTTAGGCGCGCTCGATTTCGGCATGGTGGTGGACGGCGCGGTCGTCATGATCGAGAACATCGTGCGGCACTTGCATACGCACCCCACGAGCGACGGCGAACGGGTCTCCGTGGCCGACCGAATTCGCATCGCCGCTCACGAAGTGCAGCGTCCGGTGTTTTACGCCATCACCATCATCATCACGGCTTACATTCCTATCTTCACTTTGCAGCGTGTCGAGGGCCGGCTCTTCAAACCGATGGCTTGGACCGTGGCTTTCGCGCTGCTCGGCGCGCTTCTGTTCTCGATCATCGTGTCGCCGGTCCTGGCGGCTCTCCTGTTCCGGCGCGGAGCCAAGGAATGGGAAAATCCGATCATGCGGCACCTTACCGTCCGCTATCGCTCTGCGGTGCGCGCGTCAATTCGCCACCGCTGGGTCCCGCTCTCCGTAGGAGCACTTGCGTTTGCCGCGATGATCTTTCTCGCCACCAGTGGCATCATCGGGTCTGAGTTCCTTCCGCACCTGGACGAAGGCGCTCTGTGGGTGCGCGGCACGTTCGCGCCCAGCACCGGACAGACGGAAGGCGTCCGCGTCGCGAATCTCGCGCGCCTCAAGCTAGCAGCATTTCCGGAAGCGACCATCGTCACCAGCCAGGTGGGCCGCCCGGACGACGGAACCGACACCACTGGCTTTTTCAACACCGAATTCTGCGTCGACCTGAAGCCCAAGGAACAGTGGCGCCCGGTATTTCATCAGGACAAAGATGAGCTCATCGCCGCCATGGACCGCGAAGTGGAGAAAATCCCTGGGGCGATCTGGAATTTCTCGCAGCCCATTGCCGACAACATGGAAGAAGCCGTCAGCGGCGTCAAAGGTCAGCTTGCCACCAAGATTTACGGCGACGATCTGAGAACGCTGGAGGACAAAGCAGACGAGACGGTCAAGGTAATGCGCACCGTTCCAGGCATCGAAGATCTGGGAGTGTTCCGTTTGCTCGGCCAGCCCAACTTGAACGTGGAGGTAGATCGCCAGCAAGCCGCGCGGTTCCAGATCAACGTCGCCGATATCCAGGATGCCGTCCAAACGGCCGTCGGTGGTAATGCGTTGACGCAGGTCTTGCAGGGCGAACAACGTTACGATCTTGTTGCCCGTTATCTGGAGCCCTATCGCGACACTCCCGAAGCAATTATGAACATTCGCCTGCTCTCGCCGTCGGGCGAACGCGTTTCGCTCGCGCAGCTCTCCAAAATACAGATGCGGGATGGCGGATCGGAAATTTATCGCGAGGGCAATCAGCGCTACGTCGCGGTAAAGTACAGCGTGCGCGGGCGCGATCTTGGAAGCACGGTGGAGGAAGCGATTGCCAAGGTCGGGAAACAAGTCCAGTTACCGCGCGGTTACAAAGTGAAGTGGGAGGGTGAGTACGAAAGTGAGAAGCGCGCCGCCGCCCGCCTGGCCATTATCGTGCCGCTGACAGTGCTGATCATCTTCGTTATTCTTTACACAATGTTCAAATCGATGAAATGGGCGTCGCTCATCATCGTCAATGTCATGATGACGCCTCTCGGCGGAATGGCGGCCTTGCTGCTGACGCACACGCACTTCAGCGTGTCTTCGGGGATCGGTTTCTTGGCTTTGTTCGGCGTGTCTGTACAGACCGGCGTGATCATGCTCGAGTACATCAACCAGCGCCGCGCACGCGGGCATTCCATCGAAGAAGCCGCCGTGGAAGGCGCCGTCCTGCGATTACGGCCAATCATGGTAACCAGCCTAGTTGCCACCTTGGGACTGCTCCCGGCCGCGTTATCGCATGCCATCGGATCGGACTCCCAGCGCCCATTTGCGATCGTGATCGTCGGCGGCCTCATCTCCGGACTGCTGTTGAGCATCTTCCTCCTGCCCACCTTGTACGCCTGGGTGGCGCGGGAAGGCGACGTGCTCCCTGCACCTGAGACGAACTTGGGAGAAGCTCACTGAGTCGCCGCGTTTATGAAACTGGGACAAATTGGATCTCTGACGAAAGAAGAAGTTCGCGCGCGGATTGTGGAGCTCGCGATTATTCCTGCGGTTCGCGCTTCGAACGCCGAGGACGCTCTGTTCGCTGCCGAGGCTGTCTCGCGCGGCGGATTACCGATCGTGGAACTTACCATGACGGTCCCCAAGGCTCCGGAGCTGATCACGCAGCTCCTCACCCAACATCCGCACATGGTGGTGGGCGCGGGCACGGTGTTGAATGTCGAGACGGCGAAGGCGTGCCGGGCTGCTGGCGCGAGTTTCATCACCAGTCCGGGGCTGGATCTGGAAGTGGTCGAATTCGCCGTCAAGGCCGGAATCATCGTAATTCCAGGAGTTCTCACACCTAGCGAAATCATGGCGGCTGTAAAGGCCGGCGCCGACTTCGTCAAGATCTTTCCCTGTTCCCAAGTGGGCGGTGTGGATTATCTGCGCGCCTTGAAGAATCCGTTCCCCAAGGTGTCGTTCATCGCTTCGGGCGGCGTCAATCAACAAACAGCCGGACAATATCTCGCGGCCGGCGCAACAGCGGTCGGCATCGGGAGCGATTTGATTCCACCCCGCGCCATCAGTATTCGCGAGGCAGCTTGGATCGAAGAGCTGGCGCGCCGATACGTGCACACTGTGAAGTATTTGCGTGAGCCCGAATGGGCCTGATTCATGTAAAATAGCCCCGTGCGTCAACGGCCTATCTTATTAAGCCTCTTCCTCCTGACTTCTATCGCCGCTCTACCCTGCGCGGCCGCAGTCTCGGGCGAAGCTGTGTACCAAAAACGCTGCGCCTCGTGCCACGACTCTGGCCGTGATACGGCTCCCCCTCGATCAGCGATCGCGCAGTTGTCCGTCTCGCGCATATTGCGAGCGCTCGACTTTGGCGTCATGATCAACGTCGCATACGTCCTCAATCGCGAGGAACGCGAAGCCGTCGCGAAGTACCTGGGCGTCGACCGGCCCGATGCGCCCATTCCTGCTCAGGCCTACTGCGCGGACCGCAACGTGAATATTGGCGCATCGCCCAACCCGTTGTGGAACGGCTGGGGGCCAGATGTCACGAACACTCGGTACACCACCACCAGCGGCATCACGCTTGGCCAGGTTGGCAAGCTTAAGCTGAAGTGGGCTTACGCATTCGAGGGCGATGTAACCGCATTCGGTGCGCCCACGGTGCTGGGCAGCACATTATTCGTCGGCAGCGCGGGCGGCGCGGTGCAGGCCCTGAGCGCGGATTCCGGCTGCGTCCGCTGGGTGTATCAAGCGAGCGGCCCGGTGCGATCGGCTATGGTCGCGGTCCCGAATGGCAAGACGCACGTTCTGGTATTCACCGATCTCACCGGCTGGGCCTACGGAGTCGAAGCCGAGAGCGGTCGCCTGCTCTGGAAGAAGAAACCTGAGGAGCACGAATCCACGCGGCTCACCGGTTCCGCCGCGTTCCAAGACGGAGTGGTGTTCATTCCAGCGGCTTCATGGGAAGAGACTCGAGCGGGCAATCCCGACTATCCGTGTTGCACCTTCCGCGGCAGCGTCACCGCTCTGCGAGCGAAAGACGGAACCGAGGTGTGGAAGACTTACACGGTTCGCGAAAAGCCCAAGCAACTTGAGAAAGGCCCGGGCGCCATTGGAACCTGGGGACCCTCGGGCGCAGGCGTGTGGGGAACGCCGACTCTCGATTCCAAGCGCGGCTTGCTTTACATCGCCACCGGTGACAATTTCTCAACGCCCGCAACGGACATGAGCGATGCGATACTGGCGCTGGAAGTGAAAACCGGGCGAATCGTTTGGTCCAAACAAGTGACACCCGGCGACATATTCAGTGGAGCGTGCTCAGGTGGAAAATGTCCAGGACCGGATCATGACTTTGGTTCGTCCGTCATTATCGAGAAACTGCCCGGCGGTCGCGAAATTCTTCTCGCTGGACAGAAGTCGGGCGTGGTGTACGCGCTCGATCCCGATCACAAAGGCGAGATCCTGTGGCAGACGCGCGTGGGAAAGGGTGGAACCAACGGCGGCGTGCAATGGGGCATGGCGAGCGATGGGCAGAAGGTTTACGCGGCCGTTTCCGATCTGGCGCGAAAGACCGCTCCCGGCACAGTCATCCAAGTCGGATTGCCGCCTGACCCCGCAGCGGGCGGCGGGCTCACCGCTCTTCGTATATCGAGCGGCGAGAAGGTTTGGTACGCGGCGCCGCAGCCCTGCGGATCGACGCCGAATTGCAGTCCGGCACAGCCCGCGGCCCTCACCGCCATTCCCGGTGTTGTGTTTTCGGGATCCGACGACGGACACCTGCGCGCCTACGCCACAGAGGACGGCCGAGTGCTTTGGGATTTCAACACCGTGCAGAATTACAAAACCGCAAACGGAGTGCCGGGCAGGGGAGGATCGCTGGATGGCGCGGGACCGGTGATCGTGGGAGGCATGCTGTTTGTGAATTCAGGTTATGCGCGCAATGGAGCGATCGCTGGAAATGTTCTGCTGGCATTCACGCCGGAGCAATAGGGCAGCCTCAATCCGCTCGCAATGCCATGCAGGGATCCACTCGCGAAGCACGCCAGGCGGGGAGCCAACAGGCAACGATCACGACGGCGATCAAGAAAACAGCCGATCCAGCGAACGTGACGGGGTCCACCGGAGAAACGCCGAACAGGAGCCGGTTCATCAGATCTTGCGCAGCCCACACTCCGATGAGGCCGACGCAAGCGCCCACAGCGGCCATTTGCAAGCCCTCCTTCAGCACCAGCCACAGGACATTCCTCGCGCTAGCACCTACCGCCATCCGGACCGCCAGTTCACGCTTGCGTTGCGCCACAAGAAAAGAAACGACGCCATAGATGCCCACCGCGGCGAGTATCAATCCGGCCGCGGCGAATAATCCCAGCAGGAGCGCCGTGTAGCGCTGGCTTCCAGTTTGCTGCTCGACGACTTCTTCGATCGTTCGCACCTGGGCCAAAGGCATATCGGGATCCAGCGCGTGAAGCTGACGGGCGACTTCAGGCGCTAGGAGTCGCGGGTTCGACGCGGTGCGAATCACAATGTCCTTGAATCCGTAGTTGACCACCGGGTGCTGCGAATACAAAACGATGATCTGGGGCTCTGGCGGCGAAGCGAGCCCGCTATTTCTGAAGTCGCCGATGACGCCAATAATTGTGACATCCGCGGAGTCAGTGATGTCTGTTCCCGGTGGAACATGCAGAAATTCCGGAGGCCCAATGTGAACGCGCTGGCCGAGTGGATTCTCGGTGGGAAAATAGCGCCGCGCGAGTTCGTGGTTGATCAGAGCCACGGGCGGGCTGCCGGCGTTGTCCGATGCGGCGAAATCTCTCCCGCGCATCAGCGGAATCCCCAATGTTCGCAGGAAATGCGAATCCGTGAGCCCGAACTTCGCCGAAGGAATGTCCTGAATCCTGGTCACCGGACGTCCGGGAATTTCCAACATCTGCGTCCAGTTGTAATTTGGCGGGTAAATGGTGGTGACGCTCGCCTCCGTCACGCCCGGCAGTGCGCGGACTCGATCTGCGAACTGGTCGCTAAAGCGTGTGATGGCCGCCGGAGCCGAGTAGCGGATACCCGGCAGATAAAAAGCACCGGTCAACAGATGATCCTGACGGATTCCCAACTGCTGCCGTTCCAAACGCAGAATACTTTGAATCAGCAGGCTGGCTCCGACCAAGAGCATCAACGACATCGCCATTTCCATGACAACCAGGATGCTGCGCATGCGTTGCGCGCGCGACCCGGCTGTCCCTGAGCGAGATCCCAACTTCAAAGCCTCTCCCGGATTCGATCGCACGCTTGTGAGCGCGGGGCCCAGTCCAAAGAACAAACTCGTGATCAGAGACAGCACCAGCGTGAACGTCAACACTCGCCAGTCAACTCCGATGGATGCGAGCTGCGGCAAGTTTTCGGGATGAATCCTGGTGAGGCTCGTCACTCCGATCCGCGCCAGCAACAAACCAATACCGCCGCCGATCACCGATAGCAGCAGCGTCTCCGTGAGTAGCTGGACTACCAGCCGCCCTTTTCCCGCACCCAAAGCCGCACGCATCGCCAGTTCCTGCTGCCGGGCCGAATTGCGCGCCAAAAGCAGGTTGGCCAGATTCACGCAGGCGATCAGCAAAATCAGGCTCACCGCGCCCACGAGCAGAAAAAGCATCGGCCGCAAATTATGCGCGCGTGTCTCGGAAAGTGTCTCCAACGCGACGCCGATTCCGCGATCGGCGGTGTGCTCGGCCGCCAGTCTCGCCGCAATTGTCGCCAGGTCTGCCTGCGCCTGACTCATCGAAACGCCGGGCTTGATGCGCGCAAGTGAATAGAAACCACGCGCTCCTCGCGCAGCTTCCGTAACACCGTCCTCGGAAATATTCGCGAATCCAACGGGCGTCCAAATGTGAATGGCCTTAGATTCCATCCATTCGGGAATCACGTCCGGCATCACCGCCACAATCGTATAGGGCTCGTCATTGACAGTGATCTTTCGGCCCAGGATGGCTGGATCACTGCCGTAGCGGTCCCTCCACATTCGATCGCTGATAGCCGCAATATAGTTCTTAACAACGCCGCTTTCATCTTCGGTAAAGAGCCGGCCCATCATAGGCTTCATATCAAGGATTTCGAAATATGCCCTCGGCACCAAACCAACCCACATTTGCTCCGGTGCGACTTGCCGGTCGGAGAAACTCACGTTCTTTCGCCAGGTGTCATATACCGCCATGTTCTCGAAGCTGTGGCTGTTTCGCGCGAAATCCTGCATATCCAGGGCCGACGGCCCGCCGTAGCGCCCGCCTCCGTTCGGGTTTACGAGAGCGCCGTCTTTGGTGGATTCGACGCGCACAATTCGATCTGGCGTGGAGAACGGCAACGGGCGGAACAGAACACTCTCGACTACGCTGAAGATCGCCGTGTCGGCACCGATGCCGAGGGCTAGAGTGAGCACCGCGACCATCGTGAAGCCGGGATTCTTCGCGAGCATGCGGAAAGCGTAGCGTACGTCGCGCAACAAAATGTCGATGATTAGGATTCGCCGCTCGTCTCGGTACTCTTCCTTGATCGCCTCCACCGCACCGAATTTCAGCATCGCC
Organism: Bryobacteraceae bacterium; assembly: GCA_035486995.1. Lineage (GTDB taxonomy): Bacteria > Acidobacteriota > Terriglobia > Bryobacterales > Bryobacteraceae > Palsa-89. The sequence continues at coordinate 9,037 of DATHMO010000084.1, forward strand.
TGGCGGCGCGCTTCGGATGGCGGCAAGCCGGATCGGAGATTGTCGGCGGCCTGAAGAGACAGATGTTCGTCGATCTCTGCCTGCAATCGTTCTTCATGCTGCCGCTGCGCCGCCCAGCTGAGCAGGCGCGTAAGGAACCGCCGCAGAGTTCTCATGTAGGTATCCCACAGCAAGGATACCGCTCCTTCTTTTGGGAAAGCAACAGGACGGTGTCCGGCCCGGCGCTCTAATTCCGGGCGCTGAGCTGAATCTCAGCCGTATCGCCTTTCAACACAACCGTTGTTCCGAAAGGCCGCGACAAATCGGCCAGCCGCTCCAGGATGTAGTGTGCCTGTTCTCCCGTGGCCGGCGTCGGTAACCCGCGCGTCTGCAGAAACAGGTTATTGGTGTGCTCGTCGTGCATGTCGGCCTGCCCTTCGCCGATCTTATTCTGCGCGATCGGCCGGAATTGAATGGATCGCAGATTTTGCCCGTCGAACACGACGTAGGCCACCACGCTTTCCCAGTTGATCGGCTCATCCAGCAAGATCAACGACGGCGGCGCTTGAAAAATGAAGTTCCCCAAATCGTAAAAAATCGGCCGGCCGTGATAAATTTCCACACCGTGCAGCAGAGGCGCGCCATGCATCACGATGATGTCCGCGCCCGCGTCCACCTCCGCGTGAGTCCATTGTTTGAGCCAATCGGGCGGACTAAGCCGCTCCGGCAACTCCTCCAGCATGACCGTCGAAAAAGGCTTATCAAACACGTGATTGTGCTCGTATACAACCACCAGATCGGCTCGTTTGCGGGCTTCCCGGATACTTGCGAGAATGCGCTGCGTGTCTTCCTGATTCGGCTTTCCCGCTTCCACGCGAAGCTCGTTCACACCCGGCCGCGCCGCCGTAGCCGACCCTCCCTCGGCGACCAGACCTGACGCCATCGCCACCAGCGCGACGGTGCCTTTCGGTGTGTGCAGATAACCCGGGGCCACCGCCTCCGCGATCGTATTGCCGGTGCCCGCATGAGACAAGTTCAAGCGCTTCGCCTCCTCAAGGGTGTTCTGAATTCCGGGCACCTTCAAATCGAACGCATGATTGTTGGATAAAGACACCAGGTTGAAGCCAAACGACTGAAGCGCGTCCAGCGCCTCCGGCGGCGAAAGAAACCGACCGTCCAGGTGCGACTGGCCTTTCCGTTCGTCGACGATCGTTGCCTCGAAATTCGTGAACACCACATCGCCATTGAGCATCGATTTGATGATCGGCACTGCCGACGGCGCGTGAGCGCGAATGTCAGACCGGATCATCGATTGCCCAGTCAGCGTGATGCTGAACCCGGACGCTTGAGCGCGCAACATCGAGGGATCCACGAATACAACGGCAAGGCATGCTGCCGCCAGCACGAACTGGCCACCGGTCAATAGCGTTGGCATAGCGGTAATCATACATCGGGCGCGGCTTCGCCGACCGGAAGAGGTATTATGAATACCGATCATTGACGCACACACGGATCCTTACCATCATCCTCGCCGCGCCCGCTCTGGTGAGTCTCCATGCCCAGTGGCTAAATTATCCAACGCCGGGGATTCCGCGCTCGAGCGATGGCAAGGCGAATCTCTCGGCCCCAACGCCCAAAACATCCGATGGCAAGCCTGACTTATCCGGAGTATGGGAATCCGATCCCCAACACTTCTTCAATCTCGCGCAGGATTTGAAGCCCGGCGAAGTCGTCATGCAGCCCTGGGCGAAAAATCTGCAAGCCGAGCGTGAGGGCAAGGATCACCAGGACGATCCTTTATCCCAGTGCATGCCGCCGGGAGTGCCGCGCATCGACATGACCACCGAGGCCGCGCCGCATCCGTTCAAGATTGTGCAAACGCCCGCGCTGGTGATTCTGCTGTATGAGACCTCCGCCAACTCGACTTTCCGTCAAGTGTTCCTAGATGGCCGTCCCTTGCCCAAAGAGACGCAACCGACGTGGCTCGGCTATTCCGTCGGTCATTGGGAAGGCCCCACGCTCGTGGTCGACACCATCGGATTCAACGGCCGTTCGTGGCTCGACACCGCCAAGGGCCATCCGCAAACCGAGTCCGCGCATGTCACCGAGCGCTTCACGCGCCGCGACTTCGGGCACCTGGAAATCGACATCACAATCGACGACCCAGGCGCTTACGAAAAACCCTGGCGCGCCAAAGTGCCCGTCAAGCTACTCGCCGATAGCGATCTGATTGAGACCTACTGCGAAAACGAGAAGGATCAGGCGCACAAAAGATAACCGGGCGGGCTACCTATTTCTAATTCTCAGCGGCGCGCACCTCCCGGGCCCTTGCCATCCGGCAGCCTCGGTAGAATAATTAGTACGTCATGACGAGCGAAAACCTGAAAACCATGAATCGGCGCTCCTTCCTTCGGGTAGGCGCCCTGGCCGGCGGCGGGGTCGTGATCGGACTGTATTTGAAGCCGAGTGGCGCACTCGCGCAGGCACCTGCAGCCCAACCACCCGCGCCGCTGTCGCCCAACGCATTTATTAAGGTAGCGCCCGACGGAATCGTCACCATCATGGCCAAAAACCCTGAAATCGGCCAAAACATCAAGACGTCTCTCCCAATGATCATCGCCGACGAGCTGGATGTCGATTGGAAAGACGTCCGCATCGTGCAGGCGGACCTCGATCCGGTGAAGTACGGCCCGCAAGTGGCCGGCGGTAGCACCGCCCTGCCAACGAACTGGGACCCGCTGCGTCTGGTGGGCGCCAGTGGACGCGCAATGTTCATCACCGCCGCTGCGCAAACCTGGAATGTTCCCGAATCTGAATTGACCACCGCTTCCGGCAAAGTGCAGCACCAGGTTTCGAAGCGCAGCATCGGCTATGGCGCGTTGGCGGCCAAGGTGGCGACGCTGCCCGTGCCGGACGCCAAAACGATCAAACCCAAAGATCCGAAGGACTACAAAATCATTGGCCAGCCGCTACGTGGCTACGATACCCCCGCGGTCGTCGCTGGCAAACCGGTCTACTCCATCGATTTCACTGTGCCCGACATGCTCTGGGCTGTCTTCGAAAAGTCCCCGATCTACGGGGCGAAAGTGTCTAGCGCGAATCTCGACGAAGTGAAAGCCATGTCGGGTGTGAAGAACGCTTTCGTCGTGGAAGGCACTACTGTGCTCACTGGACTGATGCCCGGCGTCGCCATCGTGGCCGATAGCTGGTGGCAAGCCAAGAGCGCGCGGGCGAAACTCAAAGTGGTGTGGGAGGATAGTCCCACGGCTCAGCAATCGAGCGCTGGTTTCCTTGCGAAGGCGAACGAAATTTCGCAGCAACCTCCGGCCTTCGACATCCGCGTCGATGGCGATGCCGATCAAGCCATCAGCGGCGCGGCCAAAGTCGTGGAAGCCGCGTACGCTTATCCGTTCCTCTCGCACGCTCCGCTCGAACCTGAAAATTGCTTGGCCAGTTGGCAGGACGGCAGGCTAGAATTATGGGCGCCGTCGCAAACGCCCGCGGCTGGCCGCGCTCAGGTGGCGCAAGTATTCGGAATTCCCGAGACCAACATCACCTGGCATCTTATGAAAACTGGCGGCGGATTCGGTCGCCGTCTCACAAACGATTACGCGCTCGAGGCCGCGGCAATCGCGAAGGTGGCGGGCCAGCCCGTGAAATTGCTATGGACGCGCGAGGACGACATGGCGCACGATCATTATCGTCCGGCCGGCTTCCATTACCTCAAAGGCGGCATCGACGGAAACGGCAAACTGATCGCGTGGAAAAACCACTTCGTTAGCTTCGGCGTCGGCCAGAAGTTCGCCAGCGCGGCCGAAATCGCACCCAACGAATTCCCCGCCGGTTTCACGCCGAATTTCGCCTTCCAGGCCACCACGATGGCGCTCGGAGTTCCCACCTTCGCCATGCGCGCGCCCCGCAGTAATGCGTTCTGCTTCGTTTTCCAGAGTTTTCTCGATGAATTGGCGCATGCCGCCGGCCAGGACCCGATTGAGTTCCGCCTGGCGCTGCTCTCAAACCCGATGATCACGAATAATAAGCCCGGCCCGGTGCCGAACGGCTTTCCATTCGTCGCCGAGCGCATGCACGGAGTGGTCGAAAAAGTTCGCGACATTTCCGGCTGGGGCAAGACTAAGCTGCCCGCGGGTCGCGCTATGGGCACTGCTTTCCAGTTCAGCCATCGCGGCTACTTCGCGCACGTAGTGGATTTGAGCGTGGACGAACGCAGCAAGGTGAAGATCAACAAGGTGTGGGTGGCCGGAGACATCGGCAGCCAGATCGTGAACCCCAGCCATGCCGAAAACATGTGCCAGGGCGGCGTAGTCGAGGGCATGAGCCATGCCATGAGCTGGCAGATCACGATCGATGGCGGACATGCGGTGGAGACCAACTTCCATCAGTATCAGCCCGTGCGATTGATTCAGGCGCCGCCGCAAATCGAAGTGCATTTCGTCAAGACCGACAACCCACCCACCGGTCTCGGCGAGCCTGCCATGCCGCCTGTTGCTCCCGCGATTGCGAATGCCATCTTCACCGCGACTGGTAAGCGCATCCGGACGCTGCCACTGTCGAAGAGCGGCTTTAGCTGGGCGTAAACGAGCCGCGCGCCGCGGTCACTTCACCATGTGCGCACGATCCTTTTCGTTTTGCGTGCAGAACATCTCAAAGATGTCGTTGTTCGGAATTAGATCGTAGGCAATCTTCACCGTAAACGGCCGCTTGTATAGCTCGGGATCTTCGAACGTCAGCTCGGTGTCCAGATGTCCGAAATCGCGCCGGCGATAGCGCTCCGTCACGTGCATCGCTTCACTGCGCGGATGGCCCATTCCGTCCACTGGCGTGCGATCGTTGAACCCGCGCGTCTCGACAACAAACGTGTCGCCCTCCCACCGGCCAATCGAGTATCCGAGATATGCCGGGAACTCCCAGGTCGCGGGAAATTCGCGACCATCGGTGAAAATCTGCCGGTGCAATCCGTCCACTTCGTACAGAATCATGGTCTCCTTGGGCGCCTGTACCATTTTGAATGGTTCGGCAAGCAGACCTGCCACCGGCCAGCCGTACTCACCATGGCAAACATTATCGACCCGCTGTTCGGCGGATCGCCGCTTCATGGCCGCCTCTCCTGCGGGCGTCAGAATGGAGTCCCCGGGCTTCATGTCCCAGAACATGTTGAGCCCGTATTTATTCACGACTTCGAGCTCCATCCCAAGCAACGCGGATCGCGATTCTCGCTCGTACGCGGGGCCGAGAAGGCGTTTCCACTCAGCGGCGGAAGTTTTCTCATGCGCCCAGACGCCCGTCAAGTCCGGTTTGCCGTCCGCGCCGCGTGGCGCCGGAGCAGAGAGATTCGGATTTCCATCGCTCAAACGAGGTGTCCCGGCCGGCAGGTAGTTCAGCCACTGCGCGTGCGCGCCAATCGGTAGGAATACAGCCCCAAGGAGCATTCCACGATACAACATGCTTAGATATTCCAAGACTCGATTCTATGCGACTGTCAGGCACCCCGCAACTCCGGCTGCCCTCGCGGGCTTTGCTTTGCGCGCGTGGCGACGCACAAAGTTCCCCGAATTACAGCTGCATGAAAAGGATGATTAATTCACCACTTTGTGATAATCTCTGACGGCTTTCCATGATAATCTAAACGAGTCCATCGAAGCACATACGAAGGCGTAGTTAAATTCAACCCCAAAGGAGCGCAAGATGGCTTCAACTCACACCCAAACTTCTCACACGCAAGCCCTTCAACAGGGGGCGGTACGCCCGCGCCACGGCACCAAGACCTCGCAAGCGCATCCTGGTGTGAGTCCGCTGAGTTCGGTCGGACATCGAAACACCAGCTTTCAACCGTTGCCCCGTCCTTTGGGTTTGACCCCTTATCACTATTCCTTGACCGACAACTTTCCGGCCATCGGGACCAATATCACCTCGGCTAAGAAAATGGTTTTTCACGTGTTGGGCGATTCCGGCGGCGTTCAGGATGGGGAGTTCCAAAACTACGTCGCGCAGAAAATGATTGCTCAGGTGGCGCCAGGCGGAGCTACGGTCCCACAGTTCTGTTACCACATTGGCGATGTCGTGTATTTCACCGGAATGAACACGGATTATTACGCACAATTCTACGAACCTTACGCTCACTATGATCCCCCGATTCTTGCCATTCCAGGCAATCATGACGGCGAAGTTGACAATCCCCAGTTGCAAACGTCCCTAGACGGCTGGGTGGAATATTTCATGCAAGCGACTCCCGATGTGGACCCCATCTCCAAGGACGCCCCTCGTGTGGGGCTAAGTCTCCCGAATCCCTATTGGACCCTGAACACGCCTTACGCCACGATCATCGGAATGTATACGAACGTCCCCGAGGGCGGTTCGGTTGATTCGACACAACAGCAATGGGTGACCAATGAGTTTGCCTCAGCTCCCAAGGACCGGGCGCTCATCCTGGCGCTCCATCATCCGATTTATTCGTTTGACGTCTATCACAGCGGCAGTTCGAAGATGGCGGACGTCCTGGAAAATGCCATTCGCGATACGGGACGTGTGCCAAACCTGGTGCTGTCGGGCCACGTTCACGATTATCAGCGCATCGAACAGAAAATCGCACCCGATGGTCCAACGCCATTCATCGTCTGCGGCAACGGTGGCTACCACAATTTGCACGCGATCCATTCCAGTCCAGGCGACGAAGCCACGGACACCGGCGCAACGCTGAAATATGGCGCGGATAAGGTCTGGGGTGTGATGACTTTGACCATCGACAAAGAAACTATCGTGGGCGAAACGGTTGAAATTAACAGGTCGGGCCAGCCTAGCGGGCATAGCGACTCCTTTAGTTACCCCGCTACGCCAGTGATTCTTAAGAACCCCAAACAGGTTCCCACGCTTTGAACTGAAGAGCGGAATTCATCGCATTCGCGTTATCGGCCTGAGAGCGCGTATACCAACAGCGAATTTCCGGCCGACACCGCGATGTACTGCTTTCCATTTACGGCGTACGACATCGGGCCCGACGTGACGGGACCGCCTACCTGGACCTTCCACAACAACTCGCCGCTGCGGCTATCCAACGCATAAAAATATCCTTCGCGCCCGCCCGAGAAAAGAACATCCGTGGCTGTGGTGAGAATGCCGGCGTCGGTAACGTCCAACATTTTGAACTCCCACTTTTGCTCGCCGGTCTTAGGATCGAAGGCCCGCACCGCTCCGTAGCCTTCGCTCTCTTTGCGCTGATTGATGGGCGTCGCGCCCTGCAGATTCGGCACCACGGACCGGGGCGTTGTTCCAACATACCGCCGCCCTTCTGTGTAATCGGTCGGCGCTTTCACAAAAACCGACGAATATTGATCCCAAGTCGGTATGTAAAACAAACCGGTCCGCGGACTATACGACGGCGAATACCAATTCGTCGCGCCCTGCACTCCGGGATAGACTTGCTGTCCCGCTACGGTCGGCTCCATTCCGTTCACTCGCATCGGCCGTCCCGCTTCATCCAAACCCTTGGCCCAATTCACCGTGCTGAATGGTTTACCGGTCAGGAATTGTCCCGTCGTTCGATCCAACACGTAATAGAAACCATTCCGATTCGCCCACAGCATTACTTTGCGCGGCTGCCCTTGCCATTGCATGTCCGCCAGCACCGGAACCTGCACAGAATCGTAATCGAGCGTGTCGTGCGGAGTGAACTGGAAATACCATTTCAGCTTTCCCGTATCCGGATCCAACGCGACCACGCAATCGCTGTAGAGGTTGTCGCCGTCGCGCGTGTCTCCATTCCAATCGGGCCCTGGATTTCCGATGCCCCAGTAAGTCAGATTCAGCGCCGGATCGTATGAGCCAGTCACCCAAACCGAGGCGCCGCCGTGCTCCCATGAATCGCCCTTCCAAGTATCATTACCAGGTTCGCCCTTGCCAGGGATGGTGTAGAATCGCCAAAGTTCCTTCCCCGTTTTCGCATCGTAGGCCGCGATGAATCCTCGAATCCCGTACTCACCACCGGCCGTCCCCACGATCACTTTGTCCTTGATCACCAGCGGTGCGTGCGTTAGCGCGTAGCCCGCTCCCGCTTTCGCGACCGCGACGTTCCAGATCGGCTTGCCGCTCTTCGCGTCGATCGCAATCAAATGCGCATCGATGGTGCCCATGAACAAGGTGTCGCCCAGAATCGCCAGCCCGCGATTCACTTGCCCGCAACACGGACGCGCCGCTCGCGAAGGTGTATAAGCATAGGTCCAAAACACGCGCCCAGTCACGGCATCCACCGCGACTACGTTGTTCGGCGCTTGCACGGTGTAGAGGATTCCATCAACAACCAGTGGCGTAGCTTCGAACTTTTCGAGCGACCGCGCCTGAAACGTCCATTGCAGTTGCAGGTTCTTTGCATTCGCGGGCGTGATCTCGTTCAGCGTGGTGTAGCGCTGGCTCAACGTCGAGCCGGAATAAGTCAACCAATTTTGCGGTTCATTGCCGGCGGCAAGAATCCGGTCGAAGGATACCTGGCCCCACAGCGCGGCATTCATTCCAGCAGCCAACCCAAGGATCGACAGTACGCGTCGCTTCATAATTCAAAACCCTTTCAGCGAAAGCAGGTAGGTGATCACATCGTCTCGTTCCGCTTTCGTCAGTTTCTCCCGGTACGACGGCATCGGCGATTCGCTGAGGAACCCGGTCTCGCGCACCGCGGTCCGCTGAAACGACAGCAGCCGCTCCTTGGTATCGAGGATCTGGATCGAGAACGTATCCTCGTTCAGCAACCTTCCTGTGATGCTTTCGCCGTTCTTGGTCGTCACGCGGTAGTAACGATTTTGGGGCAGCACTTCGGCATTCGGATCCAAGAGCGAAATCTCGATCTCGGACACACGCCGTAGCGCTCCGACGTCGCTCAAATCCGGTCCAACTCGCGAACCAATTCCATACACGCGATGGCAGGCCGCGCATCCGCCCTTGCCTTCAAAGATCACTTTACCCCGCGCCGCGTCTCCATTAGGCGCGGCAGTCCGATCGCTGGTTGCAACCGCTCGCAGGTACGCGAGAATCGTTCCCGCTTGAAAATCGGTGAAGTTATGCGGCGGCATCGCCGTTCCCGGAATGCCGTCTTGAATGATGCGGATCACCCCGTCTTCTGTCGATGCCCGGCGAAACTTGCCATGTCCCAAATCCACGCCTTCCACCTGATCGCCTTCCGGGCCGTGACAGGAAACGCAGTTTGCGCGGAACAATTTGCCGCCATCTTCGACGTCAGCGGGACCATAGCTGTGCTGGGCAGCCAGCGGAATCCCCATCCACACCGCCGCTCCCAGAGCGAGTAGCAGTCGCACTCGATACATAGAGAACCTGCCTTTGAATTGCCGGCGCTCATCATATCAAATAACGCGTACAAGACTGCCCACCCGCGTCTTCAGTACGGCCAGACTGCTGGATCGGGTAATCTCAAGAAAGCTCGTCAGGCTGTTCGGTTCGACAATCGGTGATTCGCATGGATAGCGTTGCCGGCCCACGCCGGTTAGGACTCTCGATCTTTCGCTTTGGACTGGCGGTTACGCTGGTGGGAGCCGCTTTAGCCATCACTTTTCTTTTGCAGAGCACTGTTTCGACGGCCGGATATATTTTCTTCTACACTGCTGTAGTGGCAAGCGCCTGGTTTGCGGGAAAGGGGCCGGGCTGGCTGGCCGTCTTCTTGAGCGTGCTGGCGGTGGCGTATTTCTTCACGCCGCCCATTTACTCCTTCGCCGTAAATCGGCAGTCTTTGCCGGTGTTCGTCGAGTTCGCAGCATCTGCCCTCATCGTGAGTTGGTTCAGTTCCTGGCGAAGACAAGCGGAGGCCGAGCTCCGTTACGCCCGCGATGAGCTGCACTTGCGAGTGGAAGAACGGACCGCCGAACTGAAGCGCACAAATGAACAATTGTTGACGGAAATGGCCGAGCGCAAGCGGGCCGAAGACGCATATTATGAGGCGCAGGCTGAGATCGCTCGCGTCACACGGTTGAGTGCGATGGGCGCATTGGCGGCTTCCATTTCGCATGAGGTTAATCAGCCGCTGGCCGCAGTGGTTACCAATGCCGACGCCTGCATGATCTGGCTTTCGAGCGATCCGCCGAATCTGGAAGAGGCGCGTGCCGCCGTGGAGTCCATCGCTCAACAAGGAACGCGCGCGAGCGACGTGGTCAGACACATTCGCGCCATGTTCACCAAGGCAGCGCCCGAGAGATCGCGAGTGCAGGTGAACGATCTGATTCGTGAGGTGGGCACGCTCGTCGAAGGGGCAGCGTTGCGAAGTCAAGTCACGCTCGAAACCGAGCTGGCCGCCGATCTTCAGGCCACTATAGGCGATCGAGTCCAATTACAACAAGTGATTGTGAATCTGATTTTGAACGGCATCGAGGCGATGAGCGAAGTTGTTGAGCGGCCGCGGCGTCTCGTGATCCGTTCGCAGATGCAGAACTCCGATGAAATCCTGGTGGCCGTCAGGGACTCCGGTGTGGGTATCGCGCCGAAAGACGAGAAACGTATTTTCGACGCATTCTTCACCACTAAGGCGCAAGGGATGGGCATGGGCTTGTCCATCAGCCACTCCATCATCGAAGCGCATGGCGGCCGGTTGTGGGCTACCAGGAACAACGACTTCGGCACGACGTTGCAATTTACGCTGCCCGGGGAACCTGACAACACGCGATGAAAGATTCCGATCCGATCGTTTATGTCGTCGACGATGATGAGTCGGTTCGCGAGTCGGTCAAAAGGCTGATCACGTCGGTGGGGTTGCACGTGCAAACCTTCGGATCGACGCACGAGTTTCTCAGCGCCAAGCGCCCGGAAGCTCCGGCCTGTCTGGTTTTAGATGTGCGACTGCCGGATTCGAGTGGGCTCGAGTTGCAACGCGACCTAGCCGCGGCCGGTGTCGAGATCCCCATTATTTTTATCACCGGCCACGCCGATGTTCCAATGACCGTGCGCGCCATGAAGGCCGGCGCGGTTGAGTTTCTCACCAAACCGTTCCGCGGGCAAGAGCTGCTCGATGCAATCCAGGACGCGATTGCGAAGGATCGCGTGGCTTGGAACGAGCGCGCGCAGATGGCGGACCTTCAGTCGCGATATGACTCGCTGACGCCCCGCGAGAAGGAAGTGCTGAAGCTGGTTGCCGCGGGATTACTCAATAAACAGATCGGCGCCGAGCTAGGCACCAGCGAGTTGACCGTCAAGACGCATCGCGGGCGAGTGATGGAAAAGATGCGCGCTGAGTCGCTGGCGGATTTGGTCCGCATGTCCGAAAAACTAAGTTCAGGCGCTAAACAAAAGTAGTCATCTCCTACTAACGTAGGATGTAATTCGGCCTGCATGCAGCTTATGATTAAGCCAGATGAAGATTGTGCAGCAGAGCGCGAAGGGGGCGGAAACGACGAACACGACGCAGCGGCGAATCTCGATCGTCGATGACGACGCGTCGATTCGCGAGGCGCTGAAGAGCCTGATGAGGTCGGTTCGATTCGACGTAGAAGCCTTCGCATCGGCGGAGGAGTTTCTGGCTTCCGAGCGTTTGAACGACACGGCCTGCCTGATCCTGGACGTCAATTTGCCCGGGATGAATGGCTTCGAGCTTCAGAACCATTTGCATGCCCAACGACGCGGCATTCCGATTATCTTTATCACTGCCCACGCGGATGAGGCTTCCAGGCAACGCGCGCTCAAGAGCGGAGCTATCGAATTTCTGAGCAAGCCAGTTCGCCGCGGCCCCTTGTTCAAGGCCATTCAAACGGCCATGGAAAATTGAACAGAGTATTCGTCTCCTACTAAAAGAGGATAGTAACCATCCGCGATCGGCTCTACGATGTTTTACATGAGGGTTGTTGAAACGATCGCAGGAAAGGATAGGAACACAACCATGATGTGGAAACCCTATAGCGAAAAGCACGAGCAGGAGACGGCTCCGCATGGAATCATCGGCTCGAGCCGGCTTCTAAAATCCGTGATGGAACAAGTTGCGGTAGTCGCGCCCACCGACTCCACGGTTCTTATTCAAGGGGAAACTGGAACCGGCAAGGAGCTAGTGGCGCAGGCAATTCACGATTCGAGTCCTCGGCGTAACGGTCCTCTGGTCAAGATGAATTGCGCGGCGATCCCCGCCAGCCTGATCGAAAGCGAGTTGTTCGGCCATGAGCGCGGGGCCTTCACCGGAGCGCTAACGCAGCGCATCGGCCGCTTCGAAGCTGCCAACGGCGGCACGCTGTTCCTGGATGAAATCGGCGATCTGGCCCTGGATTTACAAGTGAAATTGCTGCGGGTAATCCAGGAGCAGGAGTTCGAACGCCTGGGCAGCACGCGCAGCATTCGAGTGAATGTGCGTCTGGTGGCGGCCACGCATCGCGATCTGGAGCAGATGGTGGAGAACAAGGAATTTCGCGCGGACCTATACTACCGGCTCGGCGTGTTTCCGATTTCCCTGCCCCCGTTACGTGAGCGCCCGGAGGACATTCCAGCACTGGCGCGTCATTTCGTTGTGAAATACGCCGAACGCATGCACAAAGTGGTCGACGAAATTCCAGCGGAAACGATGGACGCCATGATTGCGTACCAATGGCCGGGCAACATCCGGCAGCTCCAGAATTTCGTCGAGCACGGCGTGATTGTTTCCCCAGGTCCTCTATTTGACCCGCCGCTCAGTCAATTGCGCATTCAGAAAGCGAGCGCGCCGAAGAACGGCAAGACTCTCGATGATGCAACCAGAGATCACGTTCTACAAACGCTGGAAGAGACGCGCTGGGTGGTTGGAGGGCGGCACGGCGCCGCAGCCCGTTTAGGGATCGCTCGCACCACGTTGATTGCTAAGATGCGGCGGCTTGGCATCGAATTGTCGCGGCCCGACCTGCAAGGCAAGGGCGCGAACGGCCATGCGTTCGGAGCGATGGCATAACGCACTGAACACGCCGAGGAAACTGCATGGAAGGCACGGGGGTTCACGGCGCAGAACTTGTTTTACTACTTCTGCTGTTGTTCGTGGCGGTTTTCGCGGCATTGGCGCGAAAGCTTCAGACACCGTATCCGATCGTCCTAGTCATCGCAGGGTTGCTGCTCGGCTTTGTGCCGGGGATTCCTCAAGTCACCCTGGATCCGGATCTCATTTTCCTGGTTGCGTTGCCGCCGTTGTTGTACGCGGCCGCCTGGGTGACGTCGTGGCGGGATTTCTCGCGCAATTTGATCAGCATTTCGATGCTGGCGTTCGGATTGGTGAGTGTCACGGTAGTTGGCGTTGCGTTGGCCGGGCCTTGGCTGTTCCCTGGCTTTGACTGGCGCATCGGATTCGTTCTGGGCTCCGCCGTCGCCACTACGGACGCTATCGCCGCAACATCCATAGCGAAACGCATCGGATTGCCGAAGCGTATTGTCGACCTGCTGGAAGGCGAAAGCCTGCTTAACGATGCCACTGGATTACTGGCCCTTGAATTCGCCGTCGCGATGGTCGTTCGTGGCCAGGACCCAACGGTTGGAGCGGGCCTGCTGCGTTTGCTCTATCTGACATTCGCGGGCATCGCGAGCGGACTGGTGCTGGCACGCATCGTGGAATGGTTTGAACATCGCATTGACGATGGGCCGATCGAGATCGCAATTAGCATTCTAGTTCCCTACGCCGCGTACCTCAGCGCGGAAGCGATTCATGCGTCGGGGGTGCTCGCCGTGGTGGCCGCGGGACTCTATCTCGGCCGCAAGAGCTCGAAATTCCTTTCACCACGCGTCCGGCTCCAGGCCCGAGCGGTGTGGGATTCACTGGAATTTATCTTGAACGGATTCGTGTTCATGCTGATCGGCCTGCAGCTTCCCTCGGTGCTCGAGGGCGTGAGCGAATTGAAGACCGGGCGGCTCATTTTGTACGGCGTTCTTTTTAGCGCGTTTCTGATTTTGCTCCGCATCGTTTGGACGTTTCCAGGCGCACACCTATCGCACTTGATTCGTACATGCCTGCTCCATCAGATCGAGCCGCGGCCCGAAGCGCGGCAGACTTTTGTGATCGGCTGGACGGGCATGCGCGGCGTGATCGCGCTGGCGGCGGCGATGTCGTTGCCCGATACCATTGCGGATGGCAGTCCGTTTCCACATCGCGATTTAATAGTCTTTCTCACTTTCTGCGTCATTTTGGTGACGCTGGTACTCCAGGGTCTGACGCTTCCGCCGCTGATTCGGATGTTGGGACTCGCGGAAACCTCGCACCCGAAACCAGAAGATCAGGAAGCACGGAGGCTAGTGCTCCAGGCGGCTCAGGCGCGTCTTGAGGAAATCCGCCGCAGCGATCCATGGGGATTTGAGCACGTCTACGACGATCTGGAGCAGCACTACAAGCATCGGCTGGCGAGTATTGGCTGGTTCGATCAAGAAGAAGATCGAACGCACGCGGAACATTATTTCCGGTACGTGGATCTTTCGCTTAAACTGCTGGAGGTGGAACGCGAGACTGCGTTGCGCCTCCGGGACGAAGGCCGGATCACCGATGAAGCGCTACGGGAGCTGGAGCACGAGCAGGATTTGAGCGAGACGCGGCTAGCGCTCTAGGGACATCCCGACACGCTTGCGGTTACGACGGAACGTTGGTCCTGGGTTGGGGAATCTGTGCGTGTTGCGGTCTAGACGCAGGCTCCTTGTACAAATCGCTTTTGACATGAGGATGCATCCTTCATATTCCGCGTAGCTCCAGCATACGAGCCAATATCGTATCGAATAATCACGTTCCCGTCTGGCGAGCTGAAGTGCACTTCAAACGTATCGAGTCCTGCGCCCCCGTGATGCGCGAATCCACGCGGCACGGTGACCTCTCCACCCGGCCAAGCCAACGTACTCGTCCGTTGGTTCCAGCTTAGACTTTTAGGATGGGAAATACGTGAGCGGCAGAAGTCCCAACCAGGAAACAGGCGATTAGCAGGAACTCTTGCAAGCTCGTCAGGCTCACAGCTATATTGACACTCCGGGGACGGGAGATGTTCAGAGCTGCAGACGCGGCTAATAGCAGGGGCTACATCGTCCTAAGATATTCGTGCACGAACGGAACCCCAACCTTCGCCGGCGGCTGAGGCCACAACGCTGGACGGAACCGGAACGAACGCCGCTTGAAACGTCAAGATCTCGATTTGACCTGATAAGACAACGAAGAACTTTAGAAAGCAACCGCCTGGGGCAACGTTGGCGCAGCTCACAACTTGGGCAATCTGTTCCTCATCAAGAATCAAAAAGGCGATGGATCGGAGATTTCCGCCATGGGAGCTCCGTTCCACCGCCAGTCCGATCGCGAAGATCTCGCAGGGGATCATTCGCCGATTCGAAGATTGTTGGTCACCGAGAACGCGCCGTGAACTCCGCGAGCCCGGATGTATGCCACATCTTTATCGCCCTGGTTGTCCACCACGCCTTCAAGAGTGACGTTGCCGTTCTTGACGATAATGCGGATCGGCTTGATCACCGGCAGCGCGTAGCGATTCATAGAGGGAAACCCGTAAATCGCCTTAAAGAGCGATCGGCGCAAATGGTCATCATGGCCGGAAAGCGGCAGCACTTCGATTTGGTTGTCCACTTTGTCCACGCCAGCGATACGCATCACTACTCGTTCGGCATCGCCCTTCAAGGTCGGGCGAGTCACTTGACCGGTGAGCGTGACCACATTACCGTCGACGCGGTACGCCAGGTTGTCGAACACGTCGAGATAAGGAAGCATCACCAGCTCGTGGCGAACTTCTTTGTTGATATCCACCGTCGCCGGATCAGTCTTGGCGAAGGCCATGGTTGTTGTCAGTACTGCGACTGCGAAAACATACTTAATCATTTTTGATCTCCTTTAATATCTTGAAATTCAGAGCTATTTGGTTAGCGCCGGCGTACGTCCACCGAATGGAGTCTTCCGGAGCTGAAGTCGACCGAGCAAGAGAACGAAAACCGATCGGTTCCGAACCCTCGCCGGGCATTGGCCGTGCCGTTGATCCAATCGTGGCGTCCAGGATTGTCGACCGGCGTCGTGCTTTCAAACCTGACGTACTGGTAACCGCGCTGATTCAGACGATCGGTCACGGAATCCTGGCACATCTGAATGGTCCTCGCCATCGGGAGTCCTCCACCGGGGCCCGGAGAAGGGCCATTCCAAGGGCCGTGTCCAGGTCCATGATCGGGCGGCGGAAGTGCCGGCCCGGGACCCCACCCGCCGTCGCGGGACCGCCATTGCATATCGAAGGCGTAGCTTCCGCGGCCGCCTTGCGGATCGGTGATGCGCACGACCGCTCTCCCGCCGGTGCTGCGAGGATCCTGCATCAGCCGCACAGTGCCGCGGCCATTGATCCGCACGAAACGGAAATCAACCGGGTTCGAAGGTAGCGGCGTGTTGCATTGAAATCGCCGCCAGGCAGCCGGCTGTCCGGCGGTGGTTGTCAACCAGCCCGTGTCGCCTGAGACCTCCACTTCCGCGGTGTGATCCACCGTCACTTCGATCGTGCATCGCCCATTTCCCCCGCCGCCCGTGATGGTGGCGCGGCGCGACACGGGATTCGCATGAGCGGCCGGGATGAACCCAATCAGGATCGCGGTACTCAACAGAATGCGTTTCTTGTTCATGGCTATTCACTTTGCAAATCACCGGCTGGCGCCACCCGCAGATTCTCAGATACGTGCGCGCTCGCCTTCAACGCCTGCAGATGAACCAAGCTGCGATCAGCCTCGGAATCCACCACGCCTTCGAGCGTGACCCAGCCATCCTTCACGATGATGTGAACGGACGGACTCGCGCGAGTGCCATATTTCTCGAGTTGCCGGGATTCATAGATGGCGCGATATACATTCATTCGAAGCGCGTCATCTCTTCGGGAGGAAGGCAGAACCTCGATCTGGTTAACTACCTTCTCAACGCCATCGACGCGTTTCACCATTCGTTCGGCGTTCTGCTTCACGGCTTCCTTCACTACTTGTCCGGACAAGGTCACGGTCTTGCCTTGCACCTCGAATCGCACGGTGTCGAAAACTCCATAGGACGGAAGCACAGCGAGTCTCTCATGGATGTTTTGTTCGAGAGTGTCGAGCGTCCTTCCGGCCCATGGATGCTGCTGTTGTGCCGGGGCGCAGACTGCGGCCAACACAGCCACACATCCGATCCTCAAAATGTTTCGCATCAAATTGTTCTTCATTTGTTTCGTCGGTCCTCGCTTGGGAAATGGCAATCGGCGCGCCAAAACACGTCGAACCCGTCTGAAGCAGCGCCTTCAGCAAGTTGCGGGCGAGCCCACGTAAAAAGGGGACTGACAGATGGATCGGCCTGGCGTAACTGTACGACTCGGTGGCCGCTCCATGACACGGAATATCGGCGAGGCAAACGACGGCTCCCAGACGTGCGTGTCGACGGCAGGACGGCGTGGAGTCCCGGCGCCCGTTATGTCATTCAGTCAATTAGCCGGCAGACGGCCCGAACGTTGCGTCTATCGTCCCCGGCAACGTCACCAGTGGGCGTGTGTTGACGGTCAGTTCGTGACGATGCGATTTCACAAAGGAGATGAGATATGAAGAGTAAGAAAACACAATTGGTCCTTTTGGTGAGCCTCGGGTTTATCGGCGGGATGCTGTCGCCGGCTGGGGCCGACCAATGGGATCAGAGGACCACAATTAAGTTCAGCGAGCCGGTTGAAATTCCAGGACAAGTGTTACCGGCCGGCACCTATGTATTCAAGTTGGCGGACTCGCAGTCCGACCGAAATATCGTGCAGGTCTTCAGCAAGAACCAGAAGCACCTGTACGGAACCTTTCTCACGATCCCGGACCAACGGCTACATCCCGCCGGGAAAACGATTATCAGGTTTGACGAACGGGCGGCGGGCTCCCCGGAGGCCGTCCGGTCCTGGTTTTATCCAGGTGAAAACTTCGGACACGATTTTGTGTACCCGAAGCCAAAAGCCGTAGCTCTGGCAAAAGCAAACAACACGCCAGTGCCATCAATGCCTGCCGAAATGGCCGAAAACACCACGAAGGCTAGTACAACATTGACCGAGGCACCGGTGGTGGCCCTGCGTCAAGCGCCCTTGAAAGCTCAAAAGCCGACCGAAGAAGAGGTCGAGATCGCGGAGGTATTTGTGGCGCAGGACGCGGCTCCGCCAACTTTGCCTGCGACCCTGCCGGCCACTGCCAGCTTTATGCCTCTCATTGGTCTGATCGGCGCGCTGTCTCTTGGGCTATTCGGCGCCGTGAAGTTCACTTCCAAGGTAATGGGGCACTCGCAGCAACTTTAGGACTGGATCGCCGTTTGCAATGCATGTTTCGACGGTTAGTATCAACTCGCACTTCCTCACCCGCGGGCGCCAATGGCCGCTTTCAAGCGCTGCGATTTCCGATACTAACCGTTCGAGCGATTTACGGGCGCGAAGGAGGGATCGTAATCTGCCCGTGATAGGCCTCATCGATCGTCACATGATCCGTGTCAAGGATCGTTCCGAGAGCACGCTCCAAGGCGATCTTGGCTTTTGCGTATGCTCCCTTGGCCGCGACCTCCGTCGATTGAGCCTGGGCGAGATAGCTCTGGTATTCGATGACCAAGTAATTTGTCGACAGACCGACATCGAATTTCTGCTGCTCTACCTTCACGGACTGTTCCTGCAGGACTCGGGTTTCTACGGCCGCTTCGTAGGCTGCACGGGCCTGCTGTAGCGCCACCTGCGCGTCCGCTACTTCGAGGCGCACCTGATCCTCCAACTGCTGACGGCGCACTTGAGCTTGGCGAACTTGCAGTTCATCGCGCACGGCATCAGCTTGAGCAACGCGATTCCGCAGCGGCAGCGTCAACTGCACTCCAATGCTATATGTGGGATTGTTGGCGTGGAAAATCTGCCCCAAGTCCGCTCCGTACGCGCCGGCGTCGGCGAGCGTGCCCGGGCCAAACGGTGCTGCCGTAGAATTCAAGGCTCCGGAGAACCCTCCATTCTGAGCAACGCCAACCAGATCCAATTCTGGACGCAACGCATTGAGCGATCCTTTGAGGCTAAGCTGCGAGTTCTCCACTTGAATGCCAGCCTGACTTAAGTCCGGACGATTCTTCAGCGCTTCGGCGATCAGTTGGTCCATGGGCTGGGCGAACTCCTGGCCGGGCGTCGATACCGAATCGGTGGGAATGATGTGCGCTTCACGAAGGGCCGGATTCGCGAGGCCGCTGCGCGTTATGGCCGTCATCACGATCAGCTCCTGCTGGCGAACCAGCCCTTGGGACGAGATCAGCGCTTGTTCGCTGGCGGCCACCTGGGCTTGGGCGCGCGTCATTTCAATCGGCGCTTGCGAGCCCTGATCGACTTTGTTCTTGTTGTCTTCATACAATCTCTGTGCCAGGCGCAACGCTTCCTGCTTTACTCGCACATCTTCGTTCAAGCTCACCAAGTCAGTATAGAGGCGTGCCACGCCCGCCACCGTATCGATCGCCTGCTGTTGAAATACCATCCGCGCGATCCGCTGGCCGTTCTTGGCGATGCGGATGTAGCGGCGGTTCAGGGCCATCCCAAAGCCCCTCAACAACGGCTGCGTTACGGTGATTCCCAGGCTGGACGCGTACGTCGGGTCGTAAATATAATGCGTGGCATTAGAGTTGAATCTGGTATTGTCGAAATCAACGTTGACCTGCGTGCCGGGGGAGAAGCCCTGGGAGTAAGCAACATTTCCATTCACGGTGTTCGTGGTCAGCCAATTTGAGCCACCCGTAGTGACAGTGCTGTACTCCTGTGCGTTTTGGTGCCCCCAGTTGAGCTGCCCCGAAAGGATGGGATCGTACTGTGGGATTTGCGACCCGCTCGACATCGGGAGCGTTCCGGTAATGGACAGGTCGTTCTGTTGTTCGCTAATGAGCGCGATGTCGGAGAAGTTGGTATTCACCAATGCCGTCGGCGTCGATCCCGCCGTAAGGTTCGTGAGCAGCGGACCATTGGGACCACCGATGCCTGGCGCCGGCTCGTTCACCAGCAGACTCAATCCGCGAGGCAACCCGCCGCCGCTTGCTCTTTCGACGTCCGTATCCGCAATTGGCGACAAGAACCGCTCAAGTTCAACATCCAGGTTATTCTCAAGCGCCAGGGCAATGGCATCCTGCAACGACAAATAGAGCTGGCCCGCGCGCACCAATTCGAATATGCGCTGCGAGTTTTGGGTGCTGATCGCGGAGACGTGCCGCGCCTCATAAGGATGTCCGATGCTGCTCAGCCAGTTTCCATCCAGTGCAGTGATGGAGGGATCGCGGGCGCCCGCGGGTGCATTCTGCGCTTGCGCGAGGATCGAAAGCCCCGTCAGTAGAACGGCCGTTGCCGCCAGTCGGACTCGCATAGATTACTTGGCCTTCGTTGCAGCGGTAGCCGGTGCGATCTGCACGATCACGCCTTCCTGAACCGCATCCGATGGATCTACGGCCACTTCCTGACCGTCTTGCATGTGGTCGAGTATCTCCAGCTCGATTCCGTAATCACGGCCCGGATCCACACGCTGGAAATGCACCTTTCGAGCCCGCTCTAGAGCGGATGAATTTACGCCATCGGCCTTAGCCTGCTCCAGTTCCCGTGGCGTGAGAGGGTTGAGCAACCCCAACCATGTCCCGTCTGAGCGCACCACTAGCGCGGCGTCGGGAACCAAGGCTGGCGGGTTGGCTCGTAGGGTGGCGAAGCTAACGAGAGCGTACATGCCGGGCAGCAGCTTGTCATGCTGGTTTTCCACCTGCACTTCGGTCAACAGTGTACGCGAACCCGCATCTAACGAACTCGAGGTGCGCGTCACTACTCCCGGAAACATGAGACCGGGCAACTCTTCTACGGAGACCGTCGCCTTGCCGCCCACTATTATTCCGGCGCTATTGCTCTGGGGAACCGACACCAGAACCCGCAGCCGGCTGATTTCCGCGAGCCGAAATATTTCGCCGCTGCTCGGCAGATCCGAGGGTGCAGCGCTGGAGGAACGAGATGGCCCTAAGCTCGAACCTGTCGCCGAAATCAGCGCCCCCACGTCGACATTACGCGCTGTAATCACTCCCGCGAAGGGCGCCGTCACGCGTTCATATTCTTGCAGCGTAATCAATCGCTGCAAGGTCGCCTTGCTGGCGCGAACATACTCTTGCGCCGCACGGACCATCTTCTCTCCCGCGGACACGTTCGCTTCGGCTGTCTTGGCCGCAGTGGATTGATTGTCGCCATCCTGCCGCGACACCGCGCCCGTTGCGGTCAACACCTTGTATCTCTGCCATGTGATCTCGGCGAGATCGCGCGTGGCGACCAATTGTTCCAAGGTCGCCTGCGATTGTCCAAGCTGCCCCTCGGCTTGCGCCACCGCCGCCTCCGCCTGAGTCACCTGTTGATCCAAGTCCGGCGCATCGATGTCCGCCAGCAATTGTCCCGAATTTACGCGATCGCCAATGTCCACATAGCGCTTCTTCAGATACCCGGCGGCTCGCGCAAACACATATGCTTCCGTGATCGGTGTCACGTTGCCAGGCAACAAAAGGTTGCTGGTCGTCGGCGCGCGTTTTACCTGGGCCGCGTTCACAAGTGGTGGCGACGTCCGGCGCTTGGCGGCAGCCGCGTCCAACTCTTCCGTGGTCCGCCTGCGAGGTACATAGCCGGCCAGGAACCCAACCGTGATGAGGGCGACAAGCGCAATCGCGATCACAAAGAAGCGGCGATGGGAATTGGCAGACATCAGCTTTTCACCTCCGGCGCGGCGGCCTCCCCGTACTCCCGGGCAATCTGTTCATCCAGATTCACCGGCGCACTCTTGCGCAGCAGGCTATAAATGATCGGGACGAAAAACAGGGTGGTGGGGGTGGCGAATAACAATCCGCCGATCACCGCGCGGCCCAAAGGCGCGTTCTGTTCGCCGCCGTCGCCCAGCGCGAAAGCCATCGGAAGCATGCCGATGATCATCGCGAGCGCGGTCATGGTGACCGGCCGGATTCGGGTGAACCCCGCAGAGAGAGCAGCCTCAACGGCGTTTTTCCCGAGTGCGCGTTCATCATTTGCGAACGTAACCAGCAGGATGCTGTTGGCTGTCGCGACGCCGATGCCCATGATGGCGCCCATCAAAGCTGGAACACTGAGAGTGGTCTGCGTCAAGTACAGCATCCACAGCATGCCCGCCATCGCTCCGGGAAGGGCCATCAAAATAATGAAGGGATCGAGCCAGGATTGAAAGTTGACGGCCATCACCAGATACACCAGCACGACGGCAAAGATCATTCCCAGGCCCAGACGCGTGAATGAGCTCCGCATGGTATCCACCTGACCGCGCAGCTCGATCGTTGTTCCTCGCGGGAGTGAAGGCCGCACCTGAGCGATAATTCGATCGACGTCCGATGCGAGACCGCCCAAATCGCGCCGGTCCGGGCTCGCAAAGACATCAATCACCGGTTGAATGTCGTAGTGAGTTTCGATTTCCGGCGAGTTGGTCCTCTTCAATTGGGCAAGATTGTAGAGCAACTGGGGCATCCCGCCGGTGGGCGCTGTAATCGGCGTGCGCTGCATCGCATCAAAAGTGTCGACCTTATACTGCGGCGTCTGCGCCGAGACCTGGTAATTCACGCCATTCTGAGGATCCAACCACTGATTCGGGGCCACCTGGCCGCTGGCTGATAACGAGATCAGCAGGCTGCTGGCAACATCTCTCTGGGTGAGCCCGGCTTCGTTCGCCAAAACCCGATCAACGTTGACGTTCACCGTCGGATAATCGCGGCGCTGCCGGGAGAAAACGTCAACGGCTCCGGGAAGGCCGGCGATTTTGCTCTGTATCTGCTGGGCTACCTGAAAATCCTGATCGAGGTCATTTCCGGTTACCTGAACATCCACCGGCGCGGGCAAACCGAAGTTGAGAATCTGGCTTGTGATGTCAGCTGCCTGAAAAAAGAAGGTCTCCTCGGGAAACTGTACCGTGAGCTTGTTACGAAGTTGCCGGCTATAGTCGATCGTCGGGTGATGATCGGCCTTGAGCGAGATCAGTATCTCGCCGTCCCCGTTGCCATTCGTGACGCTGTCGCTGAAGGCGAGGTTGATGCCGGAATTCGGCAGCCCGATATTGTCGAGAACGGAATCGAGCTCATTCGCTGGAATCACCCGGTGAATCTCCCGTTCAATGGATGCAAACACGACCGCTGCCTCTTCGATACGAGTTCCGGTGGGGCAGCGTACGTGAAGCCGCATCTGTCCAGCGTCCACGTACGGAAAGAAGTTTTGGCCAACAACGGTGACCAACCCTGCGGATGCCAGAGCAAAAGCCAGGAACGCGCCTCCAACAACCGCACGGTGGGCGAGCACCCATGTAAGCAGATCGTGATAACGGTCGCGGAACTTGTCGAACTTTCGCTCGAAGGCCTGATGGAAGTGCCAGATCGGGCCGGCGGCCTTCGACGCCTGAGTGTCCGCCCCCTCGCCCTCCTGATATAGGTCGATCTCCGATTCCAGCAGGTAGTGAACCATTGTCGGCACCACAGTGCGGGTCAACAAATAGGATGTCAACATCGCGAACACGACGCCCATCGCAAGCGGGGTGAACAGGAATTTGGCGGCGCCGGACAACATGAGCACTGGAACGAAGACAATGCAGATGCACAATGTGGAAACGAAGGCCGGAACCGCGATCTCCTGCGCGCCGTCCAGAATCGCTCGCACGAGCGTCTTCCCTTTCATCGCCATGTTGCGATGCACGTTTTCGATTTCCACCGTCGCGTCGTCCACGAGGATTCCAACGGCCAACGCCAAGCCACCCAGCGTCATCACGTTGATGGTCTCTCCGAGCAGCCCGAGGATGGTCAGCGAAGTAAGAATCGAAAGCGGGATTGAGATGCAAACGATCAGCGTGCTGCGCCAGCTACCGAGGAAGAGCAAAATCATCAGCGCGGTGAGTAAGGCGGCGATGCTCGCCTCTCGAACCACTCCTTGAACCGCTGCCCGCACGAACAGGGACTGGTCGAAGAGCTGGGTGATGTCCAGCGACGTTGGCAGAGTGGCCTGTATTTTTGGGAGCAGGTCTTTCACGCCCTGCACTACCGTCAACGTAGACGCGCCGCCATGCCGCAACACCGTCAGCAGCGCAGAAAGGCCCCCGTTGATGCGGACGATATTGGTCTGCACCTGATAGCCGTCCCGGACCTCTCCGACATCCCGAAAGTAAACCGGTGCGCCGTTCACCGTCTTGATCGGCATGTCGTTCATAGCCGCAATCAGTGCCGGGCTGCTGTTGAGCTGAATCAGATACTCGCGCGTACCGACTTTTACAGTGCCCGTGGGCAGAATCAGATTCTGTAGATTCAATGCGTTCGAAACGTCGGTGGCCGACAGGCCTTTTCCAAACATCGCATCCGGATTCAAATCCACCATGACCGTTCGGACTTTCCCGCCATACGGTAGAGGCACGGAGATGCCCGGGATAGTTGACAGCCGGGTGCGAATGAAATTTTGACCGTAGTCGTACAGTTGCTGTTCAGTGAGGGTGTTGCTGCTCAATCCCAATTGAAGTATGGGAACACTGGAAGCGTCGGTCTGCACCACCAACGGCGGGAAGATGCCGGGCGGCAGGGTCCGCAGCAATGTTTGGCAAACCGCCGTCACTTGGGCCACCGCAAGATCCACGTTGGTGCCCTGCTGCATATAGAGGCGGATCAAGCCCACGCCGTTGTAGGCCGTGGATTCTATGCGATCAATGTTGTTGACGGTGGTTGTCATAGCGCGCTCGGACACCACCAGGACGCGCTTCGCCATGTCGTCTGGGCTCATGCCTTGGTAGGTCCAGATCACGCCGACCATGGGGATATTGATGTAGGGAAAAATGTCGGTCGGCGTAGTGACGATCGAAAGTCCACCCATGATGCCGATTAGAATGGCCATCACCATGAATGTGTACGGTCTGCGTAGAGCGAGACGGACTATCCACATAAGGACTCGCTCCGTATGACGCAATCTCGCAGCCAACCTGTTTTAGGTGAACTGTCTCGGAGTTCCAGCACATTGCGCGTGCACCAGGGCAAGCGCCAGACTATTGCTCGACACCCATGGCCGAATGCGGACGCGGCGCCGTCCGTGCCGGTTGACGTCTTCGAGAGGGCACAGGAGTCAAGGCCCCGACACCACGCGGGGGTAATTCCGCAGTAGAACAAGGTTTATCCGTGGAGGCCGACTTGCTTTATACGGTTGCATGACTCAACGGGCTGCGCAACACGCGAGAACGAGCTGGGAAGGGGCTACCGCCAGGGGATCGATGCGGCGGCGCCACACGGCATTACCCGCGCGGAACACGGGTCTACCGGCTCGCTCTGAGAATTGGCAGGAGGGCATCTACAAGATCGGCTGGCTTTCCAGTTCCATCGCTCATGACCTCCGGAACCCTCTGGGCACGATCTACGCAGGCGCCGAAATGCTCATGGATGCGGATACCACGCCCGCTCAAGTGAAGCGGCTTGCGGCCAACATGCACCGCGCGGCCGGGCGCATGCGGGAACTGTTGACTGATCTCGTCAGCGCCGCTCGAGGGGGCGGCCCGATGTTCGAGATCTGCGACGTCCGTGAAATCATCGGGGCGGCATTAGCAGCGGTGGGCCGGCAAAACATTCAGATCTCAGTCCATGCACCTGATGCCATCCAGGCGCCATTGGTGCGCTTTCGAATGGAGCGTGTCTTCGTGAATCTGATTGCCAATTCGGTGGAGGCCATGCCAGCCGGCGGAAGGATCCGGATCGCCGTCCGAAAAGCCGGTAATTTCGTGCACGTGGAGCTTGAAGACTCGGGGCCTGGAATTCCGACGGAGATTCGGGACCGTTTGTTTGAACCGTTTGTCACGGCCGGCAAAGAGAATGGGCTTGGACTAGGGCTGGCATTCTGCCGCCAAACGATTCTCGAACACGGTGGAGAGATCTGGAGCGAGCCTGTTGCCGTAGGTGCCCGCTTCATCATCCGCCTTCCCATCCGATAACTTGGAACCAGTCAGAATTCCCGCAGGTCCCGCCGCCGAACCGCTCCAATCTGCTTAGTGTCGGGCAATGCTCTCATTTCTGAAGCGCAAGCTCGCTGCGCTGCTTTTATCTTTGCCCGATTAACCACTAAAGCACCGACAGCTTCTCGGACGGGATTTTCGCGATCGACGTCGCATCCAGATTCAGATGCGATGTGACCATTTCCGTGGGAAGCCTTCTCAGCCAGTTGTTCAACGAGACATCGACAAATGTGTCCGTCGCCATGATCTCCAGCAGCACCAGATCTGTGTCGCCAACGTTTTCGATGTAATGGCCCGCTACGGCCGGAACAAAGCCGACATCATTAGCATTGAAATCCATGGTACGCGCCTGCCCGATGGGCATAAAGACAGTCATGCGGGCCTTGCCGGCGATGTAGAACTGCCATTCTGTTGCGTTAGGGTGCCAATGCAATTCGCGCATGCCGCCGGGTTTCAGGATGACCAGAGCGGCCGCGATATGTTGCGACACCGGAAAGTTGTGGGAATCGACGATCCGGACCGCTCCGTTGGAGTTTTGTTTGGTCGGTTGCATCGACTTGAGCTTGAAAGTGTATTGGCGGGTCGTGTCCAGATGCGGGCCGATCTCGGATTTGTCGTGCGCCAGCGTGTTGGGAACGTCGCCCGGGAAAATATAGAGCGCCTCGGTCGGAAACTTTGACATCGCGGCGGCGTCCAGCCCGAGGTTTTTCGAAAGCACTTCCGGCGGCGTATGAGCGATCCATTCCGACAGCAAAAATGTCCCGTCTTCGGAGAACATCCCCTGATTGAAGACCAGCAGAAACTCGGTGCCATCCGGACCGAGTCCCTGGATGGAATGCGGATAGCCGGCGGGGAAGATCCAAAGGTCGCCCTCGCTCACGTCATCGATGAACATCGATCCGTCCGGATTCATGACGGTCACACGGGCATTGCCATACAGTACGTACGCCCACTCGTCCGCGGTATGCCAATGGAGTTCGCGATAGCTGCCGGCAGTAAGCCGCATGTTCACACCGGCAATGTCCTTCGAACTGGGCAATTCGCGTTGGGTCACTTGGTGCGTCCAGCCGCCTTCCTCGATGCGCTTCTTTACGAGGTCGAACGAATACCAAATGGGCCCTACGTCGCCGACATCGGTCGAGGGAGGCATGTTGGAATTCGGATTTTCCTTCAGCAGCGCCTGGTTTTCCTGCGCTGGATCGCTCGCCGAGTGGTCATGCTCGCCTTTCCTAATATTCGCCCTGTCCTGCGCCTTTAAGGTGAATCCAGCGAACGCGGCCCCGGTTAAGGCGGCGGCCGATCCGGCTCCTAGGAAGCTCCTGCGCCCTGGATTATTTACGAGTTCTGTCTTCTCTGCTGGATTGCTCATGCGTAGATCTCCGTATTTTGGTGAGTCACTGCCAAATCGAGTGCAATCGTTTCGCCACACAAGAAGACTTCAAAAGCGTGCAACTAGAAATCTATGGTGCCGGTATGAGACTCCGTGCCGACAGTGAAGGTCAATGCGCGGACGCAGCCTCACCTAAACGACCTCTCGTAGTCTTCGTCGCGACATTTTGGCTTCGCTTTATAGCGCTGCCTAATTCTTCGTGCCGGGAGGAAAATGGTCGAACATCTTTTGGACGCCCTTGTCAAGATTCTTGATGTTCTTGTCGGACTTATCCGAGAGGGTGTCGCTCGCCGATCCCCGCCACACGAGTTTCTTCGTATTGGTTTCGAACAGATCGACCACCAGCGTGCCGACCTTGTAGGTGTCGACGGTTGTTGTTGCGTCGCCGAAGCCCCCGCCCCACCGCCAGCCTCCGCCGAAGCCGTCGTAAAAGGTGTTGAGAGTACGGTGACTCTGAGTGATTTCCATCGCGACAATGGAGATATCGCCGCCCGACTCAACGGGAGTCAAGCCCTTGGCGGCTAACGCGCCGTTGACAGCTGCTTTGATCCGATCGATCCAAAGCGGATCTTGCGTTTGGACTTTCTCCCACGAATAGGTTTTCAATTGGCTGAAGTCCGCGGCACGATCGTAGTCGGTTTTCACCTGCTGCGCGAATGACGCAGAGGCAAATAGGACCATGCCGAGGAAAGCGATCATCGTACGTTGTGTTTTCATATGTCTCTCCTGATAGTGGAAATTGCAATCCAGCGGCCAAGGGCGGCGAATTGAAGCTGAAGACTTTGATGCAGATTACCGGCGAATTCCACGGCCCTGTCAACTTTGGCGTGACCTCATGCGGCCGTAATGTCCCTAGTTCGACTTTAAACTCACAAGTGTCAAAAGGTGATCTTACTGCGAAAGCCTAGAATGCTTGCGTTTCCGATGTTTTGATTCGCACCAATAGCCCAGTAATGCTGGTAGCCGGGTTGGATGTCCCACCATGCGGTGATGCGGAAGAGGTAATTGATTTCGAAAACCTTCTCTGCCCCAAGAATTGGTGCTCCCTCGTTCAGAAAAACAAGGTTGAAAATGTCGCTCACTTTGCTGTAGATCACTGAGACCCCAAGTGAATCGGTCGCACGGCGCGGCGATAGACCTTTGTAGCGAACACCGAAGGTCGTTTCCATATTCACTTGATTCACGTCGGTCGGGCTGTAGTCGTAAGTGAAGAAACCATCCAAACCTCGATCCGAGCCTGCCTGTGCACGAAACAGTACCTGGTTTGCCATGGCGTAGATGAGATAGTTGCCGTGGGATGTCACCTGGGTTAGCGGGTTGGTGAAAAGGCCAGGGTTGTAAACAGCGCCGAAACGGTAGAGACCCGGGTAGGTCTTGCGCACCGGATCTGTGGTTGCACTGGGCGGATGCGGCAGAAATCCCATTTCGAATACGCCCGCGCCATTGTTGCGAATCGCGAAATGGAATCCGTTCAAGTCCTGTACAAAAGGATTGCGGTTCGCGGACGTGATGGCCGCCTTCACGTACATATGCGGGTTGGGGACTACGGCGATTTCGCCCGCCGGAGTGGATTGGGGATCAGCCGATTCGTAGACCGTGGGAAAAAGATTCCCCGGCGCATACGACACCGGTTCGCCGATAAATGACTCGCCATAGCGCTGGACACCATAAAAATCCTCGCCGGCAAACTGCCCCACTTTGAGGAACAGCTTATCGCCAAGCATGGCCTGTTGAAACCAAAATGAATCCAGACGTGCGGTATGAACGCTCGCCATGCCCGATGGGTTCGCGATTGCGCCGAGCAGAGCTCCCAGGTTGCCTCCGAACTGCCAGACTCCCGTGGCGTGGAAAGTGAGGCCCTGCCACGCGGTAAATCTGCTGAAATCAACGTCCACAGTGCCGCGAAAACGTCCCCACACCGCGTAGTAAGTCTTCTCGCGGCCGGTCACGTTCGAAAGTTGGTCCGTGCTGAAGCTGAAGTCGAATATCACTCCTTGTTCAGCCAGCCTGGATCGCACGCCATCCCAATCGCCAAACAGAAAGGGATGGTCGGATTGGCTATTTATGAAGTCGCCGGTATGAGGACTTCCTTCTCCGACGCTTGGAGGGCCGGAAGCAGTGTTCACCTGTGCATTGGCGATTTCGAGGAGCGCCAGAAAAGCCGCGGCCACAGTGCTGAGTCGCATCGAGCGCGTAAATGCGGGCGAGCTACTTATTTATCGGTTGCGATATAAGGATGGACCATCTTCGCCGGATCTACAATGCGGTCGAATTCGTCCTCCGTCACAAAACCCAGCTTCAGCGCTGCGTCTTTTAACGTCAAATCGTTGTCCATCGCGTAGTGCGCAATCTTCGACGCCTTGTCGTATCCGATCACGGGCGAGAGCGCCGTAACAAGCATCAGCGAGCGTCCCACGTATTCCTTGATTTTCTTCAAATTCGGCTTGGTTCCCTCGATGAGGAATTTGCGGAAGTTGCTGCAGCCATCCGTCAGGATCGTGATGGAGTGCGTGATATTGAAGATGATCAGGGGCTTGTAGACGTTCATCTCCAGGTAACCGCCGGCGCCGCCAAAACCCACGGCGACGTCGTTCGCCATCACCTGCACCGCGATCATCGTCAGAGCCTCGGCCTGCGTCGGGTTCACTTTGCCCGGCATGATGGATGAGCCCGGTTCGTTCTCCGGAATCTCCAGTTCGGCGAAGCCCGCTCGCGGACCGCAGGACATGAGCCGTATGTCGTTGCCGATTTTGTAGAGTGAGACGGCCAGTGTGCGCAAGGTTCCGGAAAGCTGCACCAGGGCGTCGTGCGCTCCCTGCACCGTGAATTTATTCGGCGCGGTGATAAACGGAAGGCTCGTGAGCTTGGCGATCTCAGCCGCGGCCGCTTCGCCGAATCCCGGCGCTGCGTTGATGCCGGTACCCACCGCTGTGCCGCCGAGCGCGAGTCGATAAACACCCGCCAGAGCGTCCTCGATGCGATCCAGATTGTCCGCAAGCATGCCCGCATAGCCCGACCACTCCTGCCCGAGCGTAATCGGCGTCGCGTCCTGCATGTGAGTGCGTCCGATCTTGACAATGTCCGCCCACTCCTCCGCTTTCGCGGCAATCGCATCCCGTAGCGCCTTTACTGCCGGAATCAATCGCTGCTTCACATTCACTGCGGCCGCAATGTACATCGCCGAAGGAAAAGAATCGTTAGACGATTGCGACATATTGACGTGATCATTCGGGTGGACCGGTGTCTTGCTCCCGAGCGGCGTGCCCGCAAGCTGGCAACAGCGGTTTGAGATCACCTCGTTCACGTTCATATTGAATTGCGTCCCGCTGCCGGTCATCCATACATGCAGCGGAAACATGTCGTGATGCTGTCCGCCCAGGATTTCGTCGCAGACCTGGACAATCAAGCCGTGACGCTGATCGTTCAGCCGCCGGCCGGAATAGTTGGCGTTCGCAGCCGCTTTTTTCAGGACGGCGTACGCGGTAATCATTTCGCGCGGTATCAGATCTTTGCCAATGCTGAAGTGCTCGAGCGAGCGTTGGGTCTGCGCGCCCCAGAGTTTCTCGGAGGGAACATTCACTTGGCCGAGGCTATCGCTTTCCGTACGAAAGTTTGTCGATTGTTCAGTCAACGTTGCTGTCATTATAGACACCTCTCAGTGCCTGAAAGCAGGTTGCTTGCCGCTCCCCTCTCCGCTGCCAAACCCGTGCCGTCTCAATACCCGTTTGCAGCGCAGTGTCGGCCAAGGGTCGCTCCGCGTCGAATCGTGGTCTTGGGCACGGGGCCATATCGGGTTAAGTCCGCCGGAACAGCGCATCCGGCCTTGGACGCCTGCGTGCACTTAGGATCACAGCGGATGGCCCCTCGAAACACGACGCTATTGCTGGCTAGTCTCCTCTTGGTGAGCTTGTTGTTCATTTCCAGGGACGCGAGACCGCAGACCTACGCGGCGGCTGGCGATGCACCGTCATCAGGCAATCTTCGCGGCCGGATGCCTGCATCCTTTGAACGTGACGTCGCGGCCGTGGTCGCCGATCTTGACCGAATCGAGGCCGACACACTGCGTAGCATGGGCCAATCCACACTGGACCGCGAAGGGCAAATCCGAACGTTAGGAAAGTTACTGCTTTTCGACAAGCATCTGTCCGTCAATCAAAACGAGGCGTGCAGCTTTTGCCATACGCCTGAAACCGGCTTCACCGGGCCGATCCAGTCCTTGAACCTGACTACGGTGTCGTATCCAGGCTCCGTGAGAACGCGGTTTAGCCAGCGCAAGCCGCAGAGTTACATGTACGCAACCTTCGCGCCGGTGCTGCACTATAACGCGCTGCAAAATGACTTCGTCGGGGGCAATTTCTGGGACATGCGCGCGAGCGGCTATCGGCTCCAGAATCCAAGTGCGGAACAAGCGCAGGGGCCTCCGACGAATCCGGTCGAAATGGGCTTGCCGGACTCGGCCTGCCTTGCGTATCGTCTTTCCCAGGCGCCCTACCGCAACCTGTTCGAAACCGTGTGGGGCGCCGGCTCTTTCAATATTCACTGGCCGGCAAACGTCGAGCGGGTCTGTTCCACGCCTGCTCCTCCGCCACCGGACGATCAATATCCCGTCCATCTGAGCGCAGCCGATCGCGCACGAGCCGATCATGTTTATGATGGATTCGGCCTGGCTGCCGCGGCCTATGAGGCTTCGCCGGAAGTGAGTCCCTTCACGTCGAAGTATGACTACGTGCAGGCCGGCATGGACCACTTCACCACTCAGGAAGCCGAGGGCTATGCGCTCTTCCGCGGCCAGGCGAAGTGCAATGAGTGTCATCGGGACGGCGGGCCGGGTGAAGAGCCTCTGTTCACAGACTTCACTGCCAGCAACCTCGGCATCCCCACCAATCGAGGAGTACAGTTCTACTATGAGAGTGCTGCCGACCCCGGCGGCTATAGTCCAAACCCCCAGGGCCCGCAGTATATCGATCTGGGAGTCGGATCTTTTCTGCGCAGGATGAAGAGCCTGAGCGGGCAGTTGAATCCGGATTCGCGATGGACCGCGCTCGCACCGAAGTTCGACGGCAGGATCCAGGTCCCCACCTTGCGGAATGTCGACATGCGGCCGCGGCCGGACTTCGTGAAGGCGTATATGCACAACGGGTACTTCAAGAGCCTGAAGGAAGTCGTGCATTTTTACAATACACGCGACGTCCTGCCGCAATGCAAGGCAGGTGATCGGGGTGAAAAGGTCTCCTGCTGGTCGCCCCCTGAAAATGCGGAGAACGTCAACAGGAAACAGCTTGGCAATCTCAAACTGACGGATCAGGAGGAGGATGCGGTGGTCGCTTTTCTGAAGACCCTCACAGACGACTATCGGCCGCCACAACACTGATCGTGTGTTTTGAATTCGGCCTAAGTCATCCAGGAGGACCTATGGCAAAGTACAAAAACAGAAATGGCGAAAGCTACAGCCAGAATGCGGCCGGCACGGAACGCTCGCGTCCGATTCTGCATCAGCGCGCTAGAGAGATTCAACCCTATGGCAAGATCGCCAAGCTGCCGATTGCGCTGGACGCAAAGGTGTGCGGGGGAAGT
Source organism: Bryobacteraceae bacterium (assembly GCA_035486995.1). Classification (GTDB taxonomy): domain Bacteria; phylum Acidobacteriota; class Terriglobia; order Bryobacterales; family Bryobacteraceae; genus Palsa-89. The sequence goes on from DATHMO010000084.1 coordinate 41,921, forward strand.
GTCATGAATCTGAACCAGCTGCTGGCGGACACGATGACCCTGCGCGATCTCTACAAGAAGCACCATTGGCAGGTCTCGGGGCACACGTTCTACCAGCTGCATTTGCTCTTCGACAAGCATCACGACGAACAAGTCGAACTGGTGGACGCTATCGCGGAACGCATTCAGCTTCTCGGTGGCGTCAGCATCGCGATGGCCCACGACGTAGCGGAGACTACGCTCATCCCACGCCCGCCGCGCGGACGCGAGGAAGTGCCGGTGCAACTCTCGCGGATTCTTGAGGCGCATGAACTCATTTTGGAAGAAACTCGTACGATGGCTCGCCTGGCCACCGACGCCGGCGACGACGGCACCAACGATTTGCTGATCAGTCAAGTTCTCCGAACCAATGAGCTTCAAACCTGGTTCATCGCTGAGCATCTGGTTGACGTTCCAGCCGTTGAAGCTGGCCTCGAGCCGGTAAAATGACCGAATATCCACTGCAGCAGGACACAGTCTTCGGAATCTACTCCACGCCTGAGATGGCCGAGTACGCGGTCGACGAATTGGCAGGCTGCGGATTCGCAAGAGGCAGGATCTCGGTTCTCTTACCGGCCAACGAGCCGATCCGCGCGGCGGGCGTTTTGATACTGGCTGAGGCGCAAGATATTGGCTGGTCGGTGCCTCCTTCAAAACACCGGCGAATCGCGAATTCGAAAGTTTCGATATGACGGTGGCTCCAGCGCATCGATCATAACTTGACGCCTACCCAGCCATGTAGCATAGTCTGGATTCGTGTAGCCGTGGTGACAAAGACCACCTCCCGGACAGACCAGCCCGCCGTCGGCAGACAGTGGAGCCGCGTCCGTGCCATGGCTTTGGTTTTCCTCGCATCGTCCCATTGCATGTTTGGCCTGGATCCCTCTAAGAAACTCACGCAGTACGGGCATACGGCCTGGCGCCTTCGGGATGGTTATTTTACCGGAACACCGAATTCGATCGCGCAGACTACCGACGGCTATCTGTGGCTGGGAACCGAGGACGGTTTGTGGCGCTTCGATGGCGTGCGCTTTACGCGCTGGAATTTTCCTGACGGAAAGCCTCTCGATTTGCCTGTCAGATCTCTTCTGGGTTCCCACGATGGAAGTCTGTGGATTGGAACGGAGCGTGGCATCCTGCGGTCGAACGATCACGCGGTGAGCACTTACCCCGAATCGCGAGGAGTGATCTCGGCGATTGTGGAACGGAAGAACGGCGAGATCTGGTTTACCCGGTATTCCGCAAAATCGGCCCTGTGCCAAGTCACCGGCCGGCAGACGCTCTGCCAGCGTGAGACGGCTGGCTTTCCCTACGACACCACAACCGCTCTCCTGGAGGACGCTACGGGTGACCTATGGATCGGAACGGGCGATGGGGTGGTTCAGTGGAGGCCTGGCTCATCAACGTACTACGGTCCGGCCGGGCTCAAAGGCAATAAAGCGGAGGGCGTGGGCAGTCTTGCGGTAGGGAACGATCATTCTCTATGGGTCGCGATCAACAAGCCTGGCCCCGGCCTTGGATTGCAGCAACTGAAAAATCGCTCCTGGGTCCCGTTCGTCACACCGCAGCTTAATGGAGACTCGTTGACCGGTCATGCGGTGCTGCTGGACCGGGACAATGGTTTGTGGGCCGGCACTATCGACCAAGGTATGCTGCGGATCATGGGCCGCCAGGTGGATCGTTTTCGCAGCTCGGACGGTCTTTCCAGCGATTACGTGAGGGACCTCTTTCAAGATCACGAGGGCAATATATGGGCCGCTACGTCGAACGGATTAGACTGCTTCCGCAACCTCAAGGTAAACACCTTCACACCCCGCGAAGGATTGATCGGTGGGGAGGTGGATGCCGTTCTGGCATCCCGCAATGGGACAGTGCTGGTAGGCAGCCCGGGCGTGCTTAACATCATCTCACCGGAAAACGGATTCTCCGTCACGAATCGGCGCGTCCCAGGAAACCAGGTGACGGCCATGCTGGAAGACCATGCCGGCCGCCTTTGGATGGGCATCGACAATTCTCTGGCGGTATACCAAAACGGAAGATTTCGCCGGGTGAATCGGCGCGATGGCGAACCGCTCGGCTTCGTTCTGACGATTACAGAAGATGTGGATCACAATGTTTGGGCCGCCACGAAGGGTAGCGTCAGGACTCTGTTTCGTATCCGGAACTTCGAGGTTCAGGATGAGTTGCCCGCGCCTGGAATGCCCGGCGTCCGGCAACTGGACGCGGACCCCCAGGGCGGCGTCTGGCTGGGCCTGGTGACGGGCGATCTGGCCCGGTATGCCCAAGGCAAGCTGGAGGTTTTTCCGTTCAAGCGAAGCACCGTCCTAGACTTCGGCGCGATGATTAATCAAGTGATGGTCAACCCGGACGGGTCCGTCCTGGGGGCGGCGTTATTCGGACTTATGGCCCGGAAAAATGGCCGTTCGCAAACCATGACCGTTCGCAACGGGCTTCCCTGTGACAAGCTCTACGGGGTCGTCATGGACAATCACGACAATCTCTGGCTAAACGGCCAATGCGGGGTGATGCGGATTGCACGCGACGAAGTGCGAAAGTGGTGGGCGCACCCGGATGCCATTCTCGCGGTGACATTGCTCGACGCTGTCGATGGTGCCCAGTCCTCAGGCGCCGCTTTCAACCCGGCCGCGAAGTCAATGGATGGAAGACTATGGTTTGTGAATACCAGTTCGTCACTGCAAATGGTGAATCCGGATGCGTGGCGTTCGAACTCGCCGCCCCCGCCCGTGCATGTCGAAGACATGATTGCCAACAGGAAACCCTACGCAGCGAACAGAAGGGTTTCCCTGCCGCCTTTGATTCGAGATCTGGAAATCGACTACACTGCCACCAATCTTGCGGTGCCCCAAAAGGTTCGCTTCCGCTACACCCTGGAAGGACACGAGGCGGGCTGGCAGGATGCCGGCGGACGCCGACAGGCTTTCTATACCGATCTTCCGCCCGGCAACTATCGATTCCGCGTCACAGCAAGCAACGACGGTAACGTCTGGAATGAAGCCGGTGCCGCTCTGGATTTCCGGATTCTCCCGGCCTGGTACCAGACCACGTTATTCCGCGCATCGTGCGGCGCGATTTTCGTGCTAACGCTGTGGGGCGTGTACCGGTACCGGCTGCATCAGCTTGCACGCGAATTCAACCTGCGCCTGGAGGCGCGCGTCGGCGAGCGCACGCGTATCGCGCGCGAATTGCACGACACCCTGCTGCAGAGTTTCCACGGCCTGATGTTCCGATTTCAGGCGGCTCGGAACATGCTTCCGCGGCGCCCGGAGGCGGCGCTGGAGGTTCTCGACGAAGCCCTGGAACGGACCGAACAGGCAATCGAGGAGGGGCGCAATGCGATCCAGGATTTGCGCTCTGAAACGGCGGCTCACCGCCATTTGGAACACCTGCTAGCCGCAATGGGTCAACAACTGGAGAGCTCGCAAGATGTCGATTGCGATCCCGCGAGCTTCCGTCTGACAGTGGAAGGCGAGAGACGAAACTTGTTCCCTGTCCTCGAAGACGAAGTCTATCGGATTGCCTGCGAGTTGTTACGAAACGCGTTCCTTCACGCACAAGCACGCCAAATTGAAGCCGAGATCCGGTACGAGGACAGTCTGCTACGCTTGCGCATTCGCGATGATGGAAAAGGCATCGACCCGAAGGTCCTGGAACAAGGCGGGCGTGACGGCCACTGGGGGTTGCCCGGGATGCGCGAGCGTGCGAAACACATCGGCGCGAGATTAGATTTCTGGACCGCGCAGGGAGCGGGCACCGAAGCCGAGCTCACTGTCCCCGCCACCGTGGCCTACGGAACATCCGCGAATAATCCTGGGTTCAAGCTATTCCGCAAGAAGCCGGTGACTCCCGCGCACCGCGCATAGCTGACACCCTCCTAACCATATAAAATGGTCTGCATTCGTTTAGCCGTGGCGACGAAGACGAGTTCTCGGACAGATCAGCCCGCCGCAAGCCGACGGTGGAGTTGCGTCCGGGCCCTGGCTTTGTTTTTCCTCGCGGCGTCCCA